>JBBSVA010000274.1:0-1511 GCA_038233915.1 Mycobacteriales bacterium | reverse complement strand
TCGGCGAGCGCGTCGGTCAACGCCTGCTTCAGCTGGGCACGCATCGCCCGGGAGAGCGCGTTGCGGTTGGCGGGGGAGTCCAGGATGAGGGTGGCGACGCCGCGGGACACCTCGACGTGCAGCACTGAGTCGGTCACGGGACCCATCTTGCCGGGGCCCGTGGACACTGGGAGCAGCGATGACCATCACCCTGCCCGTCCTGGGCCAGACACCCGCCCTCCCGGCCGGTCCCGGGATGCTCCCCGCCGCCGCCCGCGCCGAGCTGCCGACGACACCGTTCGGGCTGTACCTGCACGTACCGTTCTGCGCGACCCGCTGCGGCTACTGCGACTTCAACACCTACACCTCCGACGAGCTCGGCCCCGGCGCCAACCGCAGCGAGTACGCGGTCACCGCGATCGCCGAGGTCGAGCTCGCTGCCCGGGTCCTGGGGCCCACCCCGCCGACGATCAGCACCGTCTTCGTCGGCGGTGGCACGCCCACCCTGCTGCCCGCGGAAGACCTGGTCGCCGTCCTGGACCGGGCGCGGGAGCTCTTCCCGGTCGCCGACGACGTCGAGGTCACCACCGAGGCCAACCCCGAGTCCGTGACGCCGGAGTCCCTGGCCGTGCTGCGCGCCGGCGGGTTCACCCGGATCAGCCTGGGCATGCAGTCCGCCGCCCCGCACGTGCTCGCCGTCCTGGACCGCCGGCACACCCCCGGCCGGGCCGCCGAGGCCGCCCGCGAGGCCCGCGCCGCCGGCTTCGAGCACGTCAACCTGGACCTGATCTACGGCGCTCCGGGCGAGTCGGACGCCGACTGGGACCTCTCCCTGCAGGCCGTGCTGGACGCCCCGGTCGACCACGTCAGCGCCTATGCGCTGATCGTCGAGCAGGGCACCAAGCTGGCCCGCCGGGTGGCCCGCGGCGAGCTCCCGATGCCCGATGACGACGTGCTCGCCGACCGCTACGAGCAGGCCGACCGGGTGCTCCGGGGAGCCGGACTGGAGTGGTACGAGGTCTCCAACTGGGCTCGCGGCGAGGCGGCGCGCTGCCGGCACAACGAGCTGTACTGGGCCAACGCGCACTGGTGGGGCGTCGGCCCGGGTGCGCACAGCCACGTCGGCGGGCTGCGCTGGTGGAACGTCAAGCACCCCGTCGCCTACGCCGGACGGTTGGCCGCCGGCGAGCACCCGGCCGTCGACGCCGAGGAGCTCACCGACGCCGACCGGTCCCTGGAGCGGGTCATGCTCGGCCTGCGGCTGCGTGACGGGCTGCCGCTGGACGCGCTGTCCGAGGTCGGCCGCGCCCGGGCCGCGGAGTCCGTCGTCCGGGGGCTGCTGGAGGCCGGGCCGCACGAGGCGGGCCGGGCAGTGCTCACCGACCGCGGTCGGCTGCTGGCTGACGCCGTCGTCCGGGACCTGACGGACTGACCCCCCGCCCCCCGGGCATGGATCAGCTCCGACGACGAGCGTGCGGGCGCCGCCCGAGGCGGGGGGGGCGGGGGGCGCCCGCTGGGCGGCCCAGCGGGTC
>JBBSVA010000273.1:0-1549 GCA_038233915.1 Mycobacteriales bacterium | reverse complement strand
GTCTGGGACTACCCCCGACCGCCGCGGGCGCAGGTGTCGCCCAGGCTCGTGGTCATCACGCTCGGCGGCGTCGAGGTCTGCCGTAGTACCCGCGGGATCCGAGTGCTGGAGACCAGCCATCCACCCGTCTGGTACCTGCCCCACCAGGACTGGCGTCCGGGTGCGCTCGAGGAGTCCGGCGGCTCCTCGTACTGCGAGTGGAAGGGGATGGCCGCCTACCTCGACGTCCTGGGGCCGGGTCGGCGCGAGGAGCGAGCCGCGTGGACCTATCCCGAACCGGTCCCGGACTTCGCCCTGCTGCGCGGAGCCGTGGCGGTCTATCCGGCGCGCATGGACCAGTGCACCGTCGACGGTGAGGCGGTTCGCGCACAGCAGGGCGGCTTCTACGGCGGCTGGGTGACCTCTGACGTGGTCGGCCCCTTCAAGGGAGCTCCGGGAACCCTGGGCTGGTGAGTCGGCGACCTCAGGCCTGCCGCACCACGCCGTCCCGCTCCAGCCGGGTCAGTTCGTCGACGCCGAACCCCCAGTCCGCGAGGGCTTCTCGGGTGTGCTCGCCTGGTGCGCAAGGCGGTCCACTGACCGCCCCGGGGGTACGGGAGTGGCGTGGCGCAGCGGCGGGCTGCACCACCCCGTCCCGCTCGACCAGGCAAGCCCGGGCGGCCAGGTGCGGATGCCAGCGGGCCTCGTCCATGGTGAGCACCGGAGACACGCACGCGTCCAGCGGCTCGAACACCGCCGCCCACGCATCTCTGGTCCGCGTCGCGACCGCCGTGGCGACCCGGCGACGCAGCTCGGGCCACTGCCCTCGGTCCCACTGCTCGGGCGCGTCGAGCAGGCCGAGCTCGCGGACCACCACGGCCCAGAACTGCGGCTCCAACGCGCCGATCGCCAGGTAGCCGCCGTCGAGACACCGGTAGGTGTCATAGAACGGTGCGCCCCCGTCCAGCAGATTGACGCCCCGCTCGTCCTGCCATTCGCCGCCGGCGCGCAGTCCCCACGTCATCGCCATCAGCGTGCTGACCCCGTCGACCATGGCGGCGTCGACCACCTGCCCCTGCCCGCTGCTGCTCCGCTCGACCAGCGCGGCCAGGATCCCAGTCACCAGGAGCATCGAGCCACCGCCGAAGTCGGCGACGAGGTTGAGCGGAGGGACGGGTTTGCGGTCCTGCTCCCCGATGGCGGCCAGCGCACCGGTGATCGCCAGGTAGTTCAGGTCGTGGCCGGCCCGGGCGGCCAGCGGACCCTCCTGACCCCATCCGGTCATCCGCCCGTAGACCAGCCGCGGGTTGCGTTCTCGGCAGACCTGGGGTCCGACGCCGAGTCGCTCGGCGACACCCGGACGCATGCCCTCCACCAACACGTCGGCGCGGTCGACCAGCCGCAGTACCGTCTTCGCCCCGTCCGGATGACGCAGGTCGACGGCGGCGGAGCGCCGGGAGCGGGTCAGCAGGTCACCGGTGCCGACGCCGAAGCCCCCGCCCGGCCGGTCCACCCGCAGGATCTCGGCACCGAGGTCGGCCAGGACCATGCAGGCATGCGGAGCTGGTCC
>JBBSVA010000272.1:0-1558 GCA_038233915.1 Mycobacteriales bacterium | reverse complement strand
GGTTCGGTCGGTCAGTGGCCGGAACTGGTCGGCGGCCGCTGGTGGATCGCGGTGGTCGCCGAGTTCGCCTGGAAGGAGTCGGCGTTCGTGGCACTGCTGGTGTCCGGCGCGCTGGCCGGCCGACGACGCCCGCTGGCCGAGGCGGCCGCCCTGCTGGGCGCCGGCCCGGGGCAGCGGGCCCGGCGGGTGCTGCTGCCCCTGGCGGGCCCGTCGCTGCTGGCCGCGGGCACGATCTCCTTCGTCTACGCCTTCGGCTCCTACGAGGTGACCGCGCTGCTGGGACGGGCGACCCCCGAGCCGCTGCCGGTGCTCGCCGTCCGGCTGTCCCGGGCGATCGCACTGGACACCCGCCCGCAGGCCGCCGTCGTCGCACTGGTGCTGGTCCTGGTCGGCCTGATGGTCGTCACGGTGGCCGCGGTGGCGCTGCGCCGCAGCCTGCGCGCGGTGGAGATCAGCCGGTGAGGGCGCTGCGGTGGGCGGGCGCTGCCGGACTCGTCGGCTGGTTCGTGCTGCCCCTGGTGCCCCTGCTGGTGTGGTCGGTGGCCTCGGTCTGGCGCGCCCCGGCCGCGCTCCCCCAGGTGTGGGGTCTGACCGGCTGGTCCGACGCGGTGGCCGCCGGCGGGCCGGCTGCGGCCGTGCGCTCCCTGCTGCTCGCAGCCGCGGTCGCGGTGGCCGCCACCGTCCTGGGTGGCGCGGCCGCCGTCGGACTCGCCGACCGGCGGCTGCCGGCACCCGCTCTGGTGG
The DNA here is from genome assembly GCA_038233915.1 of Mycobacteriales bacterium. Lineage (GTDB taxonomy): Bacteria > Actinomycetota > Actinomycetes > Mycobacteriales > Geodermatophilaceae > Klenkia. The sequence continues at coordinate 814 of JBBSVA010000272.1, read as the reverse complement.
CGGCGGTGCTGCTCGCCCCGGTCGCGCTCCCGCCGGTGGCGATCGCCCTGGGCCTGGACGTGCTGCTGCTGCGGCTGGGCGTCCCCGGCCCGGTCGGGGTCGGGCTGCTGCTCACCGTCGCCGCCCTGCCCTACCCGGTCTGGGCGCTGCGGGTGGCGCTGGCCGGCATCGAACCGGGGCTGGCGGAGGAGGCCCGGCTGCTGGGGGCCGGCCCGGGGGTCGCCGTCCGGCGGGTGGTGCTGCCGGCCCTGGCCCCCGGGATCGCGGTGGCCGTGCTGCTGGCGTTCCTGGTCGGCTGGAGCGACTACGTGGTCACCCTGACAGTCGGCGGCGGGCAGTTCGTCACGCTGCCGTTGCTGATCGGGTCCGCTGCGGCCGGGGTGGGCAACGAGCCGGTCGTCGCCGCACTATCGGTCTCGGCGGTGCTGCCACCGCTGGCCGCCGGCCTGCTGGTCTCCCGACTCGCCCGGCGCGGACGATGAGCGTCTCGCTGGAGGTCCGCGCACTGACCCGACGTCATCCGGGCAGCGCTCGGCCGGCCCTGGACGGCCTGGACGTCGCTGTCCCCGCCGGCGCCTGCCTGGCTCTCCTGGGGCCCTCCGGCTCCGGGAAGACGACCGCGCTGCGGCTGATCGCCGGTCTCGACAGGCCCGACTCCGGGGCGGTGCTCGTCGGCGGCGTCGACCTGGCCGGCGTCCCCCCGGAGCGGCGCGGGATGGCGATGCTGGCCCAGCGGCCACTGCTGTTCGGCCACCTGGACGTGGCCGGGAACGTCGCGTTCGCCGCCGTCGTCGCGGGACAGCCCCGGTGGCGG
>JBBSVA010000271.1:0-1643 GCA_038233915.1 Mycobacteriales bacterium | reverse complement strand
TCACCAGCCAGGCGGCCCAGCCGACGACGAGCAGCCAACGCGGGTAGTGGTATCCGCCGAGCAGGTCGGCCCGCCGGGTGGCCACCCAGAGCAGCACCGCGATGCCGATGGGCAGCAGCAGCCCGTTGAACGCACCGGCGACGACAAGCAGCGTGGTGGGCGCGGGTGGCCGACGCACTGCGCCGCCGGGTGACCGAAGGCGACCTCGCGCCGGGCACCCGGTTGTCCGAGGAGCAGCTGGGCGCGGTCCTGCGGGTCTCCTGGAACCGGCTGGGACCACCAGCACCCCGGCGTCCGCTCGGGAGGCGTTCCGCGGTGGGCTCACCGTCTCTTCCTCGGGCCGGGCGCCGGGCACCACCCAGGCGAACCTGGTCGTGCTGCCGCGCAACCGGGCCTGGGGACATGCTGCTCTTCGCCCAGCGCAACCTCCGACCGGTCCCGCTGCTGGACGTCAGCGACCCGGGCAGCCCGCGCACCCCGCTGGCGCCGGGCGCGGACCTGCGCACCGACCTGCCCGGCTACCGGGTCTGGGAGCACGGCGAGCTGGTCGACGAGCCGACCGACGTCCGGGACCGGTGGACCGAGGACGCGGTGGCGTTCCTGATCGGCTGCAGCTTCAGCTTCGAGACCGCCCTGCTGCAGGCCGGGGTCCCGGTGCGCAACATCGAGCAGGGCCGCAACGTCGCCATGTTCCGCACCGACCGGGAGTGCTGCCCGGCCGGCCGGCTGTCCGGGCCGCTGGTGGTGTCGATGCGCCCCGTCCCGGCCGCCGTAGACGATCACCCACGCCCCCGGGCACATGTTCGTCACCGACGTCCCGGACTCGGCCTACCGCCGGCTCTGACCCGCCCAGCCGAGCTCAGGCCTCCGGCTCGGGCGGCACGTCGACCCCGGCCGCGGCGTCCCGGTCGGCCCACTCCAGCAGCGGCGCCAGGTCGAACACCTGGCTGTCGATGTCGGCGTGCAGATCCCCGAGCCGGGCGAACCGCTCGGGCATGGTCGCGATGGTGAAGTCGCCGGGCTCGGCGTCGGCCAGCTCGACCCAGGTGATCGGCGCCGAGACGGTGCCCTCGGCATTGCCGCGCACCGAGTAGGCGGCCGCGAGCGTGTGGTCCCGGGCGTTCTGGTTGTAGTCGACGAAGAGGGCGCGGGGGTCCCGGTCCTTGCGCCACCAGGTCGTCGTCACGTCCTCGGGGGCGCGCCGCTCGACCTCCCGGGCGAAGGCCAGCGCCGCCCGCCGGACGTCGCCGAACCCGTGCACCGGCGGGATCCGCACGTAGACGTGCAGCCCGTTGCCGCCGGAGGTCTTGGGGAAGCCGACGGCGCCCAGCTCGTCGAGCACCTCCCGGACGACCCCGGACACCCGGCGCACGGTCGACCAGTCGGCCTCCGGCATCGGGTCCAGGTCGATCCGCCACTCGTCGGGCAACTCGACGTCGTCCCGACGGCTGTTCCAGGGGTGGAACTCCACCGTGGACATCTGCACCGCCCACGCGACGTGCGCCAGGGAGGTCACGCACAGCTCGTCGGCGGTCCGGTTCCAGCGGGGGAAGTGCACCCGCACGGTCTCCAGCCACGGCGGCGCCCCGGCCGGTACGCGCTTCTGGTGCACCTTGTCCCCCGCCACCCCGGTCGGGAAGCGG
>JBBSVA010000270.1:0-1717 GCA_038233915.1 Mycobacteriales bacterium | reverse complement strand
CCGAGGATCACCGAGTACTCCTCGGAGTCGGACTCGGTGGTGTCGGGGACGACGCCGTCGGCCTCGAAGCGGGTGCCCAGGTGGACCAGCAGGGTGGCGTCGCCGCCGTCGTCGAGCAGCATGTTCGGGCCGACGATCGTGCCGGTCTCGTCACGGAACTCGAACAGGCGCTGGGTGCACCACCAGTACTCCTCCAGCGACTCGCCCTTCCAGGCGAACACCGGGGTGCCGGACGGCGCGTCGGCGGTGCCCTCGGGGCCGACGGCGATGGCCGCGGCGGCGTGGTCCTGGGTGGAGAAGATGTTGCAGCTGACCCAGCGGACGTCGGCGCCCAGCGCGGTCAGGGTCTCGATGAGGACGGCGGTCTGCACGGTCATGTGCAGCGATCCCGCGATGCGGGCGCCGGCCAGCGGCTTGTCCTCGCCGAACTCCTCGCGCAGGGACATCAGGCCCGGCATCTCGTGCTCGGCGAGGGAGATCTCCTTGCGGCCGAAGCCGGCGAGGGAGAGGTCGGCGACCTTGAAGTCGTCGGTGGTCAGTACGCGTGCGCCAGTAGAGGCGGTCATGTCGCTCCAGATGTCCCGGCCGCGCCAGAGGGGCTGCGGCTGCGTCGGTGTCTCGTCTGAGCGAGCATGCCGAGGCTTCGGCGGGGCTCGTGCCGCGGTCCAGGATACGGGTTGATCGCCCGGGACGTCTGGTGTGACTGGGCACTCTCACCCATGAGGGACCGGACGGTGCGACTGCGCCGCCCCCGCGGCGTTGACCGGAGGTGCCGCGCTCAGGTGGCGCGCAGGCCCGTGGTGGCGCGGTAGAGGACGGCCGGGCCCTGCGCGCTGAGCGGGGCGTTCGCCGGCACGAAGGCAGACTCGCCCTGGCGGATCACGAGCTCGCCGTCGTCGGTGCCGAGCACCGCCGTGCCCTCGGTGCACAGCAGGACCTGGGGTCCGGAGGTGCGCAGGCTGCCCGGGTCGGCACCCAGCTCGCAGCGGGTCAGGTCGAAGTCCTCGACGGGCACCGGGTAGCGCAGGCCACCGGGGCCCAGCACCGGGCGGATGACCGGGACACGGCCGTCGGTGAAGTCCAGCACCTCGATGAGGGCGGCCAGGTCGACGTGCTTGCCGGTCAGGCCGCCGCGCAGCACGTTGTCCGAGCTGGCCATGACCTCGACACCAGCGCCGGACAGGTAGGCGTGCAGGTTGCCGGCGGGCAGGAAGACGGCCTCACCCGGGGCGATGGTCAGGTGGTTGCACAGCAGCGAGATGACCACGCCCGGGTCACCGGGGTAGGTCGTCGCGAGGCTCGCGGCCCAGCGGTAGGTGTTGAGGAACTCCGGGTCGTGCGCCGCCACGAAGCGCGCCGCCCGCTCCGCGACCGCGGTGACCAGGGACTGCCGCCGCTTCGCCGAGAGGGCGAGGAGCTGCGGGACGGCGACCTGCAGCCCGCCGCGGGCCAGCGCGGCGATGGTCGGCTTCAGCTCGGGGAGCTGGAGCTTCGCCAGACAGTGCAGCGACTCCTCCACCGGGCGGAAGCCGCACAGCGCCTCGACCGGGGTGATCGCGAGCAGGATCTCCGGCTTGTGGAACGGGTCCTTGAAGGTGCGGGTCGCATCGTCCCGCGGGATGCCGGCGGCCTCTTCGGCGGCGAAGCCGACCTGCGCCTGGGCCGTCGTCGGGTGGGCCTGCAGGGACAGCGGGCTGTCCGCGGCGAGCACCTTCAT
>JBBSVA010000269.1:0-1722 GCA_038233915.1 Mycobacteriales bacterium | reverse complement strand
TCGGCGGGGTCGAAGGGGCGCTGCCCCCACACCCGGACGGTGCGGTTGCACAGCGAGGTGACCTTCGCGAGGTCCTCGAGGTCAGGCTCGACCGCGTGCAGCGGACCCGACATCTGCTCGGCCGTGGTGCCTCCGTCGACGTCGGGCAGGCTCACCGGGGTCGTCTCCCGGCCGGTCCAGTGGATGCTCATCCCCCGACGATGCCCGCACCCCGGGCACAGCGCCTGACGTGCTGCCCGACGTGGCGCGCGGGACCCTGGTCGCGGCAGAGTGGGTGGACCGTGCCACCGTCGCCACGGAAACCCGGAGGACAGGAGCCACATGCACCCCCAGCGAGACACCCGCACGACCGGTGGCAGGACCTGATGGCCGGCTGGCTGTCGGTCCACCGGGTCAGCACGTACCCGGAGCTGCGGACCAAGGAGCAGATGGTCGCCGCGACCACCCGGGCCGCCGCCGAGGCACGGCTGCACGGACCCTGGCACCAGGTGCTGGAGGCCGCGGTCACCGACCCGGCGCAGGACGCCCCACGCTGACCCGCGGGACCGTCAGTCGCGGCGGGCGACCAGGCCCGGCAGGTCGGTGAAGACTGCGTCCAGCGCGGAGTGCCCGGCCCCGAGCAGGCCGGCCCGCGGCCCCGCCCGGCTCACCACGACCTCCAGGCCGTCGGTGACCAGCGGCGGGCTCTGCGTGTAGACGGCCGAGCGCACCCCGGCGACGAAGGCCTCCGCCTGGCTGAGCCAACCGGCCAGCACGAGCCGGTCGGGGTTGACCAGGTTGACGATCGTGGCCAGCACGGTCCCGGTCCGGCTCCCCGCCTCACGCAGCAGCCGCGTGGTCTGCGGATGCGCGTCCCGGGCCAGGTCGAGCATGGCGTCGACCCCGCCGACGTCGACGCCGGCGTCCCGAAGCCGCTGGGCCAGGGCGGCGCCGCTGGCCACCGCGTCCAAGCAGCCCACCCGGCCGCACGAGCAGGGCACCGGCTCCGCATCGGGCACCGTCACGTGGCTGATGTCCCCGGCGAAACCGCGGGCACCACGCTGCAGCCGGCCGTCCACCACGATGCCGCAGCCGATCCCCGACCCCGCTTTGACCAGCACCAGGTGCTCGGCCGTGGGGTCGGTGACGTGCTCCCCCAGCGCCATCAGGTTGGCGTCGTTGTCCACCACGACGACGGCGCCGGCGGGCAGGTGCGGGCGGGCCAGCGCGGCGACGTCGGCCCCGTTCCAGCCAGGCATCCGCGCCGGTGACGTGACCACCCCACCGGGGTGGGCGACCGGGCCCGGCACGCCCAGGCCGAGGCCCAGCAGCGGCCCCGCGTGCGGGCCGTGCCCGGCCAGCAGGGCATCCAGCACCCCGGTGACGGTGCCGAGCACGGCGTCCGGGCCGTCCCCGACCCGGACCGGGACGCGCTCCTCGGCCAGCACCGCGCCGGTCACGTCGAGCACCGCGCAGTCGGCGTGCTGCTCGCCCAGCCCGACGGCGCCTACGACACCCAGGCCGGCCCGCAGGGCCAGCCGCCGGGGCGGGCGACCGCTGCCGGTGGCCGGGCTCTCGACCTCGGCGAGCACGCCGGCGGCCAGCAGCGCGTCGACCCGGCCGGCGACCGTCGTGGGGGAGGCCCCGGTCAACCGGGAGAGCTCGGCGCGCGAACTGGCCCGCCCCGAGCGAAGCAGGGCCACGAGCGAGGAGGGCGACCCGGGGCGGTCGGGCAGGGCGGCC
>JBBSVA010000268.1:0-1728 GCA_038233915.1 Mycobacteriales bacterium | reverse complement strand
TCGCCGGTGCGTTCAACGGGCTGCTGCTGCCCATCGGCATCGCGGTGCTGCTCTGGGTGGCCACCCGGCGGGCCGACCTGCTCGGCGGATACCACTACCCGCGTTGGCTGCTCGTCGTCGGCTGGGCCGCCTGGCTGGTGACCCTGTACCTGGCGATCAACTCCGTCCGCCCGGTCATCGAGCTGTTCTCATGAGCACCGTGCACCTGAACTCCGTGGACCTGAACTCCGACCTCGGCGAGGGCTTCGGCCAGTGGGTGCTCGGCGACGACGACGCGCTGCTGGACATCGTCACCAGCGCCAACGTGGCCTGCGGCTTCCACGCCGGGGACGCCGTGACCATGCGGCGGGTCACCGCCCGGTGCGTGGAGCGCGGCGTCACGATCGGCGCCCAGGTGGGCTACCGGGACCTGCCGGGCTTCGGCCGCCGGTTCATCGACGTCGAACCCGACGCGCTCACCCAGGACGTCGTCTACCAGCTCGGCGCCCTGGACGCGTTCGCCAGGATCGCCGGGGACCGGGTCCGCTACGTGAAGCCGCACGGGGCGCTCTACAACGCGATCGTGCACCACGAGGAACAGGCCGCCGCGGTCGTCGCGGCGGTGGTGGACGTCGACCGCACGCTGCCGGTGCTGGGCCTGCCCGGGTCGGTCTGGCTGCGGCTGGCCGGGGAGGCCGGGCTGACCACGGTGGCCGAGTCCTTCGCCGACCGGGCCTACACGCCCGAGGGCACCCTGGTGTCCCGCCGGCTGCCCGGGTCGGTGCTGCACGACCCGGCGGAGATCGCCCGACGCTGCGTCGCGATGGCGACCGGGGAGCCGGTCACCGATGTCGAGGGCGGGGAGCTGCGGCTGCAGCCGGGGTCGATCTGCGTGCACGGTGACACCCCGGGTGCTGTCGACATCGCCCGGCAGGTCCGGGAAGCGCTCACCGCGGCCGGGGTGGACCTGGTTCCGTTCGCGACCCCGTCCGCACGCTGATGCGACTGCTGCCCAGCGGCGGCGCCGCAGTGCTCGCCGAGCTGGACACCCTGGACGACGTGCTCGCGCTGCACGCCGCGCTGGTCGACGCACCCCCGCCGGGCGTGCTGGACGTCGTCCCGGCGTCCCGGACGGTGCTGGTCGTGCTGGACCCGGCGGCCACCACCGTCGAGGCGGTCGCCGCCGCAGTCCGGGCCACGACACCCCGACCGGCCGACGCGGCCGCCGGAGGAGACGTGCTGGAGCTGTCGGTGGTCTACGACGGCGCGGACCTGGCCGACATCGGTCAGCTGCTGGGCTGCACTGCCGACGAGGTCGTCGCCCGGCACACCGCCACCGAGTGGACCGTCGCCTTCTGCGGGTTCGCGCCAGGCTTCGGCTACCTGACGGCGGCCGGCGGCGGGTGGGACGTGCCCCGCCGCACCACCCCACGCACCCGGGTGCCGGCGGGCTCGGTCGGGCTGGCCGGGGAGTTCAGCGGTGTCTACCCGCGGGAGTCCCCGGGCGGCTGGCAGCTGCTCGGGCACACCGAGACCGCGGTCTTCGACCTGTCCCGCGACCCGGCGGCGCTGCTGCGCCCGGGCGTGCGGGTCCGCTTCGTGGCGTCGGCATGAGAAGCCCTGTGTCAAGCCGCCCGGTGCTGATCTTGGTTGAGGATGCGTTGCAGGGCGTGGTGCCGGTCGGGGTCGTAGGCCTCGGCGGCTTGCCAGCAGTGCCAGATGACGTAGAGCCAGGCGCGGGCGAGGATG
>JBBSVA010000267.1:0-1777 GCA_038233915.1 Mycobacteriales bacterium | reverse complement strand
GCTGGACACCCCGGCATTCCGGACGATGTTCGGTGACCAGGCCCAGGCCCGGCTCGACGGCGCCGCGGCCGCCAACCCCAGCGGCCGGGGCCTGGGGATGGAGGACGTGCTCGGCGCCGTCGAGTGGATCGCCTCCCCCGCGGCCGGGATGGTGCAGGGCCAGACGGTGATGGTCGACGGCGGCATCTCGCTCTGAGCCCCGTCGTCCCAACCCCCGAGCTGCAGGAGGCCCACCGATGACCAGCCCGACCAGCACCGCGCCGGCTCCCACGGACCCCCGCCCCCGCCTGACGACGACGCCGGCCGGCATCGCGGTGGCCGGTGTCCGGTGCACGGTGTGCGGGCACCCGGTGGCCTTCGCCCGGCCCCGCTGCCCGGACTGCCGGGGCACCGTCGCCCCCGCGGAGTTCGGCCCCGGGGGCACGGTCTGGAGCTCCACCGTCGTCCGGATCCCGGTGCCCGGCCGGGTTCCGCCGTTCGGGCTGGCCTACGTCGACCTCGACGACGGCCCCCGGGTGCTCGTCACCACCGGGGGCGAGGACGTGCTGCCGATGGGCACCCGGGTCCGGCTGCGCGACCCCGGCACCGGCGACGTCGCCGTCGAGGTGGTCTGAGCATGGACGTCGCCGTCCACGGGGTGGGTACCTCGCACTTCGGCCGCCAGCCCGGCCGCACGCTCACCGAGCTCGCCTGGGACGCCGTCCGGGAGGCACTCGACGACGCCGGCCCCGGCGACCCGGACGCGGTCTACGTCGGTACCGTCTTCGGCGCCCCCGGCGTGGCCCAGCGGGTGCTGCACGCGCTGGGGATCACCGGCATCCCGGTGGTGACGATCGAGAACGCCTGCGCCAGCGGCACGACGGCGCTGGTCGAGGCGCACGAGTCGGTGCGCACCGGCCGCTACCGCCGGGTGCTGGCCCTGGGTCTGGAGCAGATGAGCACCGCCTTCTCCGGCGCGATCACCCCGGAGGTCACCGACGCCGAGGGCGTCACCGGACTGGCCATGCCGGCGCTCTACGCGATGGCCGCGCACCGCTACCTGGAGACCGGCGCCGCGACCCGGGAGCAGCTGGCCGCGGTCTCGGTGAAGAACCACGCGGCGGCCCGCCACAACGACCGGGCGCAGTACGCCGGGGACTACACGGTGGCGCAGGTGCTGGCCTCGCGGATGATCGCCGACCCGCTGACCCTGCTGCAGTGCTGCCCGACGTCGGACGGCGCAGCCGCCGCGGTGCTCGCCCCGGCCGACGGCGGACCGGGCCAGATCGCCGTCCGCGGGCTGGGCTTCCGGTCCGGGCAGCTGTGGGACCACCGCTCCGCGCACGTCTGGGGCTGGGACCTGGTCGCGGCCACCGCGGCCGACGCGTACGCCCAGGCCGGCCTCGGGCCCGCCGACGTCGACGTCTTCGAGGTGCACGACGCCTTCACCGTCGGCGAACTGGCCACCACCGAGGCACTGGGCATCACCGCCCCCGGTGCGGCCGGGGCCGCGGCCGCGGCCGGGATGACGGCGTTGGGCGGCGCCCAGCCGGTCAACCCGTCCGGCGGGCTGCTCTCCCGCGGCCACCCGTTGGGCGCGACCGGGCTGGCCCAGGTCGCCGAGGTGGTCTGGCAGCTGCGCGGGCAGGCGGGTGGCCGCCAGGTCCCCGGCGCCCGGACCGGGCTGGTGGAGACGATGGGCGGCGGGGTGAGCGGCATCGACGGCAACGGCTGCGTCGTGGCGGTGTTCGGCGGATGAGCACCGCGGACCTCACCCAGCTCGACCTCTTCAGCCCCG
>JBBSVA010000266.1:0-1806 GCA_038233915.1 Mycobacteriales bacterium | reverse complement strand
TGCGTGACGATCGTGCAGGTGACCACGGCGATGACGACGTAGATGCCGGTGAGGATCGTGGCCGCCAGCAGCACCGACCGGTCGTCCGTCACGGGCTGAGAGGTCGCGACCGCCCAGCGGCCGGAGCGGAAGAGCACCATCGCGATGAGGGCGGTCACGGTCAGCGGCACGATCCCGAGGGGTACTCCGGACAGGGTCAGCTGGGCCCCGTGACCGACGAGCCAGGCGTCGGTTCCGACCCGGAGGGCGTCGGTGGTGTCCCCGTGGGCGCCGGCGTCGGCCAGGAACCAGCCGATGACGGCCAGGGCCACGCAGGTCAGCAGCGTGGTGGCCGCGGCCCCGAGGGCGGCGAGCGCCGCGGACACGTGGAGGGGACGTCCCTCGGAGTCGGTGGAGGAGCCCTTGGACGGGCCCGCAGCGGTAGGTCGGCTCAACAGATCGGTCATCGCCCGCCCATCTTGACCCAGGACAGCAGCCGGACCGGTGAGGCACGCGGGTAGCCTCGGGCTGTCATGCCCACGCCCACCACCACCTCGCCAGGTTCCCCGGCGCCGGAGTTCGACGCGTTCTACCTCGCCAGCCGCCGACGGATCCTGCTCGAGACCTATGCCCTCACCGGGGACCTGTCCGCCGCCAGGAGCGCCGTCGGCGACGCCTTCACGGCCAGCCGGCACCGCTGGCGCAAGGTCGGGCGGCTGCGTGACCCCGAGGAATGGGTACGTCCCCGCGCCTGGGCGATCGCCCAGCGTCGGCACGTCGCTCGTCTGTGGCACCGCGAGAAGGGCCTGTCCGCCGAGCAGAAGCGCGTCCTCGAGGCGCTGCACCACCTGCCGGACCAGCAACGCAGGATCGTGCTGCTGACCCACCTCGCCGGCCTCAGCGCGGCCGCCGTCGGCCGTGAGCTGGGCGAGACGACCGCCCGGGTCGAGGGACAGCTCTCCGAGGCGACCCGCAGCTTCAGCCGGGACACCGACTGCCCACCGGACGGCGTGCTCACCGCCATCGAGGTGCTGGCGCCGGTCGCCGAGGCCGCCGCGCTCCCCCCGTCGCGGGCGATCCACCGGGGCGGCGCCATACGTCGCCGGGTGCACGCGGTGGCGTCGGTCGTCGTACTCCTCGCCCTCACGCTCCTCGGCGGCCTCTTCGTGGTCCGTGGCGGGGTCACGGAGCCGGCCGCTGCCTCGAAGCCCGCGGCCAGGCAGAACCCGGTGACCGCGAAGATGCTGCTCGACCTGCCGGAGGTGCAGTCGCTCGCCCCGAAGGAGACGTGGCGGGTGCTGAACACCTCCGACAACACCCAGGGCAGCGGGATCAACACGGTCTGCCAGGACACCCGGTTCGCCGACCCGCAGGGACGGGGCACCTTCGTGCGCACCTTCGCGGCCCCGGGCAGGAAGCCCGGCGAGACGCGCCGCAACTACCTCCAGACGGTCGAGATCTCCCGCAGCGCGCAGGCCGCGGCGGCGGCGTACAAGACGACGCTGGGCTGGTTCGCCGGCTGCAACGAGGCCAGGCTCCAGCTGCTCAACACCTACCGGGTGACCGGGCTGGGGGAGGAGGCGCAGGTGCTGAAGCTGCGCATCCCGGACGCGGTGGGGCGCACCTACGTCGTGGGACTGGCCCGCACGGGCTCGTTGACGGTCTCGACCGTGCTCGAGACCCTGAACGGCCGCCCGCCGGCGATCGCCCGCGCGGTGAGCACCCTCACCGACGCGGTCCGCAACGTGTGCGACTCCGACCCGTCCGGTCCGTGCCCGACGGGCGTCGCGGTCGCGCCGGTCCTGCCGCCGCCCTCCGGTGAGACCC
>JBBSVA010000265.1:0-1889 GCA_038233915.1 Mycobacteriales bacterium | reverse complement strand
GACGTCGGTTGCTGCTCGACTAGCGAAAGATGTCAGGGGTGCAGCAGCGCCTTGAACCGGACCAGCATGTCGTCGGTGGCGGCCTTGGCGGACGACGGCGCGATGTGGTCCATGTTGGCGAAGCCGTGGATCTGACCGTCGTACCGCTTCGCGTCGACGGGTACGCCGGCCTGCCGCATCGCAGCGGCGTACGCCTCGCCCTCGTCGCGCAGCGGGTCGAACTCGGCGGTGACCACCACGGCCGGCGGCAGGCCGGCGAGGTCACCCCCCAACGGGGTCAGGCGTACGTCGCTCAGCAGGGCCTGGTCGGTCTCGGTGCCGACGTAGTGGGCGAAGAACCACTCCATCGTCGGCGTGTCCAAGAAGTAGCCGGTCGCGTTCTGCTCGCGTGACGCATACGTCCCGCCGGGGTCGACGGTGGGGTACATCAGCAGCTGGGCGGTCAGTCCGAGGTCGCGGGCCTGCTGGGTGACCACTGCGGCGAGGTTCCCTCCTGCGCTGTCCCCGGCCACGGCCAGCCGTATGTCCCCGCCCAGCTCGCCGAGCCGGCCGTGGACCTCGCGGGCGGCTGCGATCGCGGCCTCCACCGGCTCTGGAAAGGGGTGCTCGGGCGCCATCGGGTAGTCGACGGCGACCACGACCGCCTCGCAGTCGCGGGCGATCAGCCGGCACAACGGGTCGTGGGTGTCGAGGTCACCGATCACGAACCCGCCGCCGTGCAGGAACAGCACGGTGGGCAGCGGGCCGGTCGACGCATCCGGTCGGTAGACCCGGGCCGGGAAGCCCGCCACGGTGTCCTCGGAGGCGGTGACCCCGTTCACCAGGTGCTGGGGCCCGCGCAGATGCACCATCAGCACCCGGAACCCCTCCCGCGCCTCTTCCGGCGTGCTCTCGATGATCGGCGGCGCATCGGAGGCCACCATCGCCTGCAGCACGGCGGCGATGTCGGGGGCCAGGCCTGCTGTGTTCTCGCTCATGGGGACTCCATTTCCGGAAGCAACGACGGGTTGAGGGAGTGGGCGATGCTGGTGACAGCGGTGTCCAGGTCTGCTGCCACACTGGCAAACACTTCGCCCGGAGCCCCCATCGGGTCGCCGATGTCGTAGCCGGGCAGCACAGCGGCCGAACGCCGCTCCGCACAGCTGCGGACCAGGTCCTCGACTCCCAGACCCAGCGGCGCGGCGCGGGCGAGTGCGGCGAACTCCAGCATCGTGAACGTACGGCGCAGTGCCGTCGGCGCCTCCTGGAGCACCCGGGACCGGATCTCCTTCGTGGCTGCCAGCACGAGCACTGCGTGCTCGACCAGACCCTCGCTCAGCTGGCGCGCCACGAAACCTTCGCCGCTGCCTCCACGCGACGCGAGCTCCCCGGCCATCACCGGGTGCATCTCCCGGCCGGCCATCGCCAGCACACCCGCACTGGACACCTCGAACGGCTCGCTCGAACCCTGTTGGTCCAGCCGGAGCCGAAGCAGCCGCTCGGCGAAAGGTGAGCGGCACACGTTCCCGACGCAGAGGAACAGCACGGGGAAAGGAGCCACGCGGGTCACGATAGACTGACGATGCGCGCCGTTCTGCGCCGCTGTCACCACGACTCACCTCACTGGCTCGCGCCTGTCCGCACGGCGCCCCTCGAGCCGGCACTCAGCCCTGAAAGGCACCACCGAAGATGACACTCCGCTCAGACCTGCGCAACGTGGCGATCGTGGCCCACGTCGACCACGGCAAGACCACCCTGGTCGACGCGATGCTCTGGCAGGGCGGCGCGTTCGGCGAGCACCAGCACGTGGATGTACGAGCAATGGACACCGGCGACCTGGAGCGCGAGAAGGGGATCACGATCCTCGCCAAGAACACCGCGATCCGCTACGTCGGTAAGGCCACCGAGGT
>JBBSVA010000264.1:0-1903 GCA_038233915.1 Mycobacteriales bacterium | reverse complement strand
CCCACCGACTGGCGGGCCTACGACGCGCTGCGCACCGAGTCCCGGGTGCTCGCCCTGGTCGGCGACGCGCCGGTCGCCGGTCCCGGAGAGCTGACCCGGGTCCTGCTGGACAGCACGCCGTTCTACGCCGAGTCCGGTGGTCAGGTCGCCGATGCGGGCCACCTGGTCTGGGACGGCGGCCGCGCCGAGGTCCTCGACGTGCAGCGCCCGGTGAAGGGCCTGGTCGTGCACCAGGTCCGGGTGCTCGAGGGCGAGCTGCGGGACGGCGTCGAGCTGGCCGCCGAGGTCGACCTGGAGTGGCGTCGCTCGGCGTGCCAGGCGCACTCGGGCACCCACGTGGTGCACGCGGCGCTGCGCCGGGTGCTCGGCCCGCAGGCGTTGCAGGCCGGCTCCTACAACCGCCCCGGCTACCTGCGGCTGGACTTCGCCTGGCAGGGCGCGCTGTCGACCCAGCAGCGCAGTGACATCGAGGAGGTCGCGAACGCGGCCGTGCGCGAGGACCAGGCGGTCCGGGCGCTGTGGATGACGCTGCCCGAGGCACGGGAGTTCGGCGCCCTGGCGCTGTTCGGCGAGACCTACGGCGAGCAGGTCCGCGTCGTCGAGATCGGCGGTGAGTGGTCCCGGGAGCTCTGCGGTGGCACCCACGTGCGCGGCAGCGCGCAGATCGGGCCGCTGGCGGTGACCGCGGAGAGCTCGGTGGGCTCGGGTTCCCGGCGCGTCGAGGCAGTCGTCGGCCTGGAGGCGTTCCGGTACCTGGCCCGCGAGCGCGACCTGGTCCGCCAGCTCGCCGACCTGCTCAAGGCCCCGCAGGACGGGCTGGTCGAGCGGGTCACCGGCATCCTGGCCCGACAGCGCGAGGCGGAGAAGGAGCTGGCCGACCTGCGCGGGCAGCAGTCCCTGGCCGCCGCGGGTGACCTGGCCGGTGCGGCGCGGGACGTCTTCGGCGTTCAGCTGGTCACCGCCGCGCCGGCCGGGCTGTCCGGCGGCGACCTGCGCACCCTGGCCCTGGACGTCCGCGGCCGGCTGGGCTCCGAGCGCCCGACGGCGGTCGTGCTGGCCTCCGACGCCGGCGGCAAGGTGGCCCTGGTGGCCGCGGTGAACCCGGCCGCCCAGCAGCGGGGCCTGTCGGCCAGCGACCTGCTCAAGGTCGCGGCCGCACCTGTCGGCGGCCGGGGCGGCGGCAAGCCCGATGTCGCCCAAGGGGGCGGCACCGACCCGGCCGGCATCCCGGCGGCCCTGGAGGCCGTCGAACACGCCGTGGGCGCGGCGGTCACCGCTGCCTGACCAGGTCGGGACGACGAGCGGGGGGTCGGGCGACCCCGGGGCCTTCGTGCCCGGACGACGGATCGGCGTGGACGTCGGCACCGTGCGGGTCGGGGTCGCGATGTCCGACGCGACCGGTCTCCTGGCCAGCCCGCTGGAGACCCTGCGCCGGGCCAAGGACGAGAGCGACCTGGACCGGCTGACCGCCCTCGTGACGGAACACGAGGTGATTGAGGTGGTGGTAGGGGACCCGAGGCACCTGTCCGGAGCGTCAGGGGCCTCCGCAGCCGACGCGCACGCTTACGCTGGTTCACTGGCCGCGCGCATCGGGGACGTCCCGGTGCGCCTCGTCGACGAAAGGCTCTCCACTGTGACCGCAGCCAGTGCCTTGCGCGCGCGGGGCATCGACGCCCGCCGGCAGCGCTCGGTGATCGACCAGGCTGCGGCCGTGGTGATCCTGCAGAGCCACCTCGACCGGATCCGCGCCGGGGGGCGCACCGCATGAGAAGCCCTGTGTCAAGCCGCCCGGTGCTGATCTTGGTTGAGGATGCGTTGCAGGGCGTGGTGCCGGTCGGGGTCGTAGGCCTCGGCGGCTTGCCAGCAGTGCCAGATGACGTAGAGCCAGGCGCGGGCGAGGATG
>JBBSVA010000263.1:0-1916 GCA_038233915.1 Mycobacteriales bacterium | reverse complement strand
GGACTACGGACCGGACTTCGACGCATTGGTGGCTTCGGGCAACCTGCACCAGCTGCAGGACGTGACCGACGGCGTGCTCCGGTGGGCCTACGAGCACGCAGCCGTCGTGCTGACCCCCAGCCTCGCCGAGGGCTTCGGGCTCCCCGCCGCGGAGGCGATCGACCTGGGCACGCCGCTGGTCACCTCGACCGACCCGGCCCTCGTCGAGGTCAGCGGGGGCCGGGCGACACACCTGGCCCCCGACGACGTCGCCGGCTGGGCCGCCGCGGCGCTGAAGCATCTGGCGTTGCCCGTCGGTGTCCGAATGGCCCCGACCGTCACCCGCAGCTGGGACGACGTAGCCGCCGAGACCGTCGCTGCGGTGCTCCCCGACCGCTGAGCGGTCGCCTCAGGCTGGCCGGGTGCCCTCGACGTACAGGCTCTCGCCCCGGCGCGCGGGCGAGTCGGGGACGGGGTGGACGGCGCCGAACCCGAAGCGGCACTCGCGGACGTCGGTGAAGCCGGCCGCCCGCAGGAGCTCGATCAGGGTCGGTGCATCCCAGATCGACACGTGCCCGTGGTCGTAGACCACCTCGGCGACGGCCAGCAGGTCGGTGGGGCGCCCGGGTCGCTCCGACGAGATGAGGTCCGCAGAGCCCCCGCGCCCGCGTACCCGGTCGGCGTAGCTGCACGCGTACCGACCGAAGTCGGGCACCGAGACACGCAGGACTCCACCCGGCTCCATGAGGCGGTGGGCCTGGTCCAGCGCAGCGAGCCCCACCGGGGCCGGCAGGTGCTCCAGCACGTGCTCGAGGAACACGGCCCGGACGGAGCCGTCGGGCAGCGGCAGGGGGCGGCGGAGGTCCCAGATGACATCGGGGTCGACCCCCCAGGCCCGGTGCAGGCCCCAGAGGTCGACGTTGACCCAGCCCGGAGCGTTGTAGGTCCCGCTCCCGAGGTTGAGCAGCAGGGGGGAGCCGCTGTCCAGCAGCGCCTGGAAGCGCCGGGCGGACCGGGGGGCCATCAGTCGGGTCCCGGCGATCTTGACGGCGGCTCGCTGGCGGGGGCCGAGGACGGTGCGCAGGCGGCCGAGAAGCGAGGTGGTCGGCACGACGGGGTCCGCCCCGGACCGCGGGGCGAGGTAGCTGCGCAGGTCCGCGCCGGCGATCACCGGATCGACGTGACCTCGGGGCCCGAGGGTCTCGACCCGCTGCGCCCACGCGCCCGTGAGGTCGTCCATGCGTGCTCTCCTCGTCGCCCTGGGTGATCGTCTGGGTTTCCCCCGCACGATCAAGCCGCGGGGACACATCGGTCTCGGAAGGTGAAGGTAGAGCTCAGCGACCCTCGGCGCACCCGTTCGGCGCCTTCCGACCTCCCGAGGGGTGACCCCGAAGGGTCACCGTGCTGCCAGCACGCCCTGCACGACGTCGTCCATGCGGGCCCGGAAGTGCTCCCGGGAGAACGCCTCGGCGTTCGCGCGGACCGCCGCGGCGTCGTACCGGCCGGGATCGAAACCCCGGAGGGCGGCCGCCCAGACGTCGACCTCCGCCTCCAGCGTGGTCTGCTGCGGCACCAGCTCACCGGTCACCCCGGGCACCACGGAGTCCCGAGCGCCCCCGGCGTCCACGGCGATGACGGGTGCGCCGCACGCCTGCGCCTCCACCGGGACGATGCCGAAGTCCTCGACGCCCGGCATCAGCAGCGCTGCGCACCGGCGGTAGAGGTCGAGCAGGCCCTCGTCGCTGACCCGCCCGACGAAGCGCGTCCCCGGGCCGGCCAGTGCCTCCACCTCGGCGCGGGCCCGGCCGTCCCCGGCCACGACGAGCGGCACCCCCGCCCGCGCGGCGGCACGGACGGCGAGATCGGGGCGCTTGTAGGCCACCAGGCGGCCGGCGAGCAGGAAGAAGTCCTCGCGCGGGACTGTCGGGTCGGGGGTG
>JBBSVA010000262.1:0-1923 GCA_038233915.1 Mycobacteriales bacterium | reverse complement strand
GTCGATGTTGTCCTTGACCGCGACCGGGATGCCGGCCAGGGCGCCGTCGGCGGCGTCGTGGGGAGCCAGGGCCTCGGGGTCGGCGATCGCGATGAAGGCGCCCAGGTCCTCGACGGCGTGCGCCCGCGCGACGGCGTCCCGTAGTCGTTCGACGGCGGTGCCGCCCCGGGTGCGGGCGAGGTCGATGCGGTCCAGTCGTGCCATGCCGGTCACCCTAGGGCTGGCGCGTCTGCACGGCCTGGGGACCGGAGGAGCAGAAGGCCCGCTCGGGTGTGCGGGGCGTCTGGTGGTGGTCGGGGTGACAGGATTTGAACCTGCGGCCTCGTCGTCCCGAACGACGCGCGCTACCAAGCTGCGCCACACCCCGAGGTCCGCCGCAAGACTACTCGACGCCCGGCCGGGCTCCGACAGCGGCCTGCTGAGGAGGTCAGGACTCGCGCGCGATGAGCGTCAGCAGCGTCGCCTCGGGCGGGCAGGCGAACCGGACCGGTGCGTACGGGCTGGTCCCGAGCCCGGCGGACACGTGCAGCCAGGTGCCGGTCGGGTGCTCGGGGGTGGGCTCGGCCCACCGGTGCAGCCAGCGGCAGCGGTCCCGGTCGATGCCGCAGTTGGTGACCAGGGCCCCGTAGAACGGCACCCGGAGCTGCCCGCCGTGGGTGTGCCCGCACAGCAGCAGGTCGTAGCCGTCAGCGGCGAACCGGTCCAGCACCCGCGGCTCGGGGGCGTGCACCAGCCCGATCCGGACGTCGGCGGTCGGGTCGGCGGGGCCGGCGATCTCGTCGTAGCGGTCCCGCTTGACGTGCGGGTCGTCCAGACCGGCGAAGGCGATCCGCCGGCCGTCCACGGTCAACTCGCCCCGGGCGTTGTCCAGGTCCAGCCAGCCCCGGGAGGTCTTGCCGTCGCGCAGCGACTCCCAGGGTAGGAACTCCCCGTGCACCCGCTTGTGGCCGGGGAAGAAGTACTTGAACGGGTTCTTCGGCTTCGGGGCGTAGTAGTCGTTGCTGGCCAGCACGAACGCGCCGGGCTTGTCCATCAGCGGGTCCAACGCGCGCAGCGTCGGGCTGACGGCGTCGTGCCCGGCCAGGTTGTCCCCGGTGGTGATCACGAGGTCGGGGTCCAGAGCGGCCAGCCCGGCGATCCAGTCCTGCTTGGAGCGCTGGCCGGCCGTCATGTGGATGTCGCTGATCTGCAGCACGGTGAGGGGCCGCTGACCCGGGGGCAGCACCGGGACGTCGAAGCGGCGCAGCGTCCAGTGGGTGCGCTCGACGAGGCTGGCATAGCCCACGGTGGCGGCACCGGCGGCGACGACGGCGGTGGGGACGGCGGTGAGCGCACGCATCGGGTCACCCTATGTCGGTCGTCGGGGGTGGGTCCCCCGTGCGACGCTGGAGGACGTGTCCGACCTCAAGCAGACCCTCCGTTCCGACCTGACCACCGCCATGAAGGCCCGTGACGAGCTGACCACCGCCACGCTGCGGATGGTGCTGTCCGCCGTCACCGCCGAGGAGGTCTCGGGCAAGCAGGCGCGTGAGCTGAGCGACGACGAGGTCCAGGGCGTGTTGCGTCGGGAGGCCAAGAAGCGTCGGGAGGCCGCCGAGGCGTTCGCCGGTGCGGGTCGCACCGAGCAGGCCGCGCGGGAGAAGGCCGAGGGCGAGGTCGTCGCCGGCTACCTGCCCGCGCAGCTGTCCGACGCCGACCTCGCCGCGATCGTCGCCGAGGTCGTCACGGCCACCGGCGCCAGCGGCATGGGCGACATGGGCACGGTCATGGGCCGCGCCAACGGCACGGTCGCCGGCCGGGCCGAGGGTGGCCGGGTCGCCGCCGAGGTGCGCCGCCAGCTGGGCTGACGCGCACTCCACCCGCACACGGCGAGGGCCGGGCGGCCGGGGGGGGGTGGCGCGCCGCGGGGCGGGGGGGGGGGCG
>JBBSVA010000261.1:0-1951 GCA_038233915.1 Mycobacteriales bacterium | reverse complement strand
GGCCGACCGGGCCGCGTTCGACAGCTGGCAGGTGGTGCCCCGGGTGCTGCGCGACGTCAGCGCCCGGGACACCTCCGTCGAGCTCTTCGGACGACGGCTGCCCGCCCCACTGCTGCTGGGCCCGGTCGGCGCCCTGGAGCTCGTGCACCGCGAGGCCGACCTCGCCGTCGCCCGGGCAGCGGCGGACACCGGCGTGCCGATGGTGTTCTCCAACCAGGCCTCGGTGCCGATGGAGACGACGGCGGCCGCGATGGGCGGGAGTCCGCGCTGGATGCAGCTGTACTGGTCCACCTCCGACGAGCTGGTGACCAGCATGCTGCGCCGGGCCGAGGCGTCGGGCTGCGAGGCCATCGTGGTCACCCTGGACACCACGATGCTCGGCTGGCGCCCTCGCGACCTGGACCTCGGGCACCTGCCCTTCGCGCTGGGCAAGGGGATCGCGCAGTACACCTCCGACCCGGTGTTCCGCCGGCTGGTGGAGGAGCGCGCGGCCGCCGCCGGCCCCCGGGAGGCCCAGCCGCGCCCGACGCCGGCCGCCGTCCGGGCGCTGGTCGGGATGGCCCGGGCCTGGCCCGGGTCGCTGGCCGACAACCTGCGCTCCCCGCTCCCCCGGGCTGCCGTCGAGACGTTCCTGGCCATCTACTCCCGGCCCTCGATCACCTGGGCCGACCTGGCCTGGCTGCGCGCCCAGACGACGCTGCCGCTGCTGCTCAAGGGCGTGCTGCACCCCGACGACGCCCGCCGCGCCCTCGAGGAGGGCGTCGACGGTCTGGTGGTGAGCACCCACGGCGGTCGCCAGGTGGACCGCTCGATCGGCGCGCTGGACGCACTGCCCGACGTGGTGGCCGCGGTTGGTGACCGGGTGCCGGTGCTGCTGGACAGCGGGGTGCGTAGCGGGGCCGACGTGTTCGTCGCGGTGGCACTGGGCGCCCGGGCCTGCCTGCTGGGCCGGTCCTACGTCTACGGGCTGGGGCTCGCCGGGGAGGACGGCGTCCGGCAGGTCGTCGAGGACGTCGTCGGCGAGTTCGACCTGACCCTCGGCCTGACCGGGCACACGTCGGTCGACCAGTTGTCCCCGGAGGTGCTCAGGCGGGTGGGCTGAGGGTGCCGACCCGCACCTGCACGTGCCCGGCCCAGTGCTCGACCGACCGCACGGCGGTGCAGCGCTGCTCCACCGCCGTCCACGGGTGGGCGGCGGGATCCGCGCCACCGGCCCACATCGCCGCCCGGGAGAGCAGCCGGCCCGGCCCGGCGGCGGGTTGCATGTCGACCACCGCCAGCCGCGCCCCGGGCCGACATGCCGCGACCGCCCGGTCCAGAGCGGTCGACCAGCCCGGGACCAGGGACAGCGCGTAACAGGCCAGCACGGCGTCGAACTGCTGCTCGCCGAGGTCGACGACGGTCATGTCCGCAGTCCGGAACTCGGCCCAGCCCGGCGCCCGGCGGGCGGCCACCGCCAGCATCTGCGGGCTGCTGTCCACACCGAGGAACCCACCCCCGGCGCCGACCCGGGCCCGCACGCCCGGCACGTCCAACCCGGTGCCGCAGCCCAGGTCCAGCACCCGCTCCCCCGGGCGCAGGTCCAGGAGCTCGATCGCCGAGCGCCGGCCGGCCCGGTAGACCGGCCACTCCAGGGAGACCAGGTCGTAGCACGGGGCGATCGCTCGGTAGCCGGCCCGGCGGGTGTTCACACTGACAGCATGCCTGCCGATCGTGATCCTGACCTGCTCGTGGTGGGAGCCGGCACCGCCGGGCTGGTCGCCGCCCGCACCGCCGCCGCGCTGGGTGCCGACGTCCTGCTGGTCGAGCGGGACCGGTTCGGCGGGGACTGCCTGTGGACCGGGTGCGTCCCGTCGAAGGCCCTGCTGGCGTCGGCCGCAGCGGCGGCCGATGCCCGGGACGCCGTCCGGCTGGGGGTGCACGCGACGGTCACCGTGGACGTGCCGGCGGT
>JBBSVA010000260.1:0-1966 GCA_038233915.1 Mycobacteriales bacterium | reverse complement strand
TGGTGCTGGTGGCCCTGGCCTCGGCCGCGCCGGGGGCGACAGGGGTTGATCTCGCCCGCGGTCTGGCCGCCGGGCTGGCCGTCGCCGATGAGGTGCGCACCTGTCCCCCGTCGTCGAGTCCCGCGGAGCCCACTGCCCTGGTGCTGGTCGCCGCGGCCTGCGCCGCGGCGACCCGGGGCGCGACCCCGGTCGAGGTGGCCGAGCAGCACGACTTGGCCGCGGCTCTGATGGTGGTCAGCACGCCGGGCACGGCCACGGAGCGGGAGAGCGACTTGTGGGCCGGGCACTGGCCGGCAGCCGGCTGGCTGGTGCCGCAGTTGATGGCCGCGGGGATCACGGCGGCCCCCAACACCTACGCGCCGACCGTCGCCGCGCTCACCGGTGCCAGCACGGCCACACCCCGTCCAGCACCCGACGCCGACCCCGGTACTGACCCCGACGGTCTCCTCGACCGCTCGGCCACTCACCTCCTGGAGGAGCTCCGATGACGATGGGACCCACCCTCGTGCTCAACGTCGCCGCCCCCTGGGACGACGCGGACCCCGCCGGCATCGCCGAGCGGGCGGTCGCCGCCGGGCTCGACGGGATCGGGCTGGCCGACAGCCCCCGGTTGTTCCGGGACGCTCTGGTGGAGACCGGGCACGTCCTGGAGCGCACCGCCGCCAGACTCGCCGGCCCGTGCGTGGCCAGCCTCGGGTTGCGGCATCCGGCCACGGTCGCCGGGGCCCTGCGGACCCTGCAGGCACACCATCCGGGTCGGGTGTTCGGGGTGGTCGGCCGCGGGGAGAGCTCGGTCCGCAACGAGGGGCTGCCGGTCCCGCCGCTGAGTGAGTACCTGACGGCGCTGGCCCGGCTGCGCGAGCTGCTCGGGAGGGCGGGCGACCTGCCGTTCACCGGCACCCTGCTCGGCGCGGCGTCCGGGCCGCGGACGCTGGGGAGCACCGCGGCCGAGCTCGGCGGGGTGCTGATCGACGTCGGGGTGGTCCCCGACGTGGTGGCGCGCGCGGTCGAGCTGGTCCGGTCCCGCGATCCCCGGTGCGTGGTCTGGTCGTTCGTCCGCGCCGCGGTGACCGGGGACGAGCAGGAGGCCGCCGCCGCCGCCGACCCCACGCTCGGGTCGTGCGCGAGCCGGATGGCGGCCGCTCCCGACTGGTACGGCATCGCCGGTGCCCAGTTGGCTGCCGTGCAGGCACTGGCGCAGGCCCACGACTACGCGCGGCACGGGACCGCCCAGGCCCGCCAGGTCGGTGCGGCCGACCGCGAGGTCCGGGACCGCTTCTACCTCACCGGGGACGCCGACCGGATCTCCGAGCAGCTGCGGCCCTTGGCCGGGCTGGGCATCACCGGGGTGGTCTTCGCCGGCGCCGTTCCCGGGGTGCAGACCCGGCTGCCCGAGCTGGCCGCCGCAGTCCACCGCGGACTGGCTGCGCAGGCGCCGGCATGAGCGGGCTCACCGACCGGCACGTCGACGCGATCGGGGCGTTCGCCGTCGACACCCGATGGGCGGCGGTGCCGGCGCAGGTGTCGGCCTTCAGCCGGCTCTTGCTGCTGGACACGCTGGGGGCACTGCTGGGCGGGTTGCGCTACCCGCCGGTGCAGCAGCTGGCCGGGCGACTGGCCGCCGCCGAACCGCCCGGTCCGCCGGTGTCCTTCGCCCGGCTGGTCACCCTGGGGACGGCCGCAACCTGGTTGGACGCGGACTCCGGTGGCTCGTTCCACCCGCAGGGCCACCGGCTGCCGCCCGTGCCGACCGCCCATCCGGCCCCACACGTGCTGCCGGTGCTCCTGGACGCCGCGGCGCGCGGTCGGATCGATGACGCCCGGTTGACCGAGGTCTTCCTGGTGGCCACCGAGATCGGGTTGCGACTCAGCGTGGCCAGCAGCCTGCGCCCGGGCCTGCACCCGCACGGGGTGCACGGACCCGGCTCCGCCGCGATCGCCGCCGCGCTGCTGCAGGGCGCTGATC
>JBBSVA010000259.1:0-1990 GCA_038233915.1 Mycobacteriales bacterium | reverse complement strand
GGCTGCCTAGCGTCGTCCCGGGGTCGTCCGGCAGCAGGTCGCCCGACCCCGCGGACGAGAGGCGGTGCGGGTGGCGACCAACCGTGCGGCGTGGGTCGGGGAGCAGGAGCTGCCCGGCTTCCGCGGTGGGATCGACGTGCGGGTCAGCTTGCGCACCGACGCCGGGGAGGGACTGCACGGCGCCTGGTGGCCGCGCTCGACCGACCTGGCCGTGGAGCTGCCCGAATTGGTGGCCGCACTGGAGCGACGCGGCGTCGTCGTGCAGCGGTTCACCTACCCGTTCGCCACCTGGCACGCAGTCCCGCGCAAGCTCGCGGTCGGCGACCGGGTGGTCCGGGTCGGTGGCTTCAGCACCGGTGACCCGTCGCTGGTGACCTTGACCTGCGGTCCCGGTCAGCTGCAACTGGAGCTGCTCGTCGTCCCCCCGGGGACCGAGGCGCTCATCAGCGCGCGGGCGTTGCGGCTGGCTTCGTGCCCGGGCACCGCGCGCACGCCCCGGGCGTTGATGACCGCGGCCGGCCGGCACCCGGCGCTGCAGGCGGTCCGCAGCGCGGGCTGAGCACCGGGCGGGGTTGCGCTGACCGCGAACCCGCTGGACGTCGGCGCTGCGGCCCGCTGAGCTGGGCGCATGCGGCTCCTCGTGCTCGGTGGCACCCACTTCCTCGGCCGGCACGTCGTCGACGCGGCGCGGGCCCGCGGACACGACGTGGCCACGTTCACCCGCGGGGTGTCCGGGCAGCCACCGGACGGCGTCCGGGGGTTCCACGGCGATCGCGCCGACCCGCTGCCGGCCGAGCTGCTCGACTGGGCACCGGAGCTCGTCGTGGACACGTCGTGCCAGTCCCGGGCGGCGGCCGAGCACGCGGCGGCGTTGACCGGGGTCGCCGGTTACGCGTTCGTGAGCAGCCTCAACGCCTACCGGCACTGGCCGCCCGGTCCGCTGCACGGGGAGGACGAGCCGACCTGGACCACGGAAGACGACGAGTACGGCCCGGTCAAGGCGCACGCCGAACGGGTGGTGGGAGCGGCGCTGGGCGACCGGTTCCTCACCGCCCGGGCGGGGCTCGTGGTCGGCCCGTTCGACCCGCTGTACCGGCTGGGCTGGTGGCTGGACCGGATCGCAGTCGGCGGCCCGGTGGTCGTGCCCGACGCGCTCGAGCAGCCCATCGCGCTGGTCGATGCCCGGGACCTCGCCGGCTGGCTGGTCGACGTCGTCGGCACGGTCGGCGGGCCGGTCAACGCCACCGGCCCGGCCGGGATGACCAGCTACGGCCAGCTGCTGGAGACCTGTCGGGAGGTCACCGGGAGTGACGCCGACTGGGTCGTGCGGCCCGAGGCGGAGCTGCTGGCGGCCGGGGTCCAGCCCTGGCAGCACCTGCCGCTGTGGCTACCGGCCGACGTCGCCCGCACCGCCTGGGACGTCGACACCACCCGGGCCCGCGGGCTCGGGCTGCCCAGCCGGCCGCTCCGGGACTCCGTCGTCGACACCTGGGCCTGGATGCAGACCCACGACCGCCCGCAGCCGCCCGCGGGCCGGACCCTGCCGGGTCTGCCCGCGGACCTGGAAGCGCGGCTGCTGGCGGTGTGAACGCGAGGCCCAGGACCCGCCGGTCCCGGGCCGCACGACGTCGGGATGTCGGTCGCGCGGGTCTGCGGGCGCCCGGCGGGCTCGGCCCGTCAGGTGGGATCGGGCTCCAGCACATCGGACCGGATGGTCGCCAGGGACACCAGACCGCCCACCGCGACCAGCCCTGCGCACAGCCGCATCGCCAGTGCGTAGCCGTCGCTGAACGCCTCCGGCCGGGCGTAGTCCTCACCGGACAGGCCCACCAGCAGCGGCAACGCGGCCACGGCGAGGAGCTGAGCTGCGCGGGCGACGGCGTTACTCACCCCGCTGGCCACCCCGGCCAGGTGGTCCGGTGCCGCGCCCAGCACGGTGGCGGTCAGCGGGGCGACGGTCAGGGCCATGCCCAGCCCGAACAGCAGGGTG
>JBBSVA010000258.1:0-2005 GCA_038233915.1 Mycobacteriales bacterium | reverse complement strand
GCTGTGCTCCACGACTGCTCCGCGATGACTCGGGATGGTCCGCGCCGTCACGCGGGTGGCGGGAGCCTAGCGAGTCCGGGGTGTTCGTGGGAGTCTGCTCGCCGCCGTCGGACGCACGTGGGTGCGGGCGCGCCGAGGGGGGACGTCGACCCGGCCGGTCGCTGCCGTCCCACCCGTCAGCAGCACTGCCCAGCGCACCGTGAGGGAGCAGACGATGGACGTGTCGACCCGCAGCGCCACCCCGACCCACGTGGCCGACTACCCCGTCGTCCGGCTGCTGGGGGAGGGGAACAACGGGCGGTACTACCTGGCCCGCCCCCCGGCCCGGCTCGGGTTGGCCGACGAGTTCGTGACTGTCAAGGTGTTCACCGGGACGCACAGCGAGCAGGCCTACGAGCGGGGCGTCCGAGAGCTGCGGGCCTTCGCCCAGGTCTCCTCGCCGCATCTGGTCCGGGTCTACGACGCGGTGCTGGAGGACAGCTTCCTGTACGCCATGGAGTGGTGTCCGCTGGGCTCGCTCGCCGGTCCTGCCCGACCGCTGTCCCGGGCAGAGGTGCTGCGGGCGGTCGCCGACGCGGGGCGGGCGCTGCACGCGCTGCACGAGGCGGGTCTGACCCACGGCGACGTGACCCCGGC
This sequence comes from Mycobacteriales bacterium, assembly GCA_038233915.1. Taxonomy (GTDB): domain Bacteria; phylum Actinomycetota; class Actinomycetes; order Mycobacteriales; family Geodermatophilaceae; genus Klenkia. Next base: position 1,369 of record JBBSVA010000258.1, on the reverse strand, counting down.
GAACGTGCTGCTGACCGAGACCGGCGGCAAGCTCTCCGACCTCGGGCTGAGCCGGGTGCTGGCCCCCGGGGTGACGATGACCGGGATGGCCGGGGCCGCCTCGGTGGAGTACGTCGACCCGGCGATCCTGCAGGGCCAGCGGCCCTCCCGCTCCAGCGAGGTCTTCGCCCTGGGCGCCACCCTGCACCGGGCGCTGACCGGGGTGGGCCTGTACGGCGAGCTGCCGGCCAACGAGCCGCTGCTGGCGATCCGCCGGGTGATGGCGGGGGAGCCGACGCTCGCCCCGGGCATGAGCCCCGAGGAGGCAGCCGTCGTCGCCGTCTGCCTGGCCCCGGTCGGCGAGCGCCCGGGGACCACGCTGGAGGTCAGTGCCCTGCTGGACCGGCTGGCCGGCTGAGCCCGGGCGGGCTCAGCCGACCTGGAAGTCGCTCAGCGCGGGGTCGTTCCACCACTGCCAGGCGGTGTCCAGCCCGTCGCTGCCGCCTCCCACGCTGACGTGGCCCTGGGCCAGTGCGTCGGTCTGGGTCCACAGGATGACGCCGCGGCCGTCCTGGTCGACGTAGCAGGCGATGGACCCGGCGGGCTCGTCGTCCGCGGTCCACCCGCGGTAGCCCTGGTCGTCGGGGCAGACCTCGCCCGGGGCCAACGGGCTCAGGCCCAGGCTCGCCACGTCGCCGTCGAAGGCCGCCTGCAGGGCCGCCTCGTCGGGGTAGCTGGCGAAGCGCGAGTCCTCGACCCCGTCGGCTGCGGTCCCCGCACCGCAGCTGACGGCGGCGGTCGCGCTGTCGTCGGGGGCGGCCTCGACCTGGCAGGCGCCGGCGTCGAAGTCGCCCGGGATGCGGTCGATCAGGGCCAGGGCCTCGGCCGACGTCGTGTGCGGCGCCTCGGTGGTCACGTCGGCGCCGCCGGAGCTGGAGCCGGACCTGGACACCAGCACGGCCACGATGACCATCAGCGCGACGACGGCGGCCGTACCCAGGCCGATCCAGACCAGCGTCGTCGAGGAGCCCTTCGGGGCCTGCGGCCGCGGCGCCGCGGTCGCCCCTGGCCCGGACCAGGTCGAGTACGTGCCGCCCCCGGTGCCGGTGGGCTGGACGGTCCGCGGCGGCGCGTGCCAGACCGGGCCGGAGCCCCCGCCGGTGCCCCCGTCGGTCCCGCTCTGCGGGCCGGGGCCGAAGCCGCCGCCGGTGCCGTTCTGGGGCCCGCCCGGGCCGAAGCCGGCGCCGGTGCCGAAGCCCACGCCGGTGTTCTGCGGTCCGCCCGGCCCGAAGCCGGCGCCGAAGCCGCCACCGGTCCCGCCGCCCGTGCCGTCGCCGTTGCCGCGGGGGGCGTGGGGATCGGTGAAGCCGACCGTGTGCGGCACCGCGCG
>JBBSVA010000257.1:0-2019 GCA_038233915.1 Mycobacteriales bacterium | reverse complement strand
CCTGGACGACTTCGACCTGCCGGCCGACGCCCTGGGTCCGCCGATCCGCCGGGTCGTGCTCTACCCGCCGGGCCTGCGACGGCCGGTCGAGCTGGTCAGCGACCGTGACGAGTACCGGGTCGGGGACATGGCCGCGCTGTACGCGGTCGCCGCGCGCGCCGCGATGGACGCCGGGGTCCGGCTCCAGCTCGGCACCCGGTACGCCGGCCGCACGGACGGCGTCGACCTGTTGGTCGGCCCGGACGGCCCGGTCCGGCTGCGGCCCCGGTTCCTGGTCGGCGCGGACGGCGCCCGCTCCCGGGTGGCCCGCGAGCTGGGGCTGGACCGCAACGAGCACCTGCTGATCGGTGCCGAGGAGGTCCGCGAGGTATCGCGCCGCGAGATCGTCCCCACGTTCCACTGCGTGCTGGACCCGCGCCTCGCGCCGGGCTACCTGGCCTGGGTGGTGGACGACGGGCGGCACGCCCACGTCGGGGTGGCCGGGCACGCCGAGCGCTTCCCGGACGGGATGCGGCGGGCGCTGGACCGGTTCGTCGCCCGGGCCCCGGGGATGCCGCCGACGACCGGCCCGGTGGAGCGCCGGGGCGGTCCCATCCCGGTGGGCGGCCTGCTGCAGCGGATCGGCTGCCCCGACGGCCTGCTCGTCGGTGACGCGGCCGGGGCGGTCTCCCCGCTCACCGCGGGTGGGCTGGACCCCTGCCTGCGGTTGAGCGACCACGCCGTCACGGTGCTGGACGAGGCGCTGCGCTCGGGCCGCCCGCCGACCGGCTACGACGGAGCGGCGCTGCGCCGGTCTTTCCGCGGACGGCTGACCATGCGGCGCGGGCTGTCCGCGCTGCGCTCCGCGGCGCTGACCGAGCTGGCCTTCACCGCGCTGCGCACTCCGATGGGCCGGGCGGCGGCGCGGCACGTGCTGTTCGGCGACCGGTCGTTCCCTTCCGCGGGGGAAAGGTGCAGCAACCCGGTCGGCTGAGCCCGCCCGGTCGGCGACGTCGGGTTGCTGGCTGGGCAGCCGGCTTCGACGGGCTGGGCAGGAGGGGCTCAGCGGCGCGGTGCGGCGACCCGTTCGACGGCGATGAGCCGGACCTGGTCGGCGGGCGGGGGGCGGCCGAACAGCCAGCCCTGCGCGTGTGTGGCGCCCAGCCGGCGCAGCACTGCGGCCTGGCCCTCGTGCTCGACGCCCTCGACGACGACGTCCAGGCCGAGGTCCCGGCCCAGGGACAGCAGGGCCCGCATGAACCGGTCGGCCGCCGGGCTCTCACCCAGCTCCCGGGTGAACGACCGGTCGACCTTCAGGCTGTCCAGCGGTATCTGCCGCGCGCCGGGCACGCTCCCGTAGACGTCGTCGGTCACCGTCAGGTACACCTGCCGGTCGTCCCGGTGCTGGGTGACCGACCAGAAGCCCATCGGCAACGTCTGCCGGAGGAACGCCACCACTCGGGCGCTGGCGTCGACGAAGCTCAGCAGCGGGGGCGCGGCCACCGGCCGGGCGGGGGTGCCTCCTGCTGTCATGTGCCGACCATCGGCCCGGGGGGCTGCCGGGTACACCCGCGGCGCGCCCTGACCATCCGTTCGGGGTGGCTACGTCTGCTGATCCGGCTGATGTGCACGGATCGGTACCCGGTTGCGGGCAGGCATCCCCGGCCACGGTGTTCCCGGTCGGCTGAGGTCCCTCATCCCTAGCCGCGGATGCGGCGCCGGTCCAGCAGCACGAACCCCAGCAGTCCCAGTGCGATGACCAGCATGACGACCTCGCCCCACGGCCAGATCCCGCCGGTGTCGCCCTGCAGCAGCCGGTAGACCGCGGTCCCGGCCACCAGCGCCGGCACGGCGAGCCACCAGACGGGGGACTTCAGCGGTTCGGGCGCGTCGGGGTCATCGGTGGCGGCGTCGGCGGCCGGCAGCTCGGGCTGGTCCGGTCCCGGGGCGGGCCTGCTGGGCTCGGTCATGCCCCGCACGGTAGTGCGGGGGTGGACGTCGGGGTGCCTGGCCGGACACGATCAGCGGCCCGGAGCCCGG
>JBBSVA010000256.1:0-2022 GCA_038233915.1 Mycobacteriales bacterium | reverse complement strand
TGCTCGGGCACCCGCTCCCGGACGGCCAGTGGGGACTGCTCGACCGCGACCGCGAGCTGACCGCGTCCTGGTTCGAGGCGCAGGCGCCGGGTGACGGTGAGGCCTGGCTCGACCTGTGCCGGGACTGGGACGTCATCGGCCGGCAGCTCATCGGCGGGCTGCTGACGCCCTTCCCGCCGGTGAAGGCGGGCCTGGCGGGCCTGCTCAGGCTGCCGCGAGTCGGCGGCCTCGGGTTCATCCGGACGCTGCTCACCCCGGCGCTCGACCTCGGTCGCAACCGTTTCAAGGGCGAGGCGCCACGGGTGCTGCTGGCCGGCAACGCGGGCCACGCCGACATCCCGCTCGACGCTCCGGGGTCGGGCCTGATGGCGCTGATGCTGACCATGATGGGCCAGACGGTCGGGTTCCCGGTCCCCCGAGGGGGAGCCGGCGAGCTCACCCAGTCGCTGGCCCGGCGGCTGCGCTCGCTCGGCGGGGAGATCCGGTGCTCGAGCGCCGTCGAGCGCATCTCGACGGCCGGTGGACGGGCCCGGACGGTGCACACCGCTGACGGGCTGACGGTCGAGGCCCGGCGAGCGATCGTGGCGACCGTGGTGGCGCCGCACCTGTACGACGGACTGCTCGCGCCCGCCGACGTACCCGCCCGTGTCCGACGCGGCATGAAGGCCTTCCAGCTCGACCCGTCCACCATCAAGGTCGACTGGGCGCTCAGCGGGCCGGTGCCGTGGACGAACCCTCCGGCGAAGGCGCCGGGCACGATCCACATGGCCGAGGGCGTCACCGACATGGGTGAGGCTCTGAGCCAGGTCGCTGTCGGGCTCGTTCCTGCCCGCCCGTTCATGCTCGCCGGGCAGATGACCACCGCGGACCCGACGCGCTCTCCGGCGGGGACGGAGTCGATGTGGGCCTACACCCACGTCCCCCAGGAGACCCTCGGGGACGCCGGCGACGAGGGACTCACCGGCGAGTGGGGCCACGACGACCTCGAGCGGTTCGCGGACCGGATGCAGGCCCGGTTCGAGAAGGTGGCGCCCGGGTTCGGCTCCTCGGTGCTCTCACGACGTGTCCTCGGTCCGGTGGAGCTGGAGAGCCGTGACGCCAACCTGATCGGTGGCGCCATCAACGGCGGCACCTCCCAGCTCCACCAGGAGCTCGTCTTCCGCCCGGTGCCCGGCCTCGGTCGCGCGGAGACCGGCGTCCCGGGCCTCTACCTGGGCGGCGCCTCGGCGCACCCCGGCGGCGGAGTGCACGGGGCTGCCGGGATGAACGCGGCCCGAGCCGCCCTGGCGCACCACCGGCTGCGGCGGCTGACCGGCCGCCGCGGATGACGGTCTTCCTCGCGTGGACCCCGGAGCTCCCCGAGGAGAACCTGCCGGGCCCGTGGGTCGAGCTCAGGGTGGCCGCCCCGGGACTGCTGCTCGTGGAGAGCGACGACACCCTCTCGCGGGTCTTCCACGAGCTGAAGTGGGCGCTGTCGACCCAGGACGCGCCACTGTTCGTCGCCCCGCTCGCGGCAACCCCCAAGCTGCGCGGGATGACTGCTGGCACCCTGTCCTGGCTCCGGGAGCGAACCCCCCGACCGTGAGCACCTGCGCCCGGTTCGCTGCCCCCGAGCGGTTCCGGTAGAGTTCTGCGTGGCCTCTGGAGACGGAGGCTGACCTGCGTCCCGGTCTTCGGACCGGATACGCAGGGCGGTGCGGCCAGGTAGCTCAGTTGGTACGAGCGTCCGCCTGAAAAGTGGAAGGTCGGCGGTTCGACCCCGCCCCTGGCCACCACCGAAGAAGCCGCAGGTCGGGCCACGTGCCCGACCTGCGGCTTTCTTGTCCGCCCCGCCTGACGCGGGGCAGGCCCACTACTTCACCCGGGCGATCTCCCCGCTTCGTATCCGGGCCATGTGGCCACGGACCTCCTTGCGGACCGTCTTGGCCAAGATGTAGAGCCCGAGCACGTTGGCGATCGACATCGAGAAGATCATCGAGTCCGAGAAGCCGATGACCGGGTCGAGCGAGAGCGCCGCACCGA
>JBBSVA010000255.1:0-2044 GCA_038233915.1 Mycobacteriales bacterium | reverse complement strand
TCGGGGAGATCCCGCGGATGACCTACCGCGAGGCGATGGACCGGTTCGGCTCCGACAAGCCCGACCTGCGTTTCGGCCTGGAGCTCACCGAGCTGACCGGCTACTTCAGCGACACCCCGTTCCGGGTCTTCCAGGCGCCCTACGTCGGTGCCGTCGTCATGCCCGGCGGTGGCGCGCAGCCGCGCCGCACCTTCGACGCCTGGCAGGACTGGGCCCGCTCGCGCGGCGCCAAGGGCCTGGCCTACGTCACGGTCGGCGAGGACGGGTCGCTGGGCGGACCGGTCACCAAGAACATCTCCGACAGCGAGCGCGAGGGCCTGGTGGCCGCCGTGGGTGCGAGTCCCGGTGACTGCGTCTTCTTCGCCGCCGGTCCCCGTCGGACCTCCCAGGAGCTGCTGGGCGCCGCCCGCAACGAGATCGCCAAGCGGCTGGAGATGATCGAGCCCGGCTCCTGGTCGTTCCTCTTCGTGGTGGACTTCCCGATGTTCTCCGAGACCGAGGACGGCGGCTGGACGTTCATGCACCACCCCTTCACCTCGCCCACCCCGGAGTGGCGGGAGCGGTTCGCCGAGGACAAGGGCGCGGCGCTTTCCGACGCCTACGACCTGGTCATCAATGGCAACGAGTGCATGTCCGGCTCGGTCCGCATCCACGACGCCGAGCTGCAGGAGCGGGTCTTCGAGACCCTCGGCATGTCGCGGGAGGAGGCCCGGGAGCGCTTCGGCTTCTTCCTGGAGGCCTTCGCCTTCGGCCCGCCGCCGCACGCCGGTGCCGCGCTGGGCTGGGACCGGCTGACCGCGCTGCTGGCCGGCGTGGACTCCATCCGCGAGGTCATCGCCTTCCCCAAGACCGGTGCCGGCTACGACCCGCTCACCGGCGCCCCGACGCCGATCTCGGACGCTCAGCGCGCCGAGGCCGGCATCGACTTCACGCCCGAGCCGAAGGAGTCCCCGGCGTCCTGACGCCGTCGCTCGCCTGTCGATCATCGTCAGGTGGTCGCGCCGACACCCGTCCTGCGGCCTGCCGGGTGACCGCCTGACGGTGATCGACACGGCTGGGTAGCGTGGCCGGCATGCTGCGCGCCCGCACCCTGCTCGGACCCGGCCCCTGCAACCCCTACCCGGAGGCCACCGTCGCCCTCGGGCAGCCGCTGCTGGGGCACCTCGACCCGCTCTTCCTCCAGGTGCTGGACGAGACGTCGGACCGGTTGCGCGAGGTCTTCGGCACGACCAACCGCCGCACCCTGCCGCTGTCGGCCACCGGGTCCGCGGGCATGGAGGCGGCCTTCGTCAACACCCTGGGCCCGGGTGACGTCGCCGTCGTCGCGGTGAACGGACTCTTCGGCCAGCGCATGGTCGAGGTCGCCTCGCGGACCGGGGCCGAGGTCGTCGCCGTCGACCACGAGTGGGGCCAGCCGGTGGACGCCGACCGGGTGCTCGCCGCGCACCCCTCGCCCAAGGTCATCGCCGCGGTGCACGCCGAGACCTCCACCGGCGTCGAGTCCGACATGGCTGCCCTCGGTGCCGGCAAGGGCGACGCACTGCTGGTCGCCGATTGCGTGACCTCCCTCGGTGGCATCCCGGTCGCCCTCGACGAGTGGGGGGTGGACATCGCCTACTCGGGGTCGCAGAAGTGCCTCGGTGTCGCCCCCGGGCTGGCGCCGTTCACCATCAGCGACCGGGCCTGGGAGCGGCGGATCACCAAGCCGCAGTCCTGGTACCTGGACCTCGGCCTGCTCGGCGGCTACGCCGGTGAGGCAGGCGGCTCCGGGGGCCGCACCTACCACCACACCGCCCCGACCGGCATGGTCGTGTCGCTGCACGCGGGCCTGGGACGGGTGCTGGAGGAGGGCCTGCCCGCGGTGCACGCCCGGCACGCAGCCGCCGGTGGCGCCCTGCAGGCGGGCCTCGAGGCGATGGGCATGGAGCTCTTCGCGGCCGAGGGTCACCGGCTGCCCGAGCTCACCACCGTCTGGGTGCCCGAGGGCGTCGACTCGGCCGCGGTCCGCAAGCGGCTGCTGGACGAGTACGACATCGAGATCGGC
>JBBSVA010000254.1:0-2087 GCA_038233915.1 Mycobacteriales bacterium | reverse complement strand
CATGAGGTCTTTGGCGATCGCGACGGCCTGGCTGCCGGCGTCGCCGACGGTGAGCATGTCGCTGGGTTTGTGCGCGGCGATGATCTGCACGCAGCCATCGGTTCGGGATAGCCGCAGGTCCGCGTCCAGGCTCTTGACCGCGTCGACACCCAGGCGCATCTGTTTCCACGCCTCGTCGCGCACGATGATCCGCAGGTCACCGGGTTCGGATACCTGCGTCATCGCCCGACCCCAACTGTTCAGGCAGGTCAGGGCGACCCCGACGGCCTCGTCGCCGAGCGGGTCGAGCCGGGACAGCGACAAGCTCTGGATCGGTGCCCGCCAGTCGACCTGCACGGTGGTGGGACCGTCGAACAACCCGGCCAGGTGCCCGGTGACCAGGGCGGACAGGGCGTCGCGGACCGGCCGGGTCACATCCAGCAGGTGCTGCCGGCCGGAGTACCGGCACTGCTCGACCAGCTGGGCGCTCGGGTTGTCCAGGGCGTGCCACAGCTGCGGGATGGTGATTTGGGCCAGCGCGCTGGCGCCGGTGGCGTAGCCGGTCAGCTCACGAAGCGCATGACCGACGACCGTCTCGTCCGAGGGGGTGAACTCGACGTGCTGCGAGCCGACCAGGCCCTTGACCAGCAGCAGCCAGCGGCTGAACACCAACGCCGCGCGGCGCTGCGCCTCCGCGGCCGGCAGAGCGGTCCAGTCGTTGCCGAGCGGACCGAAGTCCAGCGGGTTCACCCGGGCCGACAGGCCGTGCCCGACGGCGTGCGGCTGGACGCCGAGCGCCCGGCACAACGGTTCGTACTCGTCTTTGACGTCGCCCAGGATCAGCGTGCGGTAGCCGTAGGCCATCTGGCGCAGGCAGAAGATCTTGACGGTGCCGCTCTTGCCCTGCCCCGGCGCCCCGAAGATCATGATGTTGGGGTTGGTGACCCCGGCCGCGCCGGACAGCGTCCAACCGATCGGGTCGGCGTAGAAGGCGCCGCCGGACAGGAAGTCCAAGCCCATCAGCGCCCCGGTCGGCGCGAGGCCGTCGGCGGAGATCAGCGGCCACAGGCCACCGACCATCTCCGAACTCATCCGGTAGGCCGCGAGCGGCGCCGGGACCGCCGCCCAGCCGCTGGCCGGCCCACGCCGGCCGCGCCGGCCGAGCAGCTCGGTGAACGGGTCGGCGGCGGCCTGCCGGTCCGCGGCCGGCACCCGTGGCGGCAGCCGAGGGCCGAAGTCGGCGACGAGCTCACCCAGACCCCGCCCGGCCTGCGACCCGCCCCGGTACCGGCGGTTCACCGGGTGTCCCGACGGCGGGGCAGCCCGATGCCCAGCGGGATGCACGCGGCGGCGAAACCGGTGTCCTGCGCGAGGTCCAGGCGCAGCGGGACGAAGCCGGCCCCGCGGATCGAAGATTCCAGCCGCCGGCCGAAGTCGCTGACCGGCCAATCCGAGGGCACCGTGACCGCCGCAGCGACCGCGACGCGCACCAGCGCCTTGCCGGCCGCGAGCCGATGATCTGCGCTCAGCACCCGCTGCTCGTCACGCCGGTGCACCGCCCGGGACCGAAAACCCATCCGGGCGCGCATCTCCGCGGCAGTACCGGCCGACATCGAGTCACGCCCGACCATCTTGTCGGCCTTCGCCCGACTGACCGGTCCCAAGAACAACGTCACGCTTCTACGCTCGCCGGCGGCGGTCGGCGCGAACACCGGGGCGAGCGCCCCCATGATCGCCCCCTGGTCGGGGAGCAGCACGGTGCACGTCGCGGTCGACCAGGCATCGTGGACGTAATGCCGGGCGTCCGGCGCGGGCGCCGAGGTCGGGCCGGCCGCCGCCATCGGCAGCTCACCGGCGAGGTTCGGGTCGTCGGCGGCCGCCAAGGCCGCCTCGACCAGCGCGGCGCGGTCGCCGGGGGCGAAACCGGTGCGGATCGCGGTCGCGAGCGCCGGGGTGTCCAGCCAGGTCACGCTCTGGCAGCCGACCGCGCCGAGCAGCCGAACCTCGAGCTCGCGCATGACCCCGTGCAGGACGCGGGCCCGGCCGTCGACACCGCCACCGGCCTCCTTGGCCTGCCGGGCAATCCTTGCTTCCGGGACGACGACGGT
>JBBSVA010000253.1:0-2089 GCA_038233915.1 Mycobacteriales bacterium | reverse complement strand
CTGACGTTCACCTACACCCGCCCCGATGAGGACGCCGGGGCCAAGCGCCGCGTGCAGCCCTGGGGCGTCGTGGCCTGGCACGGCCGCTGGTACCTGGTCGGGCACGACCTGGACCGGGCAGCCCCCCGGGTCTTCCGGCTGTCCCGGGTCACCGGTACGCCGCGGGTCAGCGGCCCCCCGGAGGCCTTCACCCCGCCCCGGGACCTCGACCTGGCCGCCGTCGTGGCCCAGCAGGTGGGCCGGCGGGAGACCGTCGTGGTCGTCCGGGTCCGCCCGGGGACGGCGGTCGGACTGCGTCGCTGGGCCACCGTGCTCGACCCGGCGCCGGACGGCGAGGACCGCCTCGAGCTGCGCACCACCGAGCCGTGGGGCCTGGCCGACCAGCTGGCCGCGCACGGCCCCGACGTGCTGGTGGAGTCCCCGCCCGAGGTCCGGCAGGGCGTCATCGACCGGCTGACCCGGCTCGCCGCGATGGGGAGCGCCCGATGACTGCACCGACCGCGGACCGGATGACCCGGCTGCTGGCCCTGGTGCCCTACCTGGAGGCCCGGCCCGGCGGGGTGCTGATGACCGACGCCGCCCGCGACTTCGCCGTCACCGAGGCCCAGCTCCGCAAGGACCTGGAGCTGCTGTGGCTGTGCGGCCTGCCCGGCCACGGCCCCGGCGACCTGATCGACCTGGCCTTCGAGGGCGACCGCGTGCGGGTCACCGACACCGCCGGGCTGGCCCGGCCGCTGCGGTTGGCCACCGACGAGGCGGTCGCGCTGATCGTGGCGCTGCGCACCTTGCTGGAGCTGCCCGGGCTGGCCGAGACGGAGGCGGTGAGCCGGGCCCTGGTCAAGGTGTCGGCGGCCGCGGGGGAGCCGGCGGACCTGGCCGGAGCGGTCACCGTCAGCATCGACGCCCGCGCGCAGGTGCTCACCGTCGTCCGGCAGGGCCTGGAGGCCCGCCGTGCGCTGCACCTGCACTACTACGTGCCCTCGCGGGACGAGCGGACCGAGCGGACCGTAGACCCGATGCGGCTGCTGCTGGTCGACGGGCACTGGTACCTGGAGGCCTGGTGCCGGCGCGCCGACGGCGTCCGGCTCTTCCGGCTGGACCGGGTCGACGACGTGCAGGTGCTCGACGAGCCCTCGGCCCCGCCCGAGCAGGCCGAGGAGCGCGACCTGGCCGACGGTCTCTACCTGGCCGACCCCGAGCAGCCGCTCATCCGGCTCCGGCTGGCCCGCACCGCCCGCTGGGTGGCCGACTACTACCCGGTCGAGGAGGTCGCCCCGGTCGAGGACCCGCCCGGCGGCCTCGCGGTCGCCGTCCGGACGGCGGACCCGGCCTGGGCCCGGCGGCTGGTGGCCTCCCTCGGCGGGGCCGCCGTCGTCGACGAGCCGCGCGAGCTGGCCGACGAGGTCGCCGCGGAAGCCCGGGCCGCGCTCGCCCGTTACAGCGACTGACCAGCCCGAGCACAACCGCGCTGTCGGTGGGGCCGGTTAGGCTCGACGCGTGGTCGTGCTGATCGTGTGGGTCGTCGTCGCCGTGCTCGCCGTGCTCGCGCTCGGGGTGCTGGCCTACGGGCTGCTCGGCGCCCGCAACCGGCTGGTCCGGGAGATCGGCCTGCTGCAGCGCGACGTGGCCCCGGTCGCAGCCCGGTTGCAGGCGTCCCTGGCGGGCGCGCAGGCCCGACAGCGTCCGCAGAGCGTTCCCGACCAGCCGTGACACCCGTCCGGACCGCGGCTCCGGACCGAACCACCTGGACACCCCCCCGCGTAGAGTCCGCGAGGAGCCCCTCACCCACGGAGGACCCGATGAATCTCGGCCCGCTCGAGATCGGCCTGATCATCCTGGCCGTCCTGCTGCTGTTCGGCTACAAGAAGCTGCCGGACGCCTCCCGCTCGCTGGGTCGCTCCATGCGGATCTTCAAGGGCGAGATGAAGGGCATGAAGGACGACGACGTCCGCGCCAAGGACGAGGCGACCGTGCGCCGCGAGATCGTCCCCCCGGCCGCCCCGCTGACCCCGGACTACGAGGCCGAGGCGCGCGCCGCGGAGGCACGGGCCGCCGAGGCCCGGGCCCGCGCGAACGCCACGCAGCCGGG
>JBBSVA010000252.1:0-2143 GCA_038233915.1 Mycobacteriales bacterium | reverse complement strand
TCCCGTGACCGACTCAGTGCTGCACGTCGAGGTGTCCCGCGGCGTCGCCACCCTCATCCTGGACTCCCCCGCCAACCGCAACGCGCTCTCCCGGGCGATGCGTGCCCAGCTGAAGCAGGCGTTGACCGACGCGCTCGCCGACGACGCCGTCCGGGTGGTCGTGCTGGACCACACCGGCCGGGTGTTCTGCTCCGGCATGGACCTCTCCGAGGCCGCCGGTGGCGTCGCCGAGGACCAGGGGGTCAACGAGTTCCCCGATCTGCTGCAGACGATCTGGCACTCCCCCAAGCCGGTGCTGGCCGCCGTCCGTGGTCCCGCCCGGGCCGGCGGGGTGGGACTGCTCGCGGCCTGCGACGTGGTGGTCGCGGGCGCCTCGGCCACCTTCGGGTTCGCCGAGGTCCGGATCGGCGTCGTCCCGGCGATCATCTCCGCGGTCTGCCGGCCGCGGATGCTCACCCACGCGGTGCACCGGCTGATGCTCACCGGCGAGGTCTTCGACGCCACCGTCGCCGCGCAGACCGGGCTGGTCGACCTGGCCGTCGCCGACGACGAGGTGTCCGACACCGTCGCCGCCCAGGTGAGGGCGCTGGCCGCGGGCGCCCCGCTGGCACTGGCCGAGACCAAGCGGCTGCTGCGCTCCGGGGTCGACCTGGACTTCGCACCCCTGCTGGCCACGTCCGCCCGGTTCTTCGCCTCCCAGCAGGGCCAGGAGGGCATCGCGGCCTTCCGGGAGAAGCGGCCGGCGTCCTGGGTGCCCACCGACTGACCCTTGCGTCGGGACGGTGGCAGCGAGACCCTGCGGAGGTGAGCGAGGACCCACGTGCGGTGTTCCGGACGCTGCCCGAGCGGGTGCGCACCGAGGACCTGGTCGAGACCTCCGACGTGCAGCCCTCGACCCCGGAGGAGACGGAGCTGCAGCGGGCCTGGCGGGTGGCGCTGCTCGGCGCCGGGGGCTGACCTCAGACCAGCAGCAACCGGGCCCAGGCGTCGGCGAGCCAGTCGGCGAACTCGTCGGTCGTCCACCCCCGGCCACCGACCAGCAGCGCCTGGAACTCCGCGGAGTTCATCGCCCAGACGACATCGGCGACATCGTCGTCGGTCAACCCGGGTCGCACCTCCCCCGTCGTCCGCAGATCGCCGGCGAGCAACCGCATGTTCTCCCGTCGCCGGGTGGCGACCGCCCTCCGCAGGGCGGCACAGTCGACGTCGGTGACCGCAGCCTCGGCCAGGGCCCGGTGGACGGGTGCCAACCGCTCACCGATCGCCGCCACGGCACCTGCGTAGACCGCGAGCTTGGCCCGGGCACCGACGGTGGCCCGGAGGCGGCCCACGTAGTCACGTTCTGGCCCCGGGACGACCTCGTCGGTCCCGGACAGTGCGCTCTCCACCAGGTGCGACATCATCGCCGGCTTGCGCCCGGCCGAGGCGTAGACCGTGTCCACGGCGACGCCGGCCCGACGGGCGATCGCGGCCACCGAGGTCGCCGCGTAGCCCTGCTCGACGAACAGCTCGCGGGCCGCCGCCAGCACCGCACGTCGCGTTGCGGCCGCCCGCGCCGCCCGCAGGTCGGAGTCGTACCTGCGTCGCTTGACGTCCTCGGTCACGAGGGCCACGCTACCGGTATTCGTCCGAATGTGGTTCGGACCGAATGGGAGGAGCCCACAGTGGTCCACGCCTACGTCCAGGACGTCCCGATCGACGACGCCACCTACGCCCGGATCACCGCCGCCCTCGGCGACGACCCGCTGCCGGGCTGCCTGATGCACCTCTGCGTGCGCAACCCCGCCGGGGGACTGCGGTACATCGATGTCTGGGAGAGCGAGGAGGCCTGCGCCCGCGCCTTCGACGAGCGGATCCACCCGGCGGTCGACGCGGCCTTCTCCGGCCACCGACCGCCCGAGCCCACCGTCGAGCGCCTGGACGTCGTCGAGCTCACCGGCCGGCTCGTGACGGCTCAGCCGAGCTGAGGCACCTGGTGGGGAACGCCTGCGCGTCGAGGAGAGCGGGGGCACCCGGACCAGGTCGGTGGGTGGTCCTCACCGCAGTCGCCGCGTCGCGCCGGACAGCCGTTCCGTCACGCCGCGGGCGTCCAGCCACTCCGCCAGCGGGACGGCCACCCGGCGGCTGGTGCCCCAGGCCTGCC
>JBBSVA010000251.1:0-2144 GCA_038233915.1 Mycobacteriales bacterium | reverse complement strand
GGGGCCGCCGCGGTTGAGGTAGTACTGGCCGGTCCGCATGTAGGTCAGCCCGGTGGTCACCCCACCCTGGGCGCTCGCTCGGCTCTCGGTGTCGGTGTCCTCGGACAAGGAGTTGTAGATGCCCCAGTGCTGGTGCCCGTCCACCACCCCGGGGAAGGCCAGCAGCCCGTGGCCGTCGATCACGGTCTCGGCATCCTCGACGGGGATGCCCGGCTCGACCCGGACGAAGCGACCGTCGGCAATGCCGATGTCGGACCGGTCCCCGTTCTCGGCCCCTCCGACGCCGGGCCGGATGACGGTGACGTTGGTGACCAGGGTCTGCAACGGGCGGCTCATGAGTGCTCTTCCTCTTCTTCGGTGGAGCTGTCGGTGGGTGCGGTGGCGTGCTCGGTGGCCGTGGGTACTGCGTCCGGGTGGGCCGCAGCCGTGTGCTCTGCGGCGAGGAACGCCAGACCCAGCGCCGGCAGCAGGCCGTTGCCGGCCAGGTAGCCGGCGGCGCCGTGGCCGGAGATGCCGTTCGCCGCGCCGCCGGAGGCGTACAGCCCGCCGATGACCGAGCCATCGGCCCGGGTGACCCGCGCGTGCTCGTCCACCACCAGGCCCCCCTGGGTGTGGAAGAGCGCGGGCACGACCTGCACGGCGGCGAATCGCGGGGTGAGCGCCGCCTCGAAGGCGGTGCGGCCGAAGCGGTCGGTGCCCTCCCCGCGCGCCAGCGCGGTCGCGTCAGCCAGCTCATCGGTCAGGGCGTCCACCGGGAGACCGGTTGCCGCGGCCAGGCCCGCGGCGTCATCGGCCCACACCAGCGCACCACCCTCGATGGTCTGCCGGAAGTCGGTGAACGGCAGGCAGGCGTCGTGCACCCGCTGGTCGAGCACGATCCAGGCAGTGGACTCCGGCTGGGCGGCGATCACCGCGGCGTACTCGGAGTAGCCGGTCGTCTCGTCGCCGAACCGACGGCCGTCGAGGCCCACGATGATCGCGCCGTGCATCACCGTGGCCCAGCCGACCAGCGTCGAGGACCTGCGGGCCAGCGCCCCGTGACCCTGGTAGGCGTCCAGGAAGGACACCGCAGCGCCCAGCTGCCTGCCGATGCGCAGCGCGTCCCCCCGGGAGGCCTCGCTGCCGTAGTAGACGGCGTCCGCGATCTCCGGGCAGTGCTGGCGGACCAGCTCGCGGTCGGCCCCGTAGCCGTTCGTGGCGAGCAGCACCGCCCTGGTCGGGATCTCCTCGACGGTGCCGTCCGGTGCCTCGACGACCGCGGCGACCACCTGGCCGTCCTCGTCCACCCGGACGTCGACCAGGGTCGCGGGCACCATCACGTCGATGCGGCCCTCGCCCTTGACCCGGTCCACCAGGTGGTCCAGCAGCACGGTCCCGTGCCGACCCTCGATCGTATGGCAGCGATCGACACTGTGACCCGGGTAGTGGAAGTCGGTCACCAACGTCAGCGGCAGCTCCAGGTCGTCGGCCAGCCACTCCACGAGCCGGGGGCTGAGCTCGGTGAGCGCGCGGGCCAGCCCCTCGTCAGCCTGCCCCGTCGTCTTGCGGGCGATGTCCTCGGCGTAGCGCTGCGGGGAGTCCTCGATGCCGGCCGCCCGCTGGAAGCGGGAGCCCGCACCAGGGATCATCGCCGTGGACAGCGAGGTGTTGTTGCCGCGTCGGTAGTGCTCACTGGTCTCCACGACGAGCACGTCGAGCCCGAGCTGGGCAGCCCGCAGGGCGCCGGCCAGCCCGCCGCCGGCACCGGCCACGACGAGGTCGGGGCCCTCGGCGCTCATGACTGCTCCCCGGCCGCGATCAGCCGCAGGGTGAGCGCGGTGGGATCGACCACGCGCACCGGCCACCCCGCGGCGGCGCCCGGCAGGTCCACCGCACTGCAGCCGTTGATCAGGTCGCCGGCCCCGGCCCGGTCCATGGTCGTGACGACCGAGTGCAGCGACGCCGCCCACCGGTCGGCCTGGTGGATGGCGTCCACGTCGAGGTCGAGGACCTGAACCCCCCGGAAGGTGGCCGCCATCCCGTAGCCGACCACCTGGCGGGTCAGCTCGTCAGCGATGGCCTGGTTGCGGGTGACCGCGCCGGCACTGCGACCCGCCGACGCCGACCACCCCAGGCTGGTCCGCAGCAGGCCGAACACCGGCCGG
>JBBSVA010000250.1:0-2241 GCA_038233915.1 Mycobacteriales bacterium | reverse complement strand
GCTGAGGGTCGTGACCCTCGGGCCTGCGCTGCTGGTGAGCTTCGTCCTCGCCGTGGTGGTGTTCGCGCTGCTCCCGCCGACGCTGGGCCTGGTGCTGGTCCTGGCCTCGGCGGTCGTGCTGGGCGCGTTGGCGCTGGGCCAGCTCGAGGAGGTGGCGATCGGGTTGCTGACCCGGTCGCGGCCGGCGTCGGAGGCCGAGTTCCGGGTGTTGGCGCCGTTCCTGGCCGAGCTGGCTGGCCGTGGCGTCGACGTCGGTTCCCTGTACGTGCGTCGTGTGCAGCGGCCGCAGACGCCGGTGGCGTTGGCGATCGGGCACAGGGCGGTGGTCATCACGCCGGGCCTGGTGGAGGGGACCTACCGCGGCGGCGTGACCGGCGCGGAGGCGGTTGCGGTGCTGGCGCATGCCGTGGGCAGGCGCCGGGCAATCCGCCCGCGGATGGAGGCTGCGGTGCTGGCGGCCACGACGCCTTGGCGGATGGTGGTGGCCACGTTCCGCGGTGTGGGTCGGGCGTTTGCCTGGCTGCCGTTCATGCGGGTGGCCTGGACGCTGCGCGGCGTCGTGGGCGTGATCTGCGTGGTGCAGTCGGTCGCTGAGGGCCGGACCTGGCCGGGGCTGCTGGGTGGGGCGGTGATCGCGCTGACCTACCTGGTGCCAGCGGCTGGCCGCGTGATCGAGGCCCGCGGGGAGGTTGCTGCGGACCAGCTGGTGGTCGAGCTCGGGCTGGGCGGGGTGCTGGCGGGGCTGCTGCGCCGATACGGGCATCCGATGACGCTCGAGCGGCTGCAGCGCCTCGAGGCGGCCGCGGAGCCGCCTCAGCGGCCGCGGCTGCACCTGGTCCCCGGCTGAGCCGCGCGTGGGCAGTCCACGCACCTAGTCGTCGTCCTGGAAGCCGGACGTCGAGTGGTGGACGCAGCCGCGGCCGTCCCCTACGTGCGGCTTGTGGTTCATGCACGGCAGCGGGCCGAGCTTGTGCGAGCAGTCGACCCATCGCACGGTCGACTGACTGGGGGCGGCCGGGGTGATCGGGGCAGCCATCGTTGACACCTCCTGGCCTATCGGCGCGGGCCGCGGCGGCGGCCGAGCTGGGGGCGCTGGTAGGCGGCGGTGTCGGTGTGGTCGTGCTGCCGGCCCGATCGTTGGACCTGCGCGATCTCGGCGTCGGGGGAGGGGCCGGTATCGGCGGCCGCGGCCTGCGCGGCGGCTTCCTCGGTGGCCCGGATTTCCTCGGCGCGCTGGCGGGCCTCTTCCTCAAGTGCTGCTTCCTCGCGAGCGGCGTAGTCGCTCATGGTGACTCCCAGTGGATCCGCGGACCGGCACCGGCTGCGCCAGTCCTCCTGGTCTCCTAAGTCCGGCCCAGGGGTGGGGGCGATCACATGGTGCTCAGCAGTTGCCCCACAGGCCGGTCTCGGCGCCGTGGGCGTCCTGTGCGGCCGCGGCTAAGTCGGTCTCGCGGGCGAGCTGCTGGTCGGTGTCGTAGACCCGTGCTGCGCCGGCGGCCAGGAGCTCGCGGGCTGCGTCGGTGCCGGCGTGGTCGACGTAGCGCAGCATCCGGCCGTATCGGTCTCGGTCGGGCTGGCCGATGTCGGTGGTGAGGAAGACGGTGCTGCCAACCGGTGCCAGCTGCTCGAGCTGCTCGGTGGCTTCGGTGGAGTAGCACTCGGCCGGCGTCGGGGGATGGGCGACTTCGGGGGCGTCGATGCCGAGCAGGCGGACTCGGCCGAGATCGCCTCCGTCGAGGTCCTCGACGCGAAGCGTGTCGCAGTCGAGGACCGCCACGACCCGGACTCGGGTGGCGGTCGCCTCGCTGCCAGCGGGGTCGGCGGGGGCGCCGGGCAAGGCAGCCTTGATCCCGCCGGCGGCGAGGACGGCGATCGCCGCGGTGGCGATGCCGCCGAGGGCCTTCACCTGGCCACCCGCAGCTGGGGCCGCTCGCCGGCGCCGGGAATCGCCCGCTGCTGTTCGCGGAGGCCGGGGGAGCGGTGGATGTTGGCCGGGATCTGCTCGTCGACGTCGAGCCCGCTCATAACGGCGCCGGCCGGGCAAGGTGCCGGCCGCCGTGGTCGAGGTCTAGGGCGTCCTCCTCCCGCCCTACCGAGCCGGGGACCCGGTGGCCGGGGCGGCGGCGCTGGCATCCGGGTCCCGGCCGTGCTCGGACATCCGGCGGCGGGCGTTGTCGGAGATCTCGGCGGCGATGGCGGCCGACTGCCGGGCGCTGGTCGCAGCGTGGTCGACGACGTCTC
>JBBSVA010000249.1:0-2246 GCA_038233915.1 Mycobacteriales bacterium | reverse complement strand
GACGTCCATGGGCCCGTGGTCAGTCGGCATCGGGCCGCTCCTCCAGTCGGACCCTGATCCCGAGGTGCCGAAGGGTCTGGAAGAGCCGGTCGGCATAGATGCTGGGGCGCCCGGCCTCCAGCTCGTAGACGTACCGGCGATTGATGCCCAGGTCCTCGGCCAATTCCTGCTGGGAGAGCCCGTGCTTGTCCCGCACCAACCGCAGGAACGCACCGACGTCCCCCGGGGTGCTGGCGATCGTCCATTCAGCGGACATGGCGTCTCCTGGGCTGATTTATGCACATCTGAGCGATGGGACCATATCAGCCCACCGCCTCGATGAGCAGTTATCCGCCCATCACGGGTGAGTCGGCCAGGAACGTGGCCAGCAGCCGCCTGGCAGCCAGCGCCGGGGTCAGCTCCCCCGCCAGCACCTGCGCCTCCAGCCCGGGCGCGGACGACCGGACCGCCGGGTGCTCGCGCAACCGGGCCTCCAGGCCGTCCCGGACCAGCTGCCAGGTCCAGCGCACCTGCTGCGCCTGGCGACGGCGGTCGAAGGCGCCCGAGGCCCGCAGCCGATCGGTGTGCGCGGTGACCTGGGCCCACACCTCGCTCAGGCCCTCCCCGGTGAGTCCCGCACAGGTCAGCACCGGCACGTCCCAGTCGTCCGTGCCGCGCAGCATCCGGATCGCGCCGGCCAGCTCACGGGCGGCCTTGCGGGCGTCGGGGGCGCCCGGGCCGTCGGCCTTGTTGACCGCGATGACGTCGGCGATCTCCAGGATGCCGCGCTTGATGCCCTGCAGCTGGTCCCCGGTGCGGGCCAGGGTGAGGAACAGGAAGGTGTCGACCATCTCGGCGACGGTGACCTCGGACTGGCCCACGCCGACGGTCTCGACCAGCACCACGTCGTAGCCCGCCGCCTCCAGAACGACCATCGACTCCCGGGTGGCCTGGGCGACCCCGCCCAGCGTCCCCGCCGTCGGAGACGGCCGGATGAACGCAGCAGGGTCGACCGCCAGCCGAGCCATCCGGGTCTTATCGCCCAGGATCGACCCGCCGGACCGCCCAGACGACGGGTCGACGGCGAGCACCGCGACCTTCGACCCGGCGGCGGTCAGGTCCACCCCCAGTTGATCGATGAACGTGGACTTCCCGACCCCGGGCACGCCGCTGATCCCGACCCGCTGCGCGCCGCCCGCGTGCGGCAGCAACTCGACCAGCAGCTGCTGTGCCTGCTCCCGGTGCTCGGGCCGCCGCGACTCGACCAGGGTGATCGACCGGGCGACGGACCGCCGGTCCCCCGCCAGGACGCCGGCGGCCAGGCCTGCGACGTCGACAGCGCGGGCCATCAGTGCCCGAGGCGGGCCGACAGCTCGCCGAGCAGCTCCTGCGCCGCCTCGGCGATGACCGTGCCGGGCGGGAACACCGCGGAAGCGCCCATCTCCTTGAGCGTGGGCACGTCGTCGGGCGGGATGACCCCGCCGACCACGATCAGCACGTCCTCGGCGCCGAGCTCGGCCAGCGCGTCGCGCAGCGCGGGCACCAGGGTCAGGTGCCCCGCCGCCAGCGAGGACACCCCGACCACGTGCACATCGGCCTCGACCGCCTGCCGGGCGACCTCCTCCGGCGTCTGGAACAGCGGGCCCACGTCGACGTCGAAGCCGAGGTCGGCGAACGCGGTGGCGATGACCTTCTGTCCGCGGTCGTGACCGTCCTGGCCCATCTTGGCGACCAGGATCCGCGGACGACGCCCCTCGGCCTCGGCGAACCGCTCGGTGAGCGCGCGTGTCTCGGTGATCGGCCCGGACTCCCCTGCCTCCTCGCGGTACACCCCGGAGATGGTGCGCACCTGACCGGCATGCCGGCCGTAGACGGTCTCCAGCGCGTCGGAGATCTCCCCAACCGTGGCCTTCGCCCGTGCCGCGTCGACGGCGAGCGCCAGCAGGTTGTCCTCCAGCCCGTGGCCGCGGGTGCCCTCGGCGGCGGCCCGGGCGGCGTCGGTCAGCCGGGTCAGGGCGGCCGTGCAGGCCTGCGAGTCGCGCTCCGCGCGGAGCTCGCGCAGCCGCTGCACCTGCTGGGCCAGCACGTCGGCGTTGTCGACCCGCAGCACATCGATGGCCTCGTCGGCGTCCACCCGGTACTTGTTGACGCCGATCACCGGCTGCCGACCGGAGTCGATCCGGGCCTGGGTGCGGGCCGCGGCCTCCTCGATGCGCAGCTTGGGGATGCCGTCGCTGATCGCCTGGGCCATCCCGCCGTGCGCGGCG
>JBBSVA010000248.1:0-2278 GCA_038233915.1 Mycobacteriales bacterium | reverse complement strand
TGCACTCCCAAGGCTGCGGATACCGTCGTCGGACGACGGCCTGACGAGCGGGAGCGTAGCGAGAAGGTGTCTTGTCTGACGAGACCGTCGTCAGATCGGTTCGCCGCGCACGACCCGGCCGACCAGGTCGGCGATCGTCCGTGCCCGTCCGGCGGCGGTGCGCTTGGTGTGCACCCGATGCAGGACGGAGTACCGGGCGCCACCGGGCAGCGCATCGAACGCCGCCTGACCGTGGGGTACCGCGGCGAGGGCGGCGGTCAAGTCCTCGGGCACCGTCATCGTGGCCGGGCCGGCGTACGCCTGCTCCCATCGCCCGTCGGCCTGCGCCGCCTCGATCTGAGCGATGCCCGCGGGACGCATCCGCCCGGCCGCGATCAGCTCGGCGACGGTGCCGACGTTCTTGGCCGACCAGTTGCCCCGGGGGCGACGCGGTGTGGTCCGGATGGTCCACGAGGTCTCGTCCACAGCGTTCGCCCGGCCGTCGGTCCAGCCGTGGCACAGCAGCACCTCGACCAGACCCCGGGTTCCCCGAACCGGGCCTGGCGGTCAGTCTGGGCGCTCAGCCGGTGGCGCGGCGGGCGCGGTAGGCGGCCGCGTGCGTGCGGTTGGCGCAGCTGGCATCGCAGAAGCGACGGGACCGGTTCTTGGTCAGGTCGACCAGCGCGGCCCCGCAGCCCTCGGCCTCGCAGCGGCCCAGCCGGTCCAGCTCGCCGACGCGGACCAGGTCCGCCACCGCCATCGCGGCCTCCACCGCCATCCGGTGCGGCAGCGGCGCGTGCGGCTCGGTGGCGTGCACGTGCCAGCCCCAGTCGTCGTGCCGGACCAGCTGCGGGCGGGCCCGGCCGTCGCGCAGTAGCCGGTTGACGACGCCGACGACGCCCTCGCCGTCGGCGTCCCACATCTCCGCCAGCTCGGCCCGCAGCGCGTGCACGCCGGCCAGCTCGGCGAGGTCCCCGGCCCGGCTCCCGGTGAACTCCCAGGTGTCCAGCAGCTCGGTTAGTGCGGCCGGGTCGGGCAGCAGCTCGGTGCCGGTCCCCGAGCCGCTGGCGGTGTTCACCAGGGCGGCGGCGGCATTGAGGCCGACCTCCGTGTCATGGGCAAAGAGCATGTTGCCCCTGACTCCTGCTACGGTTCCGCACATCAGGAGTGTACGTCCCGTTGGTCCTGACGTTCTTCGAGAGGACCTTGCCGTGCTGGACCGTCGCACCGGCTTCACCGGACTGCTGCTCGCCCTGGCCTCGGCCGCTGCCTTCGGCACGTCGGGGGTGTTCGCCAGCGCCCTGCTCGACGCCGGCTGGACCGCCGCGGCCGCGGTCACCGTGCGGGTCGGGCTCGCCGCACTGGTGCTCACCGTCCCGGCCGTGGTGCAGCTGCGCGGACGCTGGCACCTCCTCCGGGAGAACGCCGGCTCGGTGCTGGTGTTCGGCCTGCTCGCCGTCGCCGGCTGCCAGCTGACCTACTTCCTGGCACTGACCCGGCTCTCGGTCGGTGTGGCGCTGCTGCTGGAGTACTCCGGCGTCGTCCTCGTCGTGCTGTGGACCTGGGCCCGGCACGGCCAGCGGCCCAGCCCGGTCACCGCCACCGGGGTCGTCGTCGCCGTCGTCGGGCTGGTGCTGGTGCTCGACGTCGTCCGCGGTGCGCAGGTCGATCCGCTCGGCATCGTCTACGGGCTGCTGGCCGCGGTGGGTCTCGCCGTCTACTTCGTGGTCTCCGCGCGGTCGGACGGCGCGCTGCCGCCGCTGGTCAGCGCCTGGGGCGGACTCGCCGTCGGCGCCGTCGCCTTGGGCCTCACGGCGGCGGTCGGCCTGGTCCCGTGGCAGACCTCCACCGCCGACGTCGAGCTGGCCGGCGCCCCCACGACCTGGCTGGTGCCCGTCCTCGGCCTGGCGCTGGTGGCCGCCGCGTTCGCCTACGCCAGCGGGGTGGCCGCGATCCGTCGGCTGGGCTCCCGGCTGAGCTCCTTCGTCGGGCTGACCGAGGTGCTCTTCGCCGTCCTGTTCGCCTGGCTGGCGCTGGGTCAGGAGCCCGGCGCGGTGCAGCTGGTCGGCGGGGTCGTCGTCCTGGTGGGCATCGTGCTGGTCCGGGCGGGGGACCGGCCGGCCGCGCTCCTCGCCGTGGACCCGCTGCCCGAGGACGGAAAGCGGTTGTCCGGCGTCTGATCATGGGAGCCGTGGACCAGGTGCCGGAGCTGAGCGATGGGGCGGTGGTGCTCCGCGCCCACCGCGGGGACGACGCGGCGGAGGTGCTGGCGCAGTGCCAGGACCCGGAGATGCAGCGG
>JBBSVA010000247.1:0-2283 GCA_038233915.1 Mycobacteriales bacterium | reverse complement strand
GGCCGATCTCGGCCTCCACCCCCAGGTACACCCCGGAGATGCCGTACTCGCCGTCCACCCACGCGCACACCGGCATGACCGCACCGGAGTCGGTGATGACCGCCTTCGCCATCCGGGCCGCGGCCGCGGACGGGGCGTAGTAGGCCGAGCCGGTCTTCAGCAGCGCCACGACCTCGGCCCCGCCGTTGCGGGTGCGGTCGACCAGGTGGGCGATCCGGTCCGCGGCGAGGACGTCGGCCAGCGGCTTGCCGTCCACGGTGCACCGGCTGGGGACCGGGACCATCGTGTCGCCGTGGCTGCCCAGCGTCAGCGTGCGGACCGCGGACACCGGCACACCCAGCTCGCGGGCGACGTTGTCGGTGAACCGGGCGGTGTCCAGCATCCCGGCCTGGCCGAGCACCCGGTTCTTCGGGAACCCGGTGGCCAGTTGCGCCAACGCGGTCATCTCGTCCAGCGGGTTGCTGACCACGATCAGCACGGCGTCCGGCGAGGTGCGGGCGACGGCCTCCGCGACCTGCCGGACGATCCCGGCGTTGGTCTCGATGAGGTCCATCCGGCTCATCCCGGGCTTGCGCGGGAGGCCGGCCGTGATCACCACGACGTCGGAGCCCTCGGTGCCCTCGTAGGAGCCGCCGCCGACGCCGACGACCTCGGTCTCGAAGCCCTCGATGGAGCGGGACTGATTGATGTCGAGGGCCAGGCCCTCGGGCTTGCCCTCGACGATGTCGGTGAGGACGACGGTGTCGAACACGTCGTACTCCGCGAGACGCAGAGCTGTGGTGGAGCCGTAGAAACCGGCGCCCACGACGGTGACCTTGCCAGAACGGGGCTGCGCTGCCATGGCGCCAAACCTAGCGGCGAGCAGGGTATCCCTGCCCGCCGGGGCGCTCACACCGACGGGATGGCCAGCGCGACACCGGTCAGCAGGAGCCCGGCGCCCAGGCTGAGGACCACGTCCGTCGTCTGGCTGCGGATGGCCAGGAAGCCCACCCGGCGGACCGGCAGCAGCATCCGCAGCACCGCGGCGACGACGAGGGCCAGACCCATCAGCACCAGCCCGCGGCGCCAGTTCCCGGCGGTGACGCTGAGCAGGCCGACCGCGACCACCAGCAGCACCACGGTGAGCGGCAGCTGCCGGAGCACACCCGCCAGGAACGGCTTGCGGGCGTAGAGCGGGGTGCGCTGGACGATGGGCACGGCGTTCAGCCGACGACGGGGGTGGCGGCCTGCTCGGCCAGGGACACCACGTTGGACAGCAGCATCGCCCGGGTCATCGGGCCGACGCCGCCGGGGTTGGGGGCGACCCAGCCGGCGACATCCCACACGTCGGCGGCGACGTCCCCGGCGATCTTCCCGTCGACCCGGCTGACGCCGACGTCGAGCACGGCCGCGCCGGGCTTGACCATGTCCGCGGTGAGCAGCCCGGGCACCCCGGCCGCGGCGACGACGACGTCGGCCGACCGGGTGTGGACGGCGAGGTCGCGGGTCCCGGTGTGGCAGAGGGTGACCGTGGCGTTCTCACTGCGCCGGGTGAGCAGCAGGCCCAGCGGGCGGCCGACGGTGACCCCGCGGCCGACCACGGTGACCTCGGCTCCGGCCAGCTCCACACCGTGCCGGCGGAGGATCTCCACGATCCCCAGCGGGGTACAGGGCAACGGCCCCGGGACGCCGAGCACGAGCTTGCCGAGGTTGGTCGGGTGCAGCCCGTCGGCGTCCTTGGCCGGGTCCATGGCAGCCAGCACGGCGGCCTCGGAGACCTGCCGGGGCAGCGGCAGCTGGACGATGTAGCCGGTGCAGTCGGGGTCGGCGTTGAGCTCGTCGACGACGGCGAGCACGTCGGCCTGCGAGGCGTCGGCGGGCAGTTCGCGCTGGATGCTGGCGATGCCGACCTGCGCGCAGTCGGAGTGCTTGGCGTTGACGTACCAGCGGCTGCCCGGGTCGTCACCGACCAGCAGCGTGCCCAGGCCCGGTCGCCGTCCGGCGGCGGTCAACGCCGCGACCCGTTCGGTGAGCTCGGTGCGGATGGCCGCCGCGGTCGCCTTGCCGTCCAGTCGAGAAGCCGTCACGGCGCCCAGTCTGCCGTACCGCCCGACGACGGACCGGGCTCTGGCGGGCCGCTGGGCCCGGCCACCCATAAGCTCGTCAGCGCAGGAGCGGCGCTCCCCCGCCGCGGGATCTGCAGAGGAGACCCGATGACCGAGCCCCGTCCCGAGCCGACCGGCGCCAGCAGCAGCGCCGCGGACCCGACCCGTCCGGTCGGCGCCTCCCCGGCCCCGGCCCCCG
>JBBSVA010000246.1:0-2325 GCA_038233915.1 Mycobacteriales bacterium | reverse complement strand
TAGGCCGGCGGGACCACCATCGTCCAGGTCCTCTGGGTGGCCCGGCTGGCCGCACCCGAGGCGGTGCTGTGGCCGACCTTCGCGCTGCTGGTCATCGTGGAGCTGAGCGTCCCGGCGTTCGCCGAGCGGTTCCGGCCGACGCCCTGGCACCCCGGGCGCATCGCGGAGCGGTGCGGATTGTTCACGATCACCGCACTCGGCGAGGTGATCCTCGGTCGGACTCGCGACCACCGTCCCGGTCGCGGTCTTCCTGCTCGCCGTGTAGGCACTGCACGTCCGGCACCGGCGCGACCACTGCGGACGCGCCATGGAGATCGGCTCTCCGGTGGGCGCCGGGCTGATGCTGCTGGCCAGCGTGCTCGGCGCCCCCGTGCACCTCACCGCTGTCGTGCTGGCCGCCCTGGTAGCGGTGACCCAGGTGTCCAAGCAGCGGCGCATCGCCGCCTGAGCCAGGTCGCGGCCTCGCCGGGTACCCGGAGGCCGAGCTGGCCGCCGTCGGGGCTCGCCGATGTCGGCACCGGCTGCGGACACGGTCGCGCCGACGTCGGTGGCCGGGCCCGTTCCTGCCCAGGCGGCGGTGCGGCGTCTGGCAAGACCTGCGCAGGACCTGGTGCAGGCGGGGCGACGGGGCCCGGATGAGGTGTCGCGACCCGCCCGCAAGACGGGGGAAGGCGACACCCCCGACCGGGGTTGCACACCGGTAGGGGTGCGGGGCTACTCTCACCACAACATCTAGTAGTTACAGCGATGTCGTTCTGTCCACAGGGCAATCCCCAGGTCGTCCCGAGGCTGTCCACCGACTGTCCCCCGGGCCGTCCACAGGCAGCCCGCCGGAGCCCGTCGGCGGCGGTGTCACGTCGCACCGTCGCCCCGGTCGTCCGAGTCCCCAGTCCGAGAGGAGTCAGCCGCGATGCGTTGCCCGTTCTGCCACAACCCGGACAGCCGCGTCGTGGACTCTCGGGAGACCGACGAGGGCGCCACCACCCGGCGTCGGCGGTCCTGCCCCGGCTGCGGCCGGCGGTTCACCACCGTCGAGGAGGCCGTGCTGGCTGTCGTCAAGCGCTCGGGGGTGACCGAGCCCTTCAACCGGGCCAAGGTCATCGCCGGCGTCCGGCGGGCCTGTCAGGGCCGTCCGGTCGACGAGGACCAGCTCGCCGTGCTCGCTGCCCAGGTCGAGGACGCGGTGCGTTGCACCGGGTCGGCCGAGGTGCCCAGCAACGAGGTCGGGCTCGCGATCCTGCGCCCGCTCCGCGACCTGGACGAGGTCGCCTACCTGCGCTTCGCCAGTGTCTACCGGTCCTTCACCTCGGCGGCGGACTTCGAGAAGGAGATCACCGAGATGCGCCGGGCCCACGCCCTGGCCGCGACGGGCAGCTATGTGCCTCACACGCGACCTGCGTCCGGTCCGGCTCCCGCCGGCCCCGAGGGGCCCGGCTCCTGACCGATCCACCCCGGTCGCGGACCTCCTCCCCGCCGCGCCCTCCCGACCACGGCACTGTCGCCGCCGTCGACCAGTACCCCGCGCCAGCCGCCGCACCGCACCGCACCGCAGCACCGGACCGCCAGCACGCCAGAACTGTCAGCACCAGCCGCTAGACACGGACCGGGACCACCGCCCCGCGCCCGACACACGACCCCAGGGGGAGTCTTGACCGAGACCACCGACCGCATCTCGTCCGGCCGCAAGCGCGCGGGCAAGCCGTCCGACCGCAAGGGCCTGAAGATCGCCCGGGTCTTCACCACCGAGGGCGTGCACCCCTACGACCAGGTGACCTGGGAGCGTCGGGACGTCGTCATGACCAACTGGCGCGACGGTTCGATCAACTTCGAGCAGCGTGGGGTCGAGTTCCCCTCCGAGTGGTCGATCAACGCCACCAACATCGTCACCACCAAGTACTTCCGGGGCGCTGTCGGCACCGCCCAGCGCGAGACCAGTCTGCGTCAGCTCATCGACCGGGTCGTCCTCACCTACACCGAGGCCGGTCGCGAGCACGGCTACTTCGCCGGCGAGGCCGACGCCGAGCTGTTCGAGCACGAGCTGACCTGGATGCTCATGCACCAGTACTTCAGCTTCAACTCACCCGTCTGGTTCAACGTCGGCACCGCGTCGCCGCAGCAGGTCAGCGCCTGCTTCATCCTCGCCGTCGACGACACGATGGACTCGATCCTGAACTGGTACCGCGAGGAGGGCCTGATCTTCAAGGGTGGCTCCGGAGCCGGCCTGAACCTCTCCCGGATCCGCTCCTCCAAGGAGCTGTTGTCCTCCGGTGGCACCGCCTCGGGCCCGGTCTCCTTCATGCGCGGCGCCGACGCCTCCGCCGGCAC
>JBBSVA010000245.1:0-2342 GCA_038233915.1 Mycobacteriales bacterium | reverse complement strand
GCCAGGGCCACCTGGGCGCTCGTCTGGGAGGCGTCGGCGGTGGCGGCGGCCTGGGCGCGCGCGGCGTAGGAGGTGGCCAGCACCGCGCCGGCCTCGCCCTGCGCGGCGGCCTCGGCACCGGCGCGGGCCTGCTCGACGGCCAAGGCGGCGATGCCGGCGGCGGTGGCCGCCTCCGCGGAGCCGCCGGTCGTGGGCTGCTCGGGGACGACGACCTGCGGGCGGTGGGTGCGGGCAGTGCCTTGGCCTGCGGACACCTGGCCGGGGGAAACCTGGGGGGTGCGATGGCTGGTGGTGGGCCGCGACGGCGCCTGCACGACGGGCGAAGCGGGCACGACGGGCGAAGCGGGCACGACGGGCACGACGGGCACGACGGGTGCCTGGGTCGGCACGGCGACCGGCGCCGGGGCCGGGGCCGGGGCCTCGACGGTCGGCGGGGTGACGACGACCGGGGCGGGGCTGCTGGTGACCGGGGCCGGCGTCGGCGTGGGGTCCGGCGCGTCGGTGGTCGGCGGCGAGACCGGGGTGGTCGGCGTCGGGTCGGGCGCCGGCTGCTCCGTCGTCGGGCTGACCGTGGGCTCGTCGGCCAGCGCGGGACCCGCGGTGCCGGTCGCGCCGATCAGCGTGGCGGCGAGCAGTGGGAGCAGTCGGACCCTGGTGCGCACGTCGTGTCAGTCCCTCGTGGTGGTGGCGGTGGTGCTGGCGTCACCTGGTGCATCGACCGACGGCCCCCCAGGGCTGGAGGCCTGCTCACCCCGACGGGTGGGGTGCCCGCCGTAGCGTCCGTGCTCGTGCCCTCCGCCCGGCGTCTGGACGCCCGACTGCACGCCCGCGTCCGCCGACTGCCCACCACCCGGGTGGACGGCTGGCTGCGCCGGCTGTCCGAGTTCGCCGACCACGGGAAGCTCTGGCTGGTCGTGGGGCTGGCGCTGGGACTGAAGAAGGGCGCGCCGCGCCGGGCTGCCGTCCGGGGGCTGGGGTCGATGGCGGTGTCCAGCGCGCTGGTGAACGTCGTCCTCAAGCGGGTGTTCGGGCGGGTCCGGCCGGACGTCGAGGCTGTGGCGTCGTCCCGGTCGCTGGGGCGGGCACCGCACACGTCGTCCTTCCCCAGCGGGCATTCGGCGTCCGCGGCGGCGTTCGCGACCGGGGTCGCCCTGGAGGCGCCGTGGGCCGGTGCGCTGATCGCGCCGGTGGCGCTGGGCGTCGGCTACTCCCGGGTGCACGTGGGCGTGCACTACCCGGGGGACGTCGTCGCCGGGTTCGCGGTCGGCGGGGCGATCGCGGCGGCCAGCCAGCACTGGTGGCGGGTGCGCCCGACAGAGCCGGCGAAGGTGCGGACGGCGTTCGACGCGCCCGCACTCCCCCGCGGCGAGGGCCTGGTGATCGCGGTGAACCCGCGGTCGGGCCGGGAGGACTACGACCCCGCGGCCGACATCCAGTCGCTGCTGCCGGGGGCCGTCGTCGTGGACATCACGCCCGAGGAGTCGGTGGCCGACGTGCTGACCCGGGCCGCAGCCGACGGCGCCCGGGCGCTGGGTGTCGCCGGCGGGGACGGCAGTGTCGCCGCGGCGGCCGCGGTCGCGCTGGCGCACGGACTGCCGCTGGCCGTGCTGCCGGCCGGGACCCTCAACCACGTCGCCCGGGACGTCGGGGTGGCCACCCCGGTGGAGGCCGCTGCGGCGGTGGAGGCCGGGGACGGCGTGCAGGTCGACGTCGCGGCGGTGAACGGGGTGCCGTTCCTGAACACCGCGAGCGTGGGCCTGTACCCGGAGATGGTGGAGAGGCGGGACAGGTTGTCCGGGCGGCTGGGCAGGTGGCTGGCGCTCTCGGTGGCGGCTGGGCAGGTGCTGCGGACCGGGCAGCCGGTGGAGCTGGTGGTCGACGGCCAGCCGGTGTCGGCCTGGATCCTGTTCGTGGGCAACGGGGTCTACACGCCGCGGGGGTTGTCCCCGGCCTGGCGGCCCTCGCTGGCCGACGGCCTGCTCGACGTGCAGTACCTGCGCGCCGACCTGCGGTTCGGACGGACCCGGGCGGTGCTCGCAACGCTCCTCGGGGCCAGCGAGCACAGCAGGTCCTACGCGCAGTTCCAGGTGACGGAGCTGCGGGTGGTGTCGAGGTCGGGACCGCAGACGCTGGCCTACGACGGCGAGACCGGCGACGACGACACCGAGTTCGTGTTCACCAAGCGTCAGCGGTTGACCGTGTACTGCAGTCGTTGAGCGGGCTGTCCACAGGCGGGGTCGTTTGGCCGGTTTGACCTGCATAGACTGCCGCGCACTGTCGGTCGTCGCGGGGGCGTGGGATGCGGGTTCGAGGTCTGGTCGCAGTGCTTGCTGTGAGTGCCG
>JBBSVA010000244.1:0-2377 GCA_038233915.1 Mycobacteriales bacterium | reverse complement strand
GCCCAACCTGGAGGGCGCCGGGGAGATCCCGCTGCGCCGCCTGGTGAAGGAGGCGCTGCGGATGCGGCCCTCCCGGCTGGTGGTGGGTGAGGTCCGTCAGGAGGAGTGCCTGGACCTGCTCATCGCGCTCAACTCCGGCCTGCCCGGGATGTGCACGTTGCACGCCAACAGTGCCCGCGAGGCCGTGGTGAAGATGTGCACCCTGCCGTTGCTGGCGGGGGAGAACATCGGGCACGCGTTCGTCGTCCCGACCGTGGCGAGCAGCGTCGACCTGGTCGTGCACGTGGGCACCGACCCCTCCGGGCAGCGCCGGGTGCGCGAGGTCGTGGCCCTGCCCGGCCGGGCCGAGGGCTCCGTCGTGGAGACCGCGGACGTGTTCACCACCCGGGACGGCCGGCTGGTCCGCGCTGACGGCTACCCGCCGCACCCCGACCGGTTCGCCGCGCTGGGCCTGGACCTGCCGGACCTGCTGGGGGAACGCCGGTGACCGTCTCGGGCTCGCTGCTCGGGCTGGCGCTGGGCGTCGGTCTGCTGCTGGTCTGGCGCAGTGGTCCGCGCGCGCCCCAGCGGCGCACCGGACCCCGGCCTCCCGGGCGACGGCAGCGGCTGCTGTCCGCCGCGGGCCTGACCGGCATCAACCCGGCCCAGCTGCTCGCCCTGCAGGTCGCCCTGGGGCTGGCGGTCCTCGTCCTGGTCCTGGTGACCACGCAGACCGTGACGATCAGCCTGGTCTTCGGCGGGTTCGGTGCCGCGACCCCGTACCTGCTGGTCCGCCGGCTGGCGGTCACACGCCGGTCGGACCTGCGCGAGGTGTGGCCCGAGGTGGTGGACAACCTGGCCTCGGCCGTGCGGGCCGGGTTGTCGCTGCCCGAGGCGCTCGCCGCGCTGTCCACCCGGGGACCGGAGGCGCTGCGCGCGCCGTTCGGCCGGTTCGCCGCCGACCACCGCGCCACCGGCCGCTTCACCGACTCCCTCGACCGGCTCAAGGACGATCTGGCCGACCCGGTCGGCGACCGCATCGTGGAGACCCTGCGGGTCGCCCGCGAGGTCGGGGGCAGCGATCTGGGCCGGGTGCTCCGCACGTTGGCCACCTTCCTGCGCGAGGACGCCCGGGCCCGCGCCGAGCTGGAGACCCGGCAGGGCTGGGTCGTGCAGGCCGCCCGGCTGGCCGTCGGAGCGCCCTGGGTCGTGCTCCTGCTGCTGGCCACCCAGCAGCAGACCCTGGCCGCCTACGACAGCCCGGTGGGGACGGCGATCCTGGCCGGCGGCGGGGTGACCTGCTTCCTGGCCTACCGCCTCATGCTCCGGATCGGGCGGCTGCCCCAGGACGTGCGGGTGCTCCAGTGAGCGCCGGGACCACCGGCGTCCTGCTCGGGCTGGCCGCTGCCGCGGGCCTGGTGCTGCTGCTGACCTACGCCCCGCCGTTCCGGGCCGTCCGGCTGGTCGACCGGCTGGCGCCCTACGTGCAGGACACCCCGCCGCCGTCGAGGCTGCTGGGCACCGCCACCGAGCCCGGGATGCTGACCGCTGCCCGGCGGGTCTTCGGACCGGCGCTCGCCGACGGTGCCCGGTTCGTCGACCGGCTGCTCGGTGGCCGGGTCGCGGTGCGCCGCCGGCTCGATGCGCTGGCCACCGACACCACCGTGGAGGACCTCCGGGTCGAGCAGGTCGTCTGGGGCGGCGTCGGGCTGCTCGGCGGCGGCGTGCTGGTGGCCGTCGGCTCGGCGGTCGCCGGGAGCCTCAACGTGCTGTCGGCGGTGCTGCTGTGTGCGGCCGGCCTGGTCGGCGGGGTCCTGGGCCGGGACTGGTGGTTGACCCAGCAGGTGCAGCGCCGCGAGGAGCTGCTGCTGGCCGAGTTCCCGGTGGTCGCCGAGCTGCTGGCCCTCGCGGTCACCGCCGGGGAGAGCCCGGTCGCAGCCATCGCCCGGGTCACCCGGCTGTCCGGCGGGGAACTGGCCCGGGAGCTGTCCGGGGCACTCGGCCGAGCCCGCGCCGGGGTGCCGCTGGTCGACGCGCTGCAGCAGGTCGCCGATCAGACCTCGCTGGACGCCCTCGCCCGCTTCGTCGACGGCGTGATCGTCGCTATCGAGCGGGGCACGCCCTTGGCCGAGGTGCTCCGCGCCCAGGCCGCCGACGTCCGGGAGGCCGGCAAGCGCCGGCTGCTGGAGGCCGGCGGCGCCAAGGAGATCCAGATGATGGTCCCGGTCGTCTTCCTGGTGCTCCCCGTGACAGTCCTCTTCGCACTCTTCCCCGGCTTGATCAGCATCGTCACCCTCGCGCAGTGAGGGTCCACCGCAGCACCTCGAGGAGACCACCCGTGCCCGTCCTGACCACCCTGCTCACCGCCTTCGTGGCGTTGGCGACCCGCCTGCGCGGG
>JBBSVA010000243.1:0-2390 GCA_038233915.1 Mycobacteriales bacterium | reverse complement strand
CGCCGAGGCCGGGTGGGGGCAGACCGGCGTGTTCGTCCGGCTCTTCGACCAGAACGGCGACCCCACCGGCGGGCGGTCCTGGGACCGGTCCACCGACGAGGCGCTGGCCGCCGCCTGGGACGACTCCGGGGAGCCCGACAGTCGACCGGTCGGCCTGGCCTCGGCGACCCTGGTGCACAACGCCGCCGGGGAGCCGACGTCCGTCCCCGGCCAGCTGATGGACCTCCCCCAGGCCTTCGACCACGTGCGCTGGGTCGTAGCACCCGCCGACGGAGCGCAGGGGGTGGCCGTCCCGGCGAGCTGGGCTGAGCAGTCGGGGGTCTCCGCGGGAGACACAATCAGCGTCGGGTCCACCCCGGTGACCGTGGTCGGCGTCTACACCGACCTGTTCGCCTACGAGGCGGGCGACACGTGGTGCGACTACCGCGGCCTGTACGCCAACGACGCCAGCGCGAACACCCCGCCCCCGGCCTTGCTGCTCACCTCCGACGGGAGGACGTTCGACGCACTGTCCCCCGGGTCGGACACCGTCCAGCTGCTGCGTCAGGTGCCGCTGCAGGCGGCCGACACCTCCGTCAGCGAGGCCCGTGACCTGCTGGCGCGGCAGGCCCAGGCCCAGGCCGACGCCCTGCAGCGGGTCGGCGCCGACCCCGCGCAGGGCACGCCGGGCACCCGGCTCGCCGACGCCGTCCAGCGGGCCGAGCTGGTGGAGTCCGGGCTCCGCGGGCCGGTCGTCCCGGTCGCGGTGGCCGGGGCGCTGCTCGCCCTCCTGCTGGTCGCGGCCGCCGGCAGCGCCTGGGCCGACCGCCGGGCCACCGAGGTCCGGCTGCTGGCCGCCCGCGGTGTCGGGCCCGCGCCGCTGGCCGGCAAAGCCGCGCTGGAGCTGGCCCTGCCCGCCCTGGCCGGCGCGGTGCTCGGCTGGGGCGCCGCCCGGTTGCTGGTCGGCGCCCTCGGCCCCGCCGACGACCTGGACCCCGCCGCGACCACCGCCGCGGTCTGGGCCGGGGTGGCCGCCTTCGTCGTCGGGCTCGCGGCAGCCGCCGTCGTGGCCGGGCTGCGGGCCCGGGGCAGCGCCGAACGCCCGCTGGGGGCCGCGCCGCACTGGCCCTCCCGGGTGCCCTGGGAGCTCACCCTGCTGCTGGCCGCCGGGGCGTGCTGGCTGGCGCTGCAGGGTCGGGACGCCGTCGTCAGCGAGGGCGGTGTCGCCCAGGTGAACGGGCTGCTGGTGGCCTTCCCGCTGCTCGGTCTGGCCGGCGCCGCAGTGCTGACCGCCCGGGTGCTGACCGGGCTCCTCCCGCGGCTTCGACGGTGGGCCGGCCGGCGTCGTCCCCCGGTGTTCCTGGCGGTGAACCGGCTGGCCGCGGCCCGGCTCGCCACCGCGACCCTGCTGGTCGCCGTCGCACTGCCGGTCGCCGTGCTGGGCTACACCGCGACGCTGACCGCGAGCTCGCGGGCCACGCTGGACGCCAAGGTGGGCGTGCAGATCGGCGCGGGGGCGGCGGTGCTCAGCGTGTCCCGGTTCGAGCCGACGCCCGCGATCACCGCGGCGGGGACGTACGTCGTGCGCTACGCCGACGCGAGCGTGGCGGGCACCGGTCCCGACCTCGGCCGGACCGACGTGCAGGTGCTCGCCGTCGACCCGGCGGACTTCGCCGACACCGCGTCCTGGGTCGGCTCCTTCGCCGCCGAGTCGCTGCCCGACCTGCTGGCCCGGCTCGACGGCCCCGCCGTCGACGGGCGGCTGCCGGTGGTCGCGGCCGGTCTGCCCGCCGGGCCCGCGGACCTGCGGCTGGGCAGCCTGGCGGTGCCGGCGGAGGTAGTCGGCACCGCCGACGTGCTGCCCGGACGGCGCAGCGCTGCCCCCGTCGTGCTGGTCGCCGCCGACCGACTACCCGAGGTGGGCCGCACCGCCGGCGCCGACCGGACCGCCGAGCTGTGGACCTCGGGTGACACCGCGGCCGCCCAGGACGCGTTCACTGCCGCGGGCAGCCAGCGCAACCGGACGCTGCTGCCCGCCGATGTCCAGACGACGGCGAACTTCCTGGGCATCACCTGGACCTTCGGCTACCTGTCCGCGCTCGCCGTGTTCGTCGGCGTCATCGCCGTGGGGGGCCTGCTGCTGTACCTGGAGGCCCGCTCCCGCACCCGGGTGTCGGGCCACGTCATGACCCGTCGCCTGGGCTTGAGCCGGCGGGCGCACCTGGCCTCGCTGGTCGTCGAGCTGGGCGGGGTGGCCGTGGTGGGCGTCGTCGTGGGCGGGGTGCTGGCCACGGGGGCGGTGGCGGTCGTCTACCGCCGGCTGGACGTCGACCTGCTGCGTCCGCCCACGCCGCTGCTGGACGTGCCCTGGACGGCGCTGGCCGCGACCGTCGTCCTCACGCTGGCGGTGG
>JBBSVA010000242.1:0-2411 GCA_038233915.1 Mycobacteriales bacterium | reverse complement strand
CCTCGCAGCCGGTGCAGATCTTCTTGGCCTCGCGGGTCGACCCACCCTTCTCCGGGAAGAAGGCCTCGGGGTCGGTCTCGGCGCACAGGGCGCGCTCCTGCCAGCCCTGCTCGTCCTCCTCCAGACCGGCGGACCAGTCCAGCGACGACAGGCCAGCCAGACCCGGCCCGTAGCCCGAGTTCCCGGTCGGCGCACTGTACTGCTGCTTGTACTCGTTCAACCACGACACCTCTGCCATGACGATGCGTCCCCTCTCGCCTTCGTCACAGTGCGTCACTGCCCGGGCCGATCCCGGGGCGCTGCACCTGATGACACCGGGGGAATTACACGCGTGTCGTTGTGCCTGGGTCAAGTCGGTCAGGTGTAACGCGGAGTACCACGAGTCACAGGTGCCCCTCAGGGTCTCGACAGGGTCACGAAAGGCCTGGACACGCCGCGGGGGTGCACGACATCTGCCGACGGTTCGGCCGTTCTTGGTGCAGATCATTCCTGAAGTGATCCGCTGACCAGCACGGGTCTTGCCATCGGGCACCATGGTGTGCATGCGGATCGTGGTGGTGGCCGGCGGCGTGGGCGGAGCCCGCTTCCTGCAGGGCGTGCTGGCCGCGGAGCCCGGGGCGGACGTCACAGCCGTGGTGAACACCGGCGACGACGTGACCATGCACGGCCTGCGCATCTGTCCGGACCTGGACACCGTGATGTACACCCTGGGTGACGGCATCGACCCTGGTCGGGGGTGGGGTCGGCGCGAGGAGACCTGGACCGTCAAGGGCGAACTGGCGGCCTACGGGGCCGAGCCGACCTGGTTCGGACTGGGCGACCGGGACCTCGCGACGCACCTGATCCGGACCCGGATGCTGGACGCCGGCTACCCGCTGTCCCAGGTGACCGCGGCCCTCGCGGAGCGCTGGCAGCCCGGGGTGACCCTGCTGCCGATGTCCGACAACCGGGTCGAGACCCACGTCGTGGTCACCGATCCCGACACCGGTCGCCCGCAGGCCCTGCACTTCCAGGAGTGGTGGGTGCGCCACCGCGCGGCCCTGGACGCGAGCGCCTTCGTCCAGGTCGGCCTGGACGACGCCCGCCCGGCCCCCGGGGTCGTCGAGGCGTTCGCCGCCGCGGACGCCGTCCTGCTGGCCCCGTCCAACCCGGTCGTCTCGGTCGGCACCGTGCTCGGCGTTCCCGGGCTGCGCGAGGCGCTGCTGGCCACCCCGGCGCGGATCGTGGGGTTGTCCCCGATCGTGGGCGGCGATGTGGTGCGCGGGATGGCCGACCGCTGCCTGCCGGTGGTCGGCGTCGAGGTCAGTGCCGAGGGCGTGGGCCGGCACTACGGCGCGCGGTCCGACGGCGGTCTGCTCGATGCCTGGTTGGTGCACGAGTCCGACACCGCCGACGTGCCCGGGGTCGACGTCCGGGCGGTCCCGCTGCTGATGGACTCCCCCGAGGCGACGGCCGCGATGGCGCGGGCCGCGCTCGACGCCGCCGGTGTCTGAGCCGGTCGGGATCCGGGTCCTCCCGGTCCACGGGCTGCCCGAGTTCGGTCCGGGGGACGACCTGGCGGGGGCGCTGGTCTCGGCCGCGCCGTGGTTGGCCGACGGCGACGTCGTCGTCGTGACGTCCAAGGTGGTGTCCAAGGTCGAGGACGCGCTGGTCCGGGTACCCCCCGGCGCTGATCGCGAGGCGGTCCGGCAGCGGGCCATCGACGACGAGACGGTCCGGGTGGTCGCCCGCCGCGGACCGCTCAAGATCGTGCAGACCCGGCACGGCTGGGTCGTGGCCGCGGCCGGCATCGACGCCTCCAACGTGGCCCCCGACCTCTTGGTGCTGCTCCCCGCCGACGCCGACGCCTCGGCCCGGGCCCTGCGGTCCGCGCTGCATGACCTCCTGGGCGTCACGGTCGGGGTCGTCGTGAGCGACACCTTCGGCCGGACCTGGCGGGACGGGCTGACCGACGTCGCGGTGGGCTCGGCCGGCCTCCCGGCGCTGGTGGACCACCGCGGGGCGGTCGACGCGCACGGCAACCTGCTGGAGACCACCCAGGTCGCCGTCGTCGACGAGCTCGCCGCGGCAGCGGACCTGGTCAAGGGGAAGCTGGCCGGGGTGCCGGTCGCCGTCGTCCGGGGGCTGGACCTGGTGGAGCCGAGCCCGGACACCGGCACTCGGCCGCTGGTGCGGCTGGGTCCCGGTGACCTCTTCGCGTACGGCACGCGGGACCTGGTGGGCTCCCGGACACCCACCCAGGGGATCGTCCCCCGCGCCGGTGAGGTGGAGGCGGTCGCCGACGCCTTCCGGGTGGCCTCGGCCGCCTTGCCGGAGTTCCCGGTCGTCTTCTCCTACGGCGGCGAGGGCGTCGGCGTGGTCGACGTGCACCTCACCGACGCCGTCACGACCACGACCGCGCTGGCCCTGGG
>JBBSVA010000241.1:0-2466 GCA_038233915.1 Mycobacteriales bacterium | reverse complement strand
ATCGGCATCGCGATCCGGACGAAGCCGTAGGTCCCCATCTTCAGCAGCACGCCTGCCAGGACGGCGGAGCCGA
Source organism: Mycobacteriales bacterium (assembly GCA_038233915.1). GTDB lineage: Bacteria > Actinomycetota > Actinomycetes > Mycobacteriales > Geodermatophilaceae > Klenkia. Next base: position 2,393 of record JBBSVA010000241.1, on the reverse strand, counting down.
TCGCCGGGGCGTCGCTGTGCGCGGGGGGAAGCCAGGTGTGGAACGGGAAGGTCGGTGTCTTCACGGCCAGGCCCAGCAGCAGCGCCGCCAGCACCAGACCGCCCGCGAGACCGTGACCCTGCAGAGGCGGGTGCGCAGCGAGCTCGACCATGTCGAAGGTGTGCGGGTCGGAGGCGACGTAGAGGCCCACGAAGCCCAGCAGCAGTGCCAACGACCCGAGGAAGGTGTAGAGGAAGAACTTCAGCGCCGACCGGGCGGCGTTGCCGTGGCCCCATCCACTGATGGAGAAGTACATGGCCACGATGGAGAGGTCGAAGAAGACGAAGAACAGGATCAGGTCGGCGGAGACGAACAGCCCCAGGCACGTCGTCTCGAGGAACAGGAACAACGCCGCCTGCAACCGGGGTCGTCGCTGCTCGCGGACCGCGAAGACTGAGCACGCCAGGAAGACGAGCGTGGTCATCATCACCAGAGGTAGGGAGAGACCGTCGACGCCGACGTGGTAGCTCGCTCCCACGCCCGGTATCCACCGGGCCCGCTCCTCCAGCACCAACGCACCTTCGGCCGGGGTCTCGTACCTCGCCCAGGCCACGCCCGCGAGGAGGACCTCGACGGCCGTGATCGCGACGAAGACGCCCCGCGCCCACCGGTCGCCGGTGCGCGGGACCAGCAGCCCGGCGGCCGCCAGGAGTGGAAGGAAGACCAGGACGGAGAGCACGTTCACCTCACGAGGACAAGGACGACGAGGACGAGAGCCAGCACGGCCAACGCTTGGAGGTAGTACTGATGGAGCTGCCCGGTCTGCGGTCTACGGGCCAGGCCTCCGAGCCTTCGAACCGCGGACGCGACCGCAGCGACACCACCGTCGATGGCGCGGTCGTCGAGGAGTGCTGCGATACGCGTCAGCCGCACCGTCCCACGCGCGGTCGCCTCGACGCCGCGGTCCAGCACGGCGTCGTCGAGGTGGGCCAAGCGGTGGGCCAGCCGTTCCACGGGCCGGACGACGACACGGTGCGCCCAGGTCTCGAGGAACAGCCAGCTCGTGAGCGCTCGCGGCCAGGTGAACCGCCGGCTGCGAGCGGTCCGCATCGACAGGACCGTCAGGGCGAGCACGGCGGTCGCGATCAGGGCCGAGGTCAGCAGCCCGGCGAAACCGGGCTCGGGTGCGGCGGTGCCGCCGACCATGTCGCGCACCCGCCCGAAGAGCGGCGGCAGCGCAAGCACACCGAGGACGACGGCTCCCAGCGCCAGCGGAAGGATCGGTAGCCACGAGGTCCTCGGCACCGTCCGGGTGCCGTCACGCTCCTCGTCCCAACCCGACTCCGCGTCCTCGGAAGGGCGGCGGGTCAGCACGACCAGCGCCTTGGTGGCGTAGGCGGCCGACAGCGCCGCCCCCAGCAGCCCGGTCACGTAGAGGGCCGCTGACTGCTCGGCCGCGGCGGCGAGCACGGCGTCCTTGGTCGCCCACAGGGCCAACGGCGGGAGTCCTGCCAGGGAGAGCAGGCCCGCCGTGGCGCATGCCCCGACCACGGGCCAGAGTCGGGCTGCCCCGGTGAGCGAGGCGAGACGTCTGGTGCCGAGCGCCTCCAGCCAGATGCCGGCGGCGAGGAACAGGCCGGCCTTGACGGCCGCGTGGGCGACCAGGTGGGTGGCGCCACCTGCGGGGGCACCGACCCCGGCCGCCAGGACGACGAAACCGAGCTGGGCGGCGGTGGAGGCGGCGAGGAGCTGCTTGAGGTCGCTCTGGGCCAGCGCGACCAGACCGAGCAGGACGGCGGTGGCGGCACCGGCCCACGCCGCCGCGGTGTCGGCCCACCCCGTCGCCGCCAGGGTCGGGGAGACCCGCAGCAGCAGGTAGCCGCCCATGGCGACCATCGCCGCCGAGTGCAGCAGTGCGCTCACCGGGCTGGGGCCGTGCATGGCCCGCGACAGCCAGAACGAGAACGGCAGCTGGGCCGCCTTCCCGAGCCCCGCCACCAGCAACCCCGCGGCCACGACGTCGCGCCACCCCTCGGAGGCCCCGGGAAGGGATGACAGGCCGAGCCCCGCTCCCCCCGCCAACGCGGCGCCGGCCGCCACGTAGAGACCGACGTCAGCGGTCCGGGTCGTCAGGAACGCCGTCGTGCCCGAGCTGACCGCCTCCTGGTCACGCCAGTGGTAGCCGATCAGCGCGTACGACGTCGCCCCCATCACCTCCCACGACAGCAACAGCGTGGGAAGGGTGGTGGCCAGCACCGTCATCAGGGCAGCTGCCACGAAGAGGAGCATCAGCCCGTGGAACCGCGCCGTGCGGAGCTCCGGAGTGCCGGTCGCCGCCAGCAGCACCAGTGCCGACACGACGGCGACCGTCGGCAGCACCAGCGCGGCCAGCCCGTCGACACGCAGACCCAGCT
>JBBSVA010000240.1:0-2468 GCA_038233915.1 Mycobacteriales bacterium | reverse complement strand
CGCCCGCACCCGTGACGGCTACCGCCACGCCTTGTCCGTGCTGACCGGACTGACGACCGTGGGAGTGCTGACGGCCTGCGGATGGCTGGCGGGGGCTGCCTCGGAGGACTTCCACGCGGAGCAGGCGGCGAAGGAGACGGCCCGGAAGGAGGCCGACCGTGCGGCGCAGGCGGACTGGCGACGGCAGCAGGCAGCGTGGCATGCCGCCCAACCCCGGCAGGTGCGCACGGTGTGGAAGAGGCACCCGGTCAGGACCGTCGTCGACACCCGGACCGTCATTGCCACCAGCACCACGATCGGTGCTGGTGGTCCGGTGAGCAGCGGTTCCTCCACCGCCTCCTCCACCGCCTCGCGCTCGACCGGATCGTCGGGCTCCTCGGTCTCATCGGGCTCCTCGGGGTCTGTCTCATCGGGCTCCGGGACGGGGTCCAGTGGCAGCGGACCACGGCCCTCCGCCCCCAAGCCACCCCCGCCGCCCCCGGCTCCGGCGCCGAGCTCGGGGTCTTGAGGTGCCCGCCACCAGGACGGGCCCGGCCGCACGTTTCCGGGCCCTGGGCACCTACGTCCACGTCGCGACCCAGGACGGTCGACAGCTTCCCGCGGCAGAACGCCTTGTGGCCGGGGTGCTGGGCGAGGTCGAACGCACCTGCAGCCGGTTCCGCGAGGACAGTGACCTGAGTCGGGTGAACCGGGAGCCCGGTCGCCGCGTCGACGTCGACCCCCTGCTGGTCGGTGCCGTCGGCGTCGCGCTCGACGTCGCCCAGCAGACCGAGGGGCTGGTCAACCCGCTGCTGGGTCGCACGATGGTGAGCCTCGGGTACGACCGTGACTTCGCGGACCTCGCCCCCGTCGGCCACCGGACGAGCTCGCCGGACCAGGACGCCTGGCGCCGGGTCGAGCTCGGCGACGACTGGGTCCGGCTGCCGGACGGCGCCGCCCTCGATCTCGGCTCGACCGGAAAGGCCTGGGCGAGCGACCTCGCTGCCGCCATGATCGGGGACAGGCTCGGCGTCCCCGCCCTGGTCAGCGTCGGTGGGGACATCGCCGTTACCGGCCGCGCCAGGGAGCCGTGGCCCGTGGAGATCAGGGAGCACCCGGACGCCGTGCTGCGCGACGACCTCGTCGGGATCAGCACTGGCGGGCTGGCCACGTCGAGCACGCGGGTGCGTCGCTGGCAGCGGGCCGGCGCGGAGGTCCATCACGTGGTCGACCCGCGCACCGGTGAGTCTGCCCGCGAGGTGTGGCGCACCGTGACCGCCACGGGACCGAGCTGCGTGGCCGCCAACGGTGCGGCGACCGCCGCGGTCGTCCTGGGTGCCGACGCCCCAGCGTGGCTGCGGTCCCGTCAGGTCGATGCCCGGCTGGTCGCCCTGGACGGTTCGGTCACCCGCACCGGAGCCTGGCCGGAGGCGGACCAGTGAGCGACACCGCGTTCCTGTGGTACCTCAACCGGGCCACCGGCACCGTGCTCGTGGTCGTGTTCACCCTCGCCCTGGTGGTGGGGATCCTGGCGACCTTCGGCCGGGCCGGGCGCGGCGTGCCGCGGTTCCTGACCCAGGCCTTCCACCGCAACCTGAGCCTGCTGGCGGTGGCCCTGCTCGGGGCCCACGTCGCGACCGCCGTGCTCGACACCTTCGTCGACATCCGCTGGTGGCAGGCTGTGGTCCCGTTCGCCGGGTCGACGTACGAGCCCTTCTGGCTGGGCCTGGGCACGCTCGCGCTCGACATCATCGTGGTGGTCGCGCTGACCAGCCTGCTGCGCACCCGGCTGAGCCATCGCACCTGGCGGGTGGTGCACGTCCTGGGGTACGCCGCCTGGGTCAGCGCCGTCGTACACGGCCTCGGGATCGGCACCGACGCGCAGACCGGTTGGTCCCGGCTGGTGACCCTGGTCTGCGTCGGTGTCGTGGGGCTGGCCGTGACCGCCCGCGCGACCGCCCTGGTGCTCCCGCAGCGAGCCGGCAGCACCCGATGAAGCGGCTCCAGGTCAGTGAGGGACACCGGCTCCTGGCTGGGTACGGCGAGGGCCCCGGCCTCGCGGAGCACCGGGCGCGGTTCGGCCCCTTGCCCGAGCTGGACCTGGCCGCGCTGCTCGGCCGGGCCCGCCAGTGGGGGCTCCGTGGCCGAGGTGGAGCGGGGTTCCCCTTCGCCACCAAGCTCGAGGCCGTCGCCGCAGGCAGGCGGCGGGTGGTCGTGGTCAACCTCAGTGAGGGTGAGCCTGCTTCCTTCAAGGACGCCGCGCTCGCGCTCGGACGCCCCCACCTCGTGCTCGACGGCGCCGTCGCCGCCGCCCGGGCCCTGCGCTGCCGCAAGATCCACCTGGTCGTCCCCGGCGACCGGGAGGAGGTGGCGCAGGCCCTGCAGGTCGCGGTGGCGGAGCGACCCGAGCGCCTCACGTTCCTCGTGCACGAGGCGGATCCTCGTTTCGTCGCCGGTCAGTCGAGGGCGGTGCTGGAGCTGATGGCCGG
>JBBSVA010000239.1:0-2493 GCA_038233915.1 Mycobacteriales bacterium | reverse complement strand
TACACGCCCGAGGAGCTGTCCCGGGTGCTCACCCGCAGCGCCGGGCTGCTGGGGGTCGACCTGCGGGCGGAGGGCGGTGACGAGGTGGCGGGACGCTCACGCGGCACGCCCCGGGTGGCGAACCGGCTGCTGCGGCGGGTCCGCGACTACGCCGAGGTGCGCGCCGACGGGGTCGTCACACGCGAGGTCGCCCGTGCCGCGCTCGCGGTCTACGACGTGGACGAGCTGGGTCTGGACCGGTTGGACCGCTCGGTGCTCGAGGCCCTGGTGCACCGGTTCAACGGCGGTCCGATCGGCCTGTCCACACTGGCGGTCGCGGTCAGCGAGGAGCCGGGCACGGTCGAGGAGGTCGCCGAGCCGTTCCTGGTCCGCAGCGGACTGATCCTGCGTACGCCGCGGGGCAGGGTCGCGACGCCCGCCGCCTGGCGTCACCTCGGGCTGAGGCCGCCCGCCCCGTCCGGCGCCCTGACCCTCGACCTGGGAGAGCTGGCATGAGCTGGCAGGACCGCGTGATCGACGTCCCCGACTGGCCCGTGCCGGGGGTCACGTTCCGGGACGTCACCCCGGTGCTGGCCGACCCCTCGGCCTTCGGCGAGGTGGTCGCGGCGCTGACGGAGCCCTGGCTCGGGCGGGTCGACGTGGTGGCCGGCATCGAGGCGCGGGGGTTCCTGTTCGGCATGCCCGTCGCCCAGCGGCTCGAGGTGGGCTTCGTCCCCTTGCGCAAGGCGGGCAAGCTGCCGCGCGCGACCCGCGCGGTGACGTACACCTTGGAATACGGCGAGGCCGTGCTCGAGGTGCACGTCGACGCTTTCGCGCCCGGCGCCCGGGTCCTGCTGGTGGACGACGTGCTCGCCACCGGCGGCACCGCGTCGGCCGCGGCCACCCTGGTCCGTCAGGCCGGGGCAGTGCCCGTCGGCCTTGCGGTTGTCCTGGAGGTGACGGGTCTGCACGGACGTGACGCGCTCGCTGGCGCCTCGCCAGGGATCGAGGTGCACGTCCTGAGCGTCTGACACGGCGCGGAACCATTCCCGCTGGCGCACCGTCCAACACCCAGGCCTCGTTGCTTCACCCGGTCGGCGCCTATGATCCCTGGTCGGTGCGCTCGTCGGACCATGACCCGGGACCGTCCGGCACCCCGGTCCGGCAGAGCACCACCAGCTGTTCGATCACTAGGAGCTACTGCACGTGTCCTCACGACCGTCACCCCGCCCGAAGTCGCGACAGGTGTCCCGCAAGCGTGAGCACCCGGGACGCACCCTGGTGATCCTGTTCCTCGTCATGGCCGGGATGCTCGGCACGATGCTGCTGGCCGGTGCCACCACCGTGAAGCTGGGTCTCGACCTCGCCGGCGGCACCAGCGTGACCCTGCTTCCGCGCAACGAGGCGGGCGGCGGTCAGATCACCAGTGCGCAGCTGAACCAGTCGGTGGAGATCATCCGTCGCCGCGTCGCCGGCCTCGGGGTCAACGAGCCGACGGTCGGCACGCAGGGCGGCAACATCGTCGTGCAGGTCCCCGGCGCCACCGGCGAGGAGGCGCTCAAGCTGATCAGCTCGACCGCCCAGCTGCGCTTCCGCACGGTCGTCACGGCGGCCCCGTCCGGCGGCCCAGCAGCCCTGCCCCCCGATCCCGGCGTTACCGTCCCTGGCGGGTCCGTGACGCCCCCAGGATCGACGACGACCGGGGCGCCGACGACGAGCGGAGCGCCGACGACGAGCGGGGCGCCGGCCCAGGAGGCGCCGCCCGCGAGCGTCGCGCCGCCCAGCGAGCCGGCGACCGTGCCGAGCCCCGGAGCGGTCTCGCCCAACGCGGCCTACGGTCCGTCGCTCCTGGCACAGACCCCCGACCCGGCGGCCAGCCCCGCAGCGACCCCGGCGACGTCTACGCCGGCAGCGACCCCCGCACCGACGGCCAGCCAGCCGGCGCCGGCCCCGACCGAGACGGTCCCGCCGCTGCTCACCGAACCGATCGGCAACCCGATCGACGTGTTCGAGGCGAGCGGGCAGGTGACGCCAAGGCTGCAGCAGGCGTTCCAGGCGCTCAACTGTGCTGACCCGGCCAACCGTCAGGGTGGCTACGCGCACCCGGCCGGTGCGGCGATCGTGGCGTGCAGCCAGAACGCCACCAACGGCACGTACGAGAAGTACATCCTGGGCCCCACCGACATCGAGGGCACCCAGGTCAGCAACGCCACCGCCGGGCAGCAGCAGAACAGCGGTGCATCGGTCGTGAACCTGGAGTTCAACGGCGCCGCGACGGAGAAGTTCGCCACGCTGTCCGGGGAGCTGTTCAAGAACCAGGGCCGGTTCGCGATCGTCCTCGACGACGTCGTGGTGTCCGCGCCGAGCATCCCGAACGGCGCCATCCTGGGTGGACGGGCCGAGATCACCGGCAACTTCACGCAGAAGTCCGCCGAGGACCTGGCCAGCATCCTGCGGTTCGGCGCGCTGCCCGTCACCTTCGAGCAGGGCGACGTGCAGTCGGTGTCGGCCACC
>JBBSVA010000238.1:0-2509 GCA_038233915.1 Mycobacteriales bacterium | reverse complement strand
CCGCGCCAAGGACGAGGCGACCGTGCGCCGCGAGATCGTCCCCCCGGCCGCCCCGCTGACCCCGGACTACGAGGCCGAGGCGCGCGCCGCGGAGGCACGGGCCGCCGAGGCCCGGGCCCGCGCGAACGCCACGCAGCCGGGGACCACCCCGGTCGACGGCACCCGCTGACCCCGGCTCCTCCACTCCGATGAGCACGGCCGAGGCGAGCCGACCGCGCGCCGGGCGCCTGCGCAGGAAGCCGCCGCGGGACGAGGCAGCGACGATGACGCTGATCTCGCACCTCAAGGAGCTGAGGAACCGGATCGCTGTCGCGCTGCTGTTCATCCTCATCGCGACCGCCGTCTGCTTCTGGTGGTACGACCACGGCCTGGGGCAGTTCATCCGGGCGCCCTACTGCTCGATCCCGGCGGACAACCGGGCGTTGGACACCGGCAACACCAACGACGACTGCCGGCTGCTGGTCACCGATGTCTTCGGCGGCGCGCTGATCCGGCTCAAGATCGCCTTCATCGCCGGCATCGTGCTGGCCGCGCCGTTCTGGCTGTGGCAGGTGTGGGGCTTCCTCACCCCGGGCCTCAAGTCGAAGGAGAAGCGCTACGGGGTCTCCTTCGTCGTCGCGGCGAGTGCCCTGTTCGGCCTGGGCGCGGTGCTGGCTTACATCTCGCTGAAGGCGGGGCTCACCCTGCTGCTGGGGTTGGCCGGGGACAACGTCGCCATCGCGTTGACCGCCCAGGACTACATCGGGTTCGTCATCTCGATCCTGCTGGCGTTCGGCGTCTCGTTCGAGCTGCCGTTGATCGCGGTCGCGCTGAACCTGATCGGGGTGCTGTCCTACGCGGTGCTGGCGAAGTCGCGCCGCTGGATCTACTTCCTCACGATCGTCTTCGCCGCGTTCATCACCCCCACCCAGGACCCGTTCACGCTGCTGCTGATGGCGCTGCCGATGTGCGTGCTGTTCGAGATGGCGATCCAGATCGCCCGGCTGGTGGACCGCCGCCGGGCCAAGCGGGACGCTCTCGCCGGCTTCCACGACCTGGACGACGACGCCGCCTCCCCGCTGGATGCCAGCCCCTCCCGGCTGGACGACGAACCGCCCCTGCGCTGACCCGGTGCGCGTCGCGCTGCTGGTGAACGAGGCCGCCGGTCGGGGGCGGGCCGCTGCCGTGGTGGACGCCGTCCGGGCGGAGCTGGACGACCTCACCGTCGTGCCGCTGGTCGCCCCGGACCGGGCCGCCGCCGAGGTCCGGGTGGCCGAGGTCGTCCCGACCGTGGACGCCGTGCTGGCCCTGGGTGGGGACGGCGTGGCGCACGCCGCCGTCCAGGGCCTGGCCGGGACGGGTGTGCCGCTGGGCGTGCTGCCGGCCGGCACCGGGAACGACCTGGCCCTCGCGCTGGGCACCCCGGCCGACCCCGTCGCCGCGGCCCGCGCGGCCGTCGAGGACCTCCGCGCGAGGACCAGCGACACGATCGACCTGGCCCGCACCGGCGACCGGTGGTGGGCCACCGTGCTGTGCTGCGGCTTCGACTCGATGGTCAGCGACCGGGTCAACCGGCTGCGCTGGCCACGCGGACCACGGCGCTACGACCTGGCGATCGCCGTCGAGCTGGCCCGGTTGCGCCCACGCGCGGTCCGGCTGGTGCTGGACGGGGTGGCCAGCGAGCACGAGGTCACCCTGATCGCCGTCGGCAACACCGCCTGCTACGGCGGCGGACTGCGGATCTGCCCCACCGCGGACCCCGCCGACGGCCTGCTGGACGTGACGGTCATCGGCCCGGTCAGCCGCTGGGACCTGGTCCGCACCCGGCCCCGGCTGGCCACCGGCACGCACGTCGAGCACCCCGCGGTGCGCGTGCACCGGGCCCGCACGGTGCGGGTCGAGGTGGCCGGGCCCTCGGCCGTCGGGCTCACCACCTGGGCGGACGGTGAACCGGTGGGCGGGCTGCCGGCGGAGACCGTCGTCGTCCCGGGGGCGTTGCGCGTGCTGGGCATCGGGCGGCGTCCGGCCCCGCTGTAGGCGCCCGCCTGCACGCCGCGGAGGCCGCGGGGCAGTGGGGTCCTTCATCTACCGTGGGTGACATGTCCAGCCCCGCCGAGCGGTACGCCGCCAGCCGGCGCCGCGGGAGGCACCCGCTGCTCTCGGACTTCACCGTCGACCTCGGCTTCACCCTGGACCCGTTCCAGGTCGAGGCGTGCGAGGCGCTGGAGGAGGGGTCCGGCGTCCTGGTCTGCGCGCCCACCGGCGCCGGCAAGACCGTCGTCGGCGAGTTCGCCGTGCACAAGGCCCTGGCCGAGGGTCGCAAAGCGTTCTACACGACCCCGATCAAGGCGCTGTCCAACCAGAAGTACGCCGACTTCGTGGCCCGCTACGGCCCGGAGAAGGTCGGCCTGCTGACCGGGGACAACGCGATCAACGGCGACGCGCCCGTGGTGGTGATGACCACCGAGGTGCTGCGCAACATGCTCTACGCCGACTCCCCGGCACTGCGTGGGCTCGGCTACGTCGTCAT
>JBBSVA010000237.1:0-2538 GCA_038233915.1 Mycobacteriales bacterium | reverse complement strand
GACGACGGCGCCTCCCACGACGGCGCCCCCGACGACGGCGCCCCCGACGACGGCGCCCCCGACGACGGCGCCCCCGACGACGGCGCCCCCGACGACGGCGCCTCCCACGACGACGGCGCCTCCCACGACGGCGCCTCCGACGACGGCGCCTCCCACGACGGGACCGCCGACCACGACACCCCCGACGACCAGTCCGCCGGCACCGCCGGCGACCGGCTGAGCGGCGGTCGCGACCTCCGCGACGCACCGATCTGCCCGGGGATCTGGCAGTGGATTCCCGGTCGTCAGGGGCGGCCCCTGACGACGCGTACGGCCGAGCGGGGCTGCTGTGGGGCGGGACGCCGGTCCTGGCGGTCTGGCCGCGTTGGTCGGTCTCTCTCAGCAATGAGGAGCCATCTCGTACCGGCTGCCCCGCCCACGACCACTGTGACGCATGCCACTCCGCGGCGTCAACCCCCGGACCGCGTGCCGACCGGGAGCGGTGCCGGCGCCCGCCGGGGACACTGGGCCCGAAGGTCGGGTCCGAGGGGCGGGGGGACGGGGTGTCGGTGCTGGTCGGAGTGCTCACGGGGGTGGTGGCGGGGGTTGTGCTGGGTGCGGTCTTGCACCGCGGGCAGTTCTGCTTCCACTCGATGTTCGCCGGCGTCTGGGTCGGGCGACGCGACCTGCTCGCGGCCTGGTTCCTGGGGGTGGCCGTTGCCGCGGTCGGGCTGACGCTGCTCTTCGCCAGCCCGCTGGGGGACGGCCTGTCCACGGGACTGCCGTTCCGCCCGGTGGCCAACGTGGTCGGTGGACTGGTGATCGGCGCGGGCATGGCGGTGGCCCGCAGTTGCGTCTCCGGGCTGTTCTACAAGCTCGGTGAGGGCATGCTCGGCGCTGTCGTCGGGCTGGTCGGCTGGGTCGCCGGCGAGCTCCTCGCCCGGCAGGTGACCCTGCCCGGGCCCACGGTGCTGCCCGGTGGTGACGACGGCACCATCCCCGGCGTGCTGGGGCTGCCCCGCTGGCTGGTCGCCGTGGCCTTCCTGGCCGTGGTCGCGGGTGTGCTGGCGCGGCGGCGCCGAGAGGCCTCACCGGCGCACCGCTGGCAGTGGACCGGCACCCGGCTCGGACTCGCGCTGGGGGGCGCCGTCGTCCTGGGGTGGGTGCTGGCAGCCCTGGGGGGCGCCTCGTTCGGGCCGAGCACGGTGGGCGCGGCGGCAGGTGTCGTCTCGGGGACCCCCAACCCCTGGCTGCTGGCCTTCCTGCCGGGGCTGACGCTCGGCGCGTTCCTGGTGGCCCGCCGGGACCGGTCGGTCCGGGTCCGCGGAGAAGCGCCGGTCCGGTACGGCCAGCTGGCGCTGGGCGGTCTGCTGCTGGGCGCGGGCGGCTGGATCGCCGGGGGCTGCAACCTGGGCCACGGGCTCTCCGGCGTGGCTCAGCTGAACGTGTCGAGCTGGGTCGTGGTGGCTGCGATGGCCGTGGGTGTCGGCCTGACCCGGTCGCTGGTCACCGCCCGCGGCGGCCGTCCCGATCCGGCGACCACCGCGACGACACGGGTGTCCCGGTGAGGACCGCGCAGGCGCTCGCCCGGTTCGTCGCCTCGACCCGCCCTGTCCACCCCGACACCCGGCGAGCCCTCGACGAGCGTTGGGCAGCACTGCCCGAGGGGGTCCGGAGCCCGGCGCAGACGTTGGGCCGACACGGCGTGGGCTGCGAGGGGACCCACGGCGTCTTCCCGCAGTGCAACTTGACCTGCACACCCTGCTACCACTCGGCGGATGCGAACAAGGTGCGGGTGGACGGCGAGCACACCCTGCGCGAGATCGGCCGGCAGATGGCCTTCCTGCGAGAGCGGCGCGGCCCCCGGGCGCACGCCCAGCTGATCGGCGGCGAGGTGAGCCTGCTGCATCCCGACGACCACGCTGCGGCACTCCAGCTGATGCACGACGCCGGCCGGGAGCCGATGTCGTTCACCCACGGGGACTTCGACGCCGACCACCTTCGGGCCGTCGTTCTCGGCCCCGAGGGTGCTCCCCGGTTCCGTCGGGTGTCGTTCGCGGCGCACTTCGACAGCCTGATGCGGGGCCGGCGCGGGATCGTCCGGCCGCGCACCGAGGCCGAGCTGCACCCCTACCGGGCCGCCTTCACGGCGATGTTCGCCGACCTGCGCCGCGAGCACGGCATCCGGTCGTACCTGGCGCACAACATGACGGTCACCCCGGCCAACCTCGACCAGGTCGGCGAGGTGGTCACCGCGGCGCTGCCGATGGGTTGGTCGATGCTGAGCTTCCAGCCGGCCGCGTTCGTCGGGGACGAGCGCCGCTGGCGAGGCGGCGACTACGACGAGGTCGGGATCGACGCGGTGTGGTCCCGGCTGGAGGCGGCCCTGGGCCGCCGAGCCCCGTGGAACGCCCTGCAGTTCGGTGACCCACGCTGCAACCGGACGTCGTTCGGGGTGCTGGTCGACGGCGCCTGGGTCCCACTGCTGGACGAGGCCGAACCCGCCGACGTCGCGGCCCGGGACGCGTTCTTCGCCCACGCCGGTGGGGTCGACTTCGG
>JBBSVA010000236.1:0-2568 GCA_038233915.1 Mycobacteriales bacterium | reverse complement strand
TGGACTCCGGGACCCTGTCGCCGCTGCTGAAGCGGCTGACCGCCGCCGGCCTGGTCACCCGGCACCGCCGGGTGGACGACGAGCGTTCGGTCTCCATCCAGCTGACCGACGCCGGACGTGCACTCGAGTCCCAGGCCATGGACGTGTCGTCGGAGATGATCGGGGCCCTGGGCATGGCGATCAGCGAGTTCGACCACCTCAAGACCGAGCTGCGGGAACTGACCGAGCGGGTCATCCAGGACGGGAACAACGCCCACAGCTGATCGGTTGTGCACGATCGACTGGCCGCCGCGCACGCGCTGGCCGACGACGACAGAGGAGCACCGATGCCCACTCGCACCGCACGCACCGCATGGAACGGCACCTTGGAGACGGGCTCCGGCCAGGTCGAGCTCGCCAGCTCCAAGGTCGGCACCTACGAGGTGTCCTTCCCCAAGCGTGCTGCTGACGACGCCGGCGGCACGACGTCCCCCGAGGAGCTCATCGCCGCCGCCCACTCCTCCTGCTACGCCATGCAGCTCTCGGCCCTGATCGCCGCGGCCGGTGGCACCCCGCAGTCCCTCGAGGTGTCCGCCGACGTCTCGCTCGGCCCGGACTCCTCCGACGGTGGCTTCAAGCTCACCGGCATCGCGCTGACCGTTCGCGGCGAGGTCGAGGGCCTGGACGCCGGCGGCTTCGAGAAGGCCGCGCAGGACGCCAAGGCCGGCTGCCCGGTCAGCAAGGCCCTCACCGGCGTCGAGATCACCCTGGACGCCGCGCTCGTCTGAGCCTCCCGCACGTTCCACGGCCCGTCTCCCCCATCCCGGGGAGGCGGGCCGTGCTGCACTCCCGGCCCTGGGCCGCACGATGCGCCTGCGCCTGGCCACGGCCGGCATCGCCACGCTCGCGCCGCAGTCCAGCACCAGCAGCTCCGCCGACGCCTTCTCCGGCGGCAGTGGACCCCCACCCGCAGCGCGACAGTCGCGATGAACGCGCCGATCTCCGCGAAAGTCGCGATGAACGCCGCCCCCACGACGGCCGGGCTCGCGACGACGCGAGGCCCGTCCCCGGAGAGGACGGGCCTTGCTCGTCGTGCCGTGCGGTACGGCTCAGCCGCGGGCGTCGACCCGCTCGTGCACCTGGCCGTCGGACCCGTGCCGGGCGTGCCGGTCCTCGAGCTCCGTGCCGGTGAAGACGGGTACCCGGGCGGACTCCCCCGGGGCGTCCCCACCACCGACGGGGTGCCGACCGGCGAGTTGGGCGTCCACCCGGGCGGTGCTGTCGTCGAGCGTGCGCTGGTCCTGCACCGGGGTCGGGGCGCCGGACGTCATCCGCTCGTCCCCGCTCTCGGTGCGCAGCGCCACCTCGCGGATGAACACCACGGCCACGAACGTGACGACCGACAGCAGCGCGGCGATGAGGAAGATCCGACCGGTCGCGTCGCCGTAGGAGACCCGGATGAGGTCCTGGATCTCCGGCGGTGCGGTGGTCAGGGTGGCGAGGCCGATGTCGCCGCTGCCGGCCTGGCCGGCCGCACCGGCGGGCAGCCCGTCGGTGATCAGCGTGTCGACCCGGGCGCTGAGCACGGCGCCCAGGACCGAGACGCCGATGGTGCCGCCGAGGCTGCGGAAGAACGCGACCGCGGAGCTCGCCGAACCCAGGTCGGAGGCCGCCACGGTGTTCTGCACGGCCAGCACCAGGTTCTGCATCGTCATGCCGATGCCCAGGCCGAGGACGGCCAGGAAGCTGCCGAGCAGCACCATGTTCGTGGTGTGGTCGATCGTGGACAACAGCCCGAACCCGGCGGCGACGAGCACGGAACCCGCGACCAGGTAGGCCTTCCACTTGCCGTACTTGGAGATGAGGATTCCCGAGGCGGTGGAGGAGATGAGCAGGCCACCGACCATCGGGATGGTGAGCATGCCTGCGGCGGTCGGCGAGTAGCCGCGGGCGATCTGCAGGTACTGACCGAGGAAGACGGTCGAGCCGAAGAGCGCGACACCCACGGCGACCGAGGCGACGATCGCGAGCGACGTCGTCCGGTCACGGAACAGCCGCAGCGGGACGATCGGCTCGACGGCGCGGAGCTCGGTGATGATGAACGCGACGATGGCGAGCAGTCCGCCACCGACCATCAGCCCGCTCTCCAGGGACATCCAGGCGAAGGTGTCGCCGGCCAGGGTGACCCAGATCAGCAGCAGCGAGACGCCGGCGGCGAGGAAAGCCGCACCCAGGTAGTCGATGGTGACCTTCCGCTTGACCGTGGGCAGGTGCAGCGTGCGCTGCAGCAGGATCAGGGCGACGACGGCGAACGGCACGCCCACGAAGAAGCACCAGCGCCAGCCGAGCCAGCTGGTGTCGACCAGCAGGCCACCGATCAGCGGGCCGCCGACGGTCGCCACGGCCATCACGCCGCCGAGCAGACCGGAGTACCGGCCACGCTCACGGGGGCTGATCATCGCGGCCATCGCGATCTGCACGAGGGCCTGCAGGCCACCCAGGCCCAGGCCCTGGAGCACGCGCCAGCCGATCAGGGTGGGCACCGACTGGGCGAGACCGGCGAGCATCGAGCCGACGACGAAGACCACG
>JBBSVA010000235.1:0-2574 GCA_038233915.1 Mycobacteriales bacterium | reverse complement strand
GTGGTGCTGCTCGACGAACCGACCGCGCACCTGGACCCGCCGACCGCCGCCGCGCTGGTCCGTGACCTGCGGGCGGCCTTGGCCGGCCGGGTCGTCGTCTGCGTGACACACGACGACGCGATCGCTGCTCCCGGGGACGCCCAGGTGCGGCTGGGGGCAGAGCTGGCCCGCACCGGTTCCTGACCATCCGGGCGGCATGCTGCTGGCACCCGAGCTCCGTCCCCTCGCCCTCGTGCCCCCCATCAGAACGGGGCCGGGTCGTCGGTCTGTCCAGCGCTCGGTCGAGTGGTCGGGAACGGCGGCGGCTCGGTCACGATGGTCAACCCGGTCGGGCTGCTGACCACCAGGCCGCCGTCGGGCACCAGGAGGTGCTGCCAACCCGGAGCCTGGTGCTTGCCGCGGTGATGCCGGGTGCAGTACGCGACGAGGTTGTCCGCTGAGGTCGGCCCCTCAGCCCAGCGACGATCGTGGTCCAGCTCGCCACCTCGCGGCACCCGGGTCCAGCCGGGGAACCGGCAGCGGCGGTCCCGGGACCGCACGAAGCGGTCGAGGGCCCGGCCCGGGCGGTAGCCGGGCGTCTCGTCCGGCGAGGCCAGCCCGGGCCGGCCCGTCAGGTCGTGGGAGCACTCCCCCCGCCGGCGAGCACACCTGTCCTGCCCGCAGACGGACGTCAGACGGAGACCGGGGCCGTCGGTCGACGCGAGCAGGGTGCCGGTCAGGGCGTGCACGACGGCCACCCGTGGCCGGTCCGCTCCCGCGAGGTCACCCCACCACAGGTATCCGACAGTCCCGGGCCCTTGCTGTGGATCAGCGCCGGCACGTCCTGCCGACATCCCCTCGAGCCAGAAACTGTCGTACCCGCCTGCCACCGTGCGGCATGACCTTCACCGGACACGTCTTCCTCGGCATGAGCGTCGACGGCTTCATCGCCCGCCTCGACGACGACCTCGGCTGGCTGGAGTCCCGCGGGGGCGAGGCAGGCGACGCCGGGTTCACCCCGTTCGTCGACTCGGTGGACGCGCTGCTCATGGGCCGCGGTACCTACCGGGTGATCGCCCCGCACGAGGAGTGGCCCTACCAGGGCAAGCCGGTGCACGTGGTGAGCACGACGCTCGACCCGGACGCCGATCCACGGATCACCGTGCACCGCACGCTCGACCGGGCCGTGGCCGCGCTCGACGACGCCGGCTACCGCCGGGTGTACCTCGACGGCGGCCGGACGGTGCAGTCGCTGCTGGCCCTGGGCCGGGTGCAGACCCTCACCCTGAGCCGGGTCCCGGTGCTGATCGGCGAGGGCTTCACGCTCTTCGGCCGGCAGCCCGCCGATGTCGACCTGGAACACGTCGAGACCACCGTGCTGGGCGGCGGGATGGTCCAGACGACCTACCGGGTCCGGGAACACGGCGCGCCGGGGGCGGATTGAGCCGGCATGGACGTCTTCCTCACCGGTGGCACCGGACTCGTCGGCTCGTCCGTGCTCACGGCCCTGGTGGCCGACGGGCACACCGTGCGGGCGCTGGCCCGCAGTGACTCCTCGGCTGCTGCGGTCGAGGCCGCCGGCGCGACCGCAGTGCGCGGCGACCTCACCGACACCGCGCTGGTGGCCCGCGAGGCCACGGCGGCCGAGGGCATCGTGCACACCGCCTCTCCCGGCGACGCGTCCAGCGCGGACGTCGACAGCGCTTTCCTGGACGCCGTCCTCGGCGCCATCGCCGACAGCGGTAAGCCCTACGTGCACACCGGCGGCGTGTGGGTGCACGGTTCCGGCGAGGTCGAGGAGAGCACGCCGCTCGATCCCCCGCAGCTCACTGCCTGGCGGCAACCGTTCGACGAACGCATCACCTCCGCACGCGATGGCGTCCGCTCGATCCTGATCGAGCCCGGCGTGGTCTACGCGACCCAGGGCGGTCAGGTCGCAGGCATCCCGGGGGCGGTGCTGCACGGCCCCACCGACGATAACGGCGCGGTGGTCCTGCCGGGGTCCGGCGATCAGCACTGGGCGACGGTCCACGCCGCCGACCTGGGCCGGCTCTACTCCCTGGCCCTCACGCACGCGCCAGCCGGCAGCTCCTACCTGGGCGTGGGCGGCGACAACCCCACCGTGCGGGAGATCGCTGAGGCGGCAGGTCTGACAGTCGTGGGCTCCTCGGACGAGGAGACCACCCAGCGGCTCGGGCTCCTCGGCGGCGCGCTGCTCCTCGACCAGCAGGCCACCGGTGAGAAGGCACGCCGCGAGCTCGGCTGGACGCCGGTGGAGAAGACGCTGCTGGAGGTCATTGCCGGGGCGCGCTGAGCCCCGGCGGGCAGCACCCGAGGAGTACTCAGCCGGTGGGCACGGCCACCGCGATCTCGGGACCCAACCGCGCGTCGACCAGCTCCAGTCGGTCCCCGGACCAGAAGCTGCCCGGGTCGTAGGAGTTCAGCGGCTGGTCATCGGGCAACAGGCCCATCGCGGTGTAGGTCGCGGCGACCAGCTCGGCGCAGAACACGGTCTCGGCCGACGTCTTCCGCTGCACCAACCCGCTGGCCCAGCCGCGTGCCAGCCGGAACGTGGTGGGGAACGGACGGCCGTCC
>JBBSVA010000234.1:0-2600 GCA_038233915.1 Mycobacteriales bacterium | reverse complement strand
GGGGCGGGTGAGGACGACGGACGAGTCGGCCTGTACGCCGGGTTCTGTCCCCGGGCGCCTCGCGGCGTCCCGATGGGCGGTCATCCATCTAGGCCTGCGATTGCTCGCAGGCTCGAGCGGTCTACCCGGAGACTCGGGCGGGCAGCCCTCGATCGCCTCCGCAGTGCAGCGGCGGACCGCTGCACCTTCCTGACCTTGCTCCGGGTGGGGTTTACCGAGCCACACCGGTCACCCGGTGTGCGGTGGTCTCTTACACCGCCGTTTCACCCTTACCAGTGCGAGCACTGGCGGTCTGTTCTCTGTGGCACTGTCCCGCGGGTCACCCCGGGTCGCTGTTGACGACCACCCTGCCCTGTGGAGCCCGGACGTTCCTCGGCGACGGGGTCTCCCCCGCCGACGCGACCGCCCAGCCGACTCGTCCGTCGTGCCCGGGACCCTACCGGCCCGCCCCGGCCGGCGGCCGGGCCGGCAGCGTCAGGGCGTCCGCATCGAGACGGCCAGCACCGGCGCCGGCCGGCGGTCAGCCCCAGAAGAGCCGGAAGCCCACCCTGCGGTCGCCGTCCTCGGTCAGGGTCGCCGAGTCGATCTGTCGACGTGCCTGCTCCTGCACCGGGTCGTCGGACAGGACCCCCAGGTAGACCGCGTGCTCGGCCAGCGAGGCGACCGCGCGCTCCACCCCGGCGGCGACATCGACGACGTGCGGCGGCTCCCCGACCGTCTGGACGGCGACGTACTCCACGCCCGACCACGGATCCCCGGCCAGGTCCGGGAAGATCCACTCGTTCCCCGCGTCGGCGACGGCATCGAGCACCGACCGGGACAGCGCCCGGTGGTCCGCGGAGTTCCAGGCGGCCGGGGTGACGTCGGGCGTCGTCCAGGTGTCTCCGCCGTGCAGCGTGACCACCAGATCGGGCCGGTGCCGGCGGAGGGCTGCGGCCAGGTCCCGGCGCAGCGCCGGCCCCTCGACCAGCGTGCCGTCCCGGTGGTCCAGGAACTCGACCTCGGACACCCCGACGACCGCGGCCGACGCGCGCTCCTCCTGCTCGCGCAGCGGTCCGGCCTCCCCGGGCGGCATCCCGGCGATGCCCGCCTCACCGCGGGTGGCCAGCAGGTAGCGCACCTCCCTGCCGGCGTCGGTCCAGGTCGCGACGGCGGCCGCGACCCCGTACTCGATGTCGTCGGGGTGCGCGGCGATCACGAGCGCACGGGACCAGTCGGTGGGGAACGGGGCGGGCATGCCCCGATTCTGGACCCGTGGCTCAGCCCGCCGCGACGCGGAACAGCACGGCGGCCGACAGCTCCGGGGCGCTGACCATCGGGTCGTGCCCGGTCGCGAGCTCGACCACAGTCCACCCGGGCGCCGGTCACCGGCACCCCACCGTAGCTGTGCCCGACGAGCACCGCGTCCCGGCACTCCTCCGCCCGGACGACGGAGACCACGTCGTCCACGTGGGTCTGCATCGTGGCGCCGGCCCCCTGCAGGTCTGCCTTCTCCCCCACCCCGGTCAGCGGCTCGGGGAGGTCTCCGGCGCCTCGTGCCCGGGCAGCTGCGCGGCCTCGTGCCGGCCAGCCGCGTGCTGCTCGTCGTCCGCGTGCCGACCGTCCGCGTGCCGACCGTCCGCGTGCCGACCGTCCGCCGGGTCACCCTCAGGACGTCCACCGGACGGCTGGCCCTCGCCGGGGCGGGCGCTCTGCGGCACCGGACCGCGGACCATCAGCAGCACCAGCAGCGCGCCGATCAGGCCGGCCACGCCCGCGACCAGCAGCACGTCGCGCAGGCCGTCGGTGTAGGCCGCGGTCAGCAGGTCCGACAACCCGGCGCGGGCCTCCTCCGGGGCGGACCCCACGATCTGCTGGGCCTGCCCGCCGGACAGCGCGGACGCCGTCCCGTCCGGGTCGGGCGCACCGCCGTCGGTGAGCCGGGCGGTCGCGCCGGCGGAGAACACCGACCCGAGGACGGCGACCCCGACGGCGAAGCCGAGCTGGCGGGCGGTGTTCACCGCACCGGAGGCCATCCCGCTGCGCTCCCGGGGCACCGAGGACAGCGCCGCCGAGGTGACCACCGGGTTGCAGACGCCGACGCCCAGTCCGAGGACGGCAAGACCGGGCACGAGGATGCCCCAGCTCGCGCCGGCGTCGACCCGGGCCATCAGCAGGCTGCCCAGGCCGATGACTGCCAGGCCGATCGTGAGGCTGGCCCGCGGCGGGGCGTCGGTGAGCAGCCGGCCGGTGAGCGCGGCGGTCACGAAGCTGACCAGCGACAGCGGGATGAAGACCAGCCCGGCCTCCAGCGGGCTCAGGCCCAGGATCGACTGCAACCACAGCGACAGGTAGAGGCTGCTGGCGAACGCGGACAGGTTGAGCAGCAGCGAGCCGATCATGATGCCGCTGAACCGGCTGCTGCGGAACAGCCGCAGGTCCAGCATCGGCGCCTGGCGGCGCAGCTCGACGACCACCCAGAGCGTCAGGACGACGAACCCGGCGACGATCGGGCCCCAGGAGCCGGCTGAGGCCCAGCCGTTGGCCGCGGCCTCGACCAGCCCGTAGACGACGGCCCCGGCGCCGACGGTGAACATGGCGATGCCCGGCACGTCGGGGTG
>JBBSVA010000233.1:0-2640 GCA_038233915.1 Mycobacteriales bacterium | reverse complement strand
TACGACGTCATCGCCGGCATCGACGCCGACACGATCCTCGCCCCGGACTGCCTCCAGCAGTTGGAAGGGGAGCTCGCCCAGACCGCCCGCCCCGGGGGCGTCATGGCGCGCTACACCTTCGACCAGTCCCTGGGCTCCACGGCGATGGCCCGGATGCTCGTCCGCATGCAGCGCCTGGAGTTCGCCTCCTGGACGATGGACACGCTGCAGAAGAACCGGAAGACCTACGTGCTTGGCGGCCAGGCCTCCCTGTTCAGCGGCGAGGCGCTCCGCCGCGTCACCGAGCTGAAACAGACCCCGGGACCGTGGGACACCACCGCCCCGGTCGAGGACATGCAGCTCACCGGCGACCTGCGCGGGATGGACTACCAGACCCTGGTCTCCGCCACGGCCCGCGCCCACGCCGGCCCGACGCTGACCATGCGCTCCATCTGGGCTCAGCGGCGCACGTTGGACGAGGGCGTGGCCCGCCTGCTGGTCCGTCCCCGCTCGACACGTGGACGGTGACGCTCTGGAAGCAGCAGCTCGCACTGCTGGCCAACGGCGTCAGCCGAGCGCGTGCTGACAGTCGGCTGGGACGCCCTGGCCCTCACCACCGCCGTCGCGACGCTGTTGATGGTCGTCCGGATCCGGCGGCCCAGCCGCGGCTGCGTCCCTGACGCCACCCCCTGAACCGGGCGGTCGGCCCCCTCCGACCGCCCACCTGACCCCGCCCACGCCCTCCCCCTCCGCGGTGTGGGCGGGAAAGACCCCGGCCCCGGCCGGTCCCCTCCCCCGGGACCGCGTCCGGGGTCGGGCTCGTCCTCCGGTGCGCTCAGCCGCAGACCCGGTCCACGAGCGCCTGTAGCTCACCCCGCTGGACGTCGTCCAACGGCAGGTCCACCGGCGCATTCTCGCCGTCCACCTGCACCAGCAGCGGGAACACGAACGGCTTCTTGGTCTCGGCCAGCACGTGCGGGTCGCAGGACGCGAGGGTCACCGAGACCGGCAGCACCAGCTCGTCCTCCCCCGCGGCCAGCGCCGCCGGCAGCGGGTCGTTGGTCTCCGGCGTCAGCAGCACGCTGCGCTCCAGGGAGAGCACGTCGATGTCGACGTCCGGGCTGCCGGCCACCCGCGTGAGGACGACGTCGCCCACCGCCGCGTCCCCTGCGGCCGTGAGGCCCTGCACCGTCACCGTCACGAACCCCATGACCCGCTGGACGGCGCACTCCTCGGCGTAGACGGTCTCCATCGCGTCTCCGGCGAGCGGGACCAGCACCGTCTCCGCCGCCCCGCCGGACCGGCTGAGCACCACCTCGGCCGCCACCGGCTGCACCGCAGCCGTGCAGTCGACCGCCCCGAAGGGCACCGGCAGGTCGATCGTCTGACCCGGCCGGTAGGCGGCGGTCTGCTCCACCAGCGGCTGGTCAGCGAACGCCGGGGACCGCAGCGCCACCGCGGTCACGGTGAGGGTCGAGTCGCTGCTGTCGGTCAGTCGCGCCTGCACCTGCCCGCCCAGGGCCTCGTCGGTGCGCAGCCGGACGACCTGGCCCTCGACCCCGTCGACCGGCGGCAGGGACGGCGCGGCCAGGGTCGCGACCGCCGAGGTCGAGGTCGTGGGCGCCGACGTCGTGGGCGCCGACGTCACGGTCTGCCCGGCGGTCCGCCCGTCGACGCCGTCACCCGCTGGAGCGCACCCGGCGCTCAGCAGCAGCGCGCCCAGGAGCGCACCCAGCACCGCGACCCGTCGCATGCGCGGACCCTAGGACTGCGCGGCCGATACAACGAGCTCCAATGCCACGAGCAGTCCGGCCCCCAGCAGTCGCGCCCGCCTCAGCGGGTCACCGCCGACCAGTCGGTGCGTGCGGCAACCAGGGCGACGGCCGCGGCCCCGAGTCGCTCGGCTGCGTCGGCGACCCGGGCCAGCGGGACCGCCGCGTCCCCGCTCAGCCAGCCGACCAGACGCTGCGCCGCGGCGGCCAGTCGCTCCCGGGGTGGCAGGTCGTCGTCCTCGACCGGGTCCACGACGACCCACGGCTCACCCAGCTCGTCGGAGAGCCCCGGGAGCCGGCGGAGCAACTCGGCCGACCCGGCCGCTGCGCGCCAGGCGGCACCGTCGACCACCGCGTCGGGACCGCCCAGTGCGGCATCGGACCAGCGCAGCAACCGGACGACGGCGGTCCACACGACGTCGGACACCACGTCGGAGACGGCGTTCCCGGGGCTGGTGGGCCGGCGGGACCGGACGAGCACCCCGACGCCCGCCGGGTCGTACAGCCAGGGGTGGACGGCGGCGGGTGTCATGTCCTGACCGTGCCCCGCCGACCCGGGCGTCGGCTCGGGGCCGACTGTGCGTCCGCTGACCATCGGTTGCGTGTGACAACGGTCACGGTGGGGGTGGGTCGCACCGGGAATGCCCATCCACCGCAGGGGTTGGCGACGTATGCAGGACCCACACACACCCCGCACCGCCCGCACCTGGAGAGAACAGTGACCTGCCCGACCCTGCTCCGCCGCCACCCCGCGGTGGAGGCCGTCTCCGATGCAGCCGACGAGCTGCGCAGCGAGTCGGCACATCGGGTCCGCTCGTTGCTCCAGTCGTTGCGTGACGGGGACGCCGGCAGCGCCCAGTTCGCCCGCTTCGTCGTCGTCGGTGGTCTG
>JBBSVA010000232.1:0-2666 GCA_038233915.1 Mycobacteriales bacterium | reverse complement strand
TGGGACGACCAGCGTGCGTCCTCCTCCACCGGCGCCGGTGGAGGAGGACGGACAATGCTCGTCCCAGCTGATCCACGCCGGGCGGCGGCTACAGGGTGGCGCGAACCGCCTGCGACCGTGGCGCCGTTCGCGGTGATCCACGGCCGCGCCCTTGTCGATCCCGCGCGGTAACAGGTGGTGGACGTGCGGGTCGGTCTCGGGGGCCAGCCCCATCCGTGAGGTGCGCGGCACCCGCCCGTTGTCCTTGAGCCCCAGCCCCAGCCAGGTGTCGACGGCGCAGGTGTCGATCCAGCCGCGCAGCAGGGCGTCGGCTGTGTGCGTGGCGTGGGGCACACCGGCCCGGTGCAGGTAGCGGGGCGGCGGCGGGGGAGTCGGTCAGCTCGCGTTCGGCGGTGTGGAAGAAGGAACCGCGGAGTCCCACCATCGTGCCGGCGAGGTCGGTGTAGACGATCGCGGCGACCATGCGGGTCATCCTGACGGTCGGTCCGGTCCGGTACCGTGGCCGCGTTCCACTCATCCAGAGGGGCAGAGGGACACGGCCCGCTGAAGCCCCGGCAACCACTCGCCCGCACTCGTGCGCGCAGCAGGTGCCCCTTCCGTCCTGCGCGGCTCGACGGCCCGACGCGGGGAAGATGAGGAGGTAGTCGTCGGATGACCATGACCGCTCCCACTGCTGCCGGTGCGTCCGCGCAGCCGGTGCCCCCGAACCCCGCCCGCGGCCTGGTGTGCCGCAACTGCGGTGCCACGTTCGGCCTGATCGCCGAGCACGCGTGTGCCGAGTGCTTCGGTCCGCTCGAGGTCGACTACGACCCCGAGCTGATGCTCGCGGTGACCCGGGCGCAGATCGAGGCCGGCCCGCAGAACATCTGGCGCTACTCCGCGCTGCTGCCCACCGGTCAGGACCCGGACAGCCGGGTCAGCCTGGACCCGGGGATGACCCCGCTGGTCCGCGCTCAGCGGCTGGGTGACGAGCTGGGCTTCACCGCCCCGCTGTGGGTCAAGGACGACTCGGCGAACCCGACGCACTCCTTCAAGGACCGGGTGGTCAGCCTGGCCGCCACGGCCGCCAAGGGCTTCGGGTACGCCACGATCGCCTGCGCCTCGACCGGCAACCTGGCCAACTCGGTCGCCGCCCACGCCGCCCGCAACGGGCTGCCCTCCTTTGTGTTCGTGCCCTCGGACCTGGAGCCGGGCAAGATCGTGCAGTCCGCGGTCTACGGCCAGTCGCTGATCGCCGTGGACGGCTCCTACGACGAGGTCAACCGGCTGACCAGCGAGCTCGCCGAGACCGACGAGTTCGAGGACTGCGCGTTCGTCAACCAGAACGTGCGGCCCTACTACGCCGAGGGGTCCAAGACGGTCGGCTACGAGATCGCCGAGCAGCTCGGCTGGCGGATACCGGCTCAGGTCGTCATCCCGATGGCGTCGGGCTCGCTGCTGACCAAGGTCGACAAAGCCTGGCGGGAACTGACCGCGGCCGGCATCGTCGAGGCCACCGAGTGGGCCGTCTTCGGCGCCCAGTCGGCCGGCTGCGACCCGATCGTCACCGCCTTCGAGAACGGCTGGGAGACCGTGGTGCCGGTCAAGCCCACCGGGATCGCCAAGTCGCTGAACATCGGCAACCCCGCCGACGGGCCCTACGCGCTGGACGCCATCCGGCGCACCGGGGGCTCGGTCGGCCGGGTCGGCGACGCCGAGATCATCGAGGGCATCCGCGACCTGGCCCGGACGACGGGTGTCTTTGCCGAGACCGCCGGCGGCGTGACGACGGCGGTGCTGCGCCAGCTCGTGGGGCGTGGCCTCCTCGACCCGGCCAAGGAGACAGTCGTCCTCAACACCGGTGAGGGCCTGAAGACCCTGGACCCGCTGATGTCGGTCGTGGGACCGACCCACCGGGTCGACCCGTCGTTGCGCTCCGTGCGTGCCGCGGGCCTCATCGCCTGACTCACGACACGTGCGGGCCGCGGGTCTCGTGAGCAGGACCACGGGCACCGGTCACGCACGGCCCCGGGGTCGATCCTGGGCACCCGCGCTGCTCGTCGGACACGCGCTCCTGGCCGGCGTCGTCGCCGCCAGCGCCCTACTGCTGCTGGTGCGTTGACCCCCGTCCTTGCACTCGCAGGGGTCGAGTGCCAGACTCGGGTTGGCACTCGGAGCACCTGAGTGCCAACCAGGTCGGACCGGTGAGGCACCGGCGCGTGGGCCGCAGGAGCGTCCACGGCGCGGGTGTCGTCCGTCGCGGGCACCGCCCGGCCAGCAGCGAGCCACGCATGGAGGACACCACCACATGGCCAAGATGATCGCCTTCGACGAAGAGGCCCGCCGCGGCCTTGAGCGGGGCATGAACACCCTCGCCGACGCCGTCAAGGTCACCCTCGGCCCCAAGGGCCGCAACGTCGTGCTGGAGAAGAAGTGGGGTGCCCCCACCATCACCAACGACGGTGTTTCCATCGCCAAGGAGATCGAGCTCGAGGACCCGTACGAGAAGATCGGTGCCGAGCTCGTCAAAGAGGTCGCCAAGAAGACCGATGACGTCGCGGGTGACGGCACCACCACCGCCACCGTGCTCGCCCAGGCCCTCGTCCGCGAGGGGCTGCGCAACGTGGCTGCCGGCGCCAACCCGATGGCCCTGAAGAAGGGCATCGAGAAGGCGGTCGAGGCCGTCA
>JBBSVA010000231.1:0-2677 GCA_038233915.1 Mycobacteriales bacterium | reverse complement strand
TGACCGAGGTCTTCCTGGTGGCCACCGAGATCGGGTTGCGACTCAGCGTGGCCAGCAGCCTGCGCCCGGGCCTGCACCCGCACGGGGTGCACGGACCCGGCTCCGCCGCGATCGCCGCCGCGCTGCTGCAGGGCGCTGATCCGGCGGCGACCGGGGCCGCGTTCCTGGTCGGTTCCGCCACCCCGATGGCCGCCACGCTGCGGGTGCCGATGGACGGCGGGACGGTCCGCAACGTGTGGACCGGGTTGGGTACCTACCTGGGCGCGCTGGCCGGACATGGCGCGCGGGACCTGGGACGGGTGCCCGCCGACACGGTCACCGCGCTCTACGACGGCGCGGTGGCCACCGACCTGGACGCCGACGCCGTCGTCGCCGGGCTGGGTCAGCGGTGGGAAGTGCTGAACAGCTACCTCAAGCCCTACGCCTGCGCGCGATGGATCCACCCCACCCTGGACGCCCTGAGCGAAGCCGTGGCCGCGGCGCAGCTGACGGTTGCCGACGTCGAGGCGGTGGAGGTCGAGACGTTCGCCTACGCCGCGTCGCTGGACGCCGTCGAGATCGGCTCGGATCTGCAGGCCCGCTTCTCCCTGCCCTGGTGCGTCGCCGCGGTGCTGACCGACGGACACCTGGACGCCGCCGGCTTCCTGCCCGCAGGCCTCGCCCGGCCCGAGTTGCAACGCTTGGCCACCCGGGTCCACCTACGGGAGGTCCCGGAGTTCACCGCTGCGCTGCCCCGGGAGCGCCCAGCCCGGGTCACCGTGCGCAGCCGGGACGGTCGGACGAGCACCGCGCAGGTGCGCAACGCCCGCGGCAACCCCGACGCGGCGTTGACGGCCGAAGAGGTCGAGCGGAAGTTCCGGGCCAACGTGGGTGATCTGCTCCCGGCGGCCCTGGTCGAGCAGGTACTGGCCGGCTCCCTGCGGCCGGTGACGAGCGGGACCTTCGACCTGACCGCGGTCGCCCGGGCGCTCACCCGCTGACGGGCCGGGCTCGGCTGCCGCCATGCGGCGACGGCGGTCGTGCCCGCGCCCTCCTGCCCCGGGCGTGATGACCCGGTCGCAGAGTGGAGGTGCCAGGTCGACTCGGCGACCTGGCGACTGGCCGACGTGCCCCGTTCACGCGGGTGTGTCGGGGTGCGCCCGCGTCGGGCGCGCTGCAGCTCGGGGACGTCGGTGTCCTGGAGGTTGTTCTCCCGGGCCCCGGACAGTGATGAAGCCCTTGCGTCCGCCGGAGCCGCCCTGGGACGAGCCGGCTTCTGGGTGTACCGCTACGACGGGAATGGGACTGTGCCGGCCGCGAACCGTGCCGCCAGGACGTCGCGAGTCGTCGCCCTCAGGTGGTGGCCCAGATCACAAAGACTCTTGATACCGGTCGCGGCGAGGCCTAGCGTCCGCGGCATGGGCCGGCACAGGCGTCCCAGTCCGGCCCTGCAACCTTCAGGAGTCCCCCGTGGCGATCCAGTTCCCCGATGTCAGCACCACGACCGGCGAGCACCCCCTCGATCCGTTGACCGCCGAGGAGATCGGCCGAGCCTCGGAGATCCTCCGCGCGCACGCGGATTTCGGTCCGCGGATGCGCTTCGTCTCCGTCGCTCTCCAGGAGCCGACCAAGCGGGAGGTGCTGGACCGGGACCCGGACGGGGAGCCGCTGGACCGAGCTGCGTTCGTGGTGCTCTACGACCGCGCCGCCCAGAAGACGATCGAGACGGTCGTGTCCCTGTCGGGCGGTCTGGTGTCCTCGTGGCGGTCGTTGGACGGCGTGCAGCCCAGCGTGATGCTCGAGGAGTTCTTCAGCACCGAGGAGATCACCCGGGCCGACCCGCGGTGGCAGGACGCGATGCGCAAGCGCGGCGTCACGGACTTCTCGCTGGCGATGATCGACCCCTGGGCCGCCGGTTACGACATCGAGGACCCCCAGGGGCGCCGGCTGATCCGACCCCTGACGTTCATGCGCACCCGGGAGGACGACAACGGGTACGCCCGCCCGGTCGAGGGGCTGATCGTCCTGGTGGACCTGGACCTGATGGAGGTGATCGACGTCCGGGACCACGGCGTCGTCCCGCTGCCGGAGAAGGCCGGCAACTACATGCCCGAGCTGATGTTCGACGACGACAACCGGCCGGCCCACACCGCGATCCGGGACGACGTCCGACCGATCGAGATCACCCAGTCCGAGGGCCCGAGCTTCACCGTGGACGGGCACGCCGTCAGCTGGCAGAAGTGGCGGCTGCGGGTGGGCTACACCCCGCGCGAGGGACTCGTCCTGCACCAGGTCGGCTACCAGGACCGGGGCCAGCTGCGTCCGATCATGTACCGGGCAGCGCTGTCGGAGATGTACATCCCCTACGGCGACCCCGCGCCGACCCACCGGATCAAGAACGTCTTCGACGAGGGCGAGTACGGCGTCGGGCTGCTGCTGAACCCGCTGCAGCTGGGTTGTGACTGCCTGGGCGAGATCCACTACTTCGACGCCGTCGCCAACGACCAGGACGGGCAGCCGCTCACCATCCCCAACGCGATCTGCATGCACGAGGAGGACTTTGGGGTCGGCTGGAAGCACACCGACTTCCGGACCGAGAAGATGGAGGTACGCCGCTCCCGGCGGCTGGTCATCTCCTGCTTCGCCACCGTCGGCAACTACGAGTACGGGTTCTTCTGGTACCTCTACACCGACGGGA
>JBBSVA010000230.1:0-2687 GCA_038233915.1 Mycobacteriales bacterium | reverse complement strand
GCCGATCGCGACGCTGGCCTGCGCCGGGCCGAAGGCGTCGGCGGCGGGCGCCCACCCCGACCCCATCACGACGGCGACGTCGTGCGGGCCGCCGAGGGCCGCGGTGAGGTCGTCGGCGGCGCGGGCGGCCAGCGCGGCGGGGTCGGTCGGGGAGGTCTCGGCAGGCGTCTGACTCACGGGCAGGACGCTAGCCGAGAGGGGTGGCAGAACGGCCAGTCGCGTTTGCACACCCGGCAGACGGCCGGGGGCGTCCCTAGACTCGCCGCGTGCAGATCCCCTTCACCTCCTCCGAGCGCTCCAGCCTGGGGGTCGAGTGGGAGCTCCAGCTCATCGACCGCGAGAGCCGCCAGCTGACGTCGGGCGCCACCGAGATCCTGGCCGAGCTCAAGCCCGACGACGCTGACGAGCACCCCAAGGCCAAGCACGAGCTGCTGCAGTCGACGATCGAGATCATCACCGGCATCTGCAGCACGGTCGCCGAGGCCAAGGCCGACCTGGCGGGCACCCTCGCCGAGGTCGTGGCGGCGGCGGACCGGCGTGGACTGGGCTTGATGTGCGCGGGCACCCACCCGATCACCGACTGGCAGACCCAGCAGATCTCGCCCAAGGAGCGGTACACCCAGCTGATCGAGAAGATGCAGTGGCTGGCCCGTCGGCTGCAGATCTTCGGGGTCCACGTGCACGTCGGGGTCCGGTCGTCGGACAAGGTCATCCCGATGGTCAACGCGCTCTCGCAGTACATCCCGCACTTCCTGGCGCTCTCGGCGTCCTCGCCGTACTGGGTCGGTGCGGACACCGGCCTGGCGAGCGCGCGGTCCAAGGTCTTCGAGGGCATGCCGACCGCGGGGCTGCCCTACCAGCTCTCGGGCTGGGGCGGCTTCGAGGACTACATGGAGACGCTGATCTCCACCCAGGCGATCGAGAGCGTCCGTGAGGTGTGGTGGGACATCCGTCCGCACCCGGACTTCGGCACCGTCGAGCTGCGGATCTGCGACGGCCTACCCACGCTGGACGAGATCGGTGCGGTCGCCGCGATGGCCCAGTGCCTGGTCGAGCAGTTCGACCGGGAGATCGACCGCGGCTACACCCTCCCCACCCCGGCCAGCTGGGTGCTCCGGGAGAACAAGTGGCGGGCTGCCCGCTACGGTCTGGACGCCGAGATCATCGTCGACGAGCGCGGCACCGTGCGCCCGGTCAAGGACGCCCTGCGCGACCTGGTCGAGGAGCTGATGCCCACGGCCCGTCGGCTGGACTGCGCCACCGAGCTGTCCGACGTCCTGCGGGTGATCGAGGTCGGCGGGTCCTACGAGCGCCAGCGACGGGTCGCCGCGGCGAACGACGGCCGGCTGGAGCCCGTCGTGGACAGCCTGCTGGCCGAGCTGCGGGACGGTCTGCCGCAGGCACCTGCGTGACCGCAGCAGAGGCCGTGGACCGCTGGGTCGCCGGGCACCACGACGAGCTGGTCGCCGTCCGCCGGCACCTGCACGCGCACCCCGAGCTGGGCTTCGTCGAGCACGAGACGACGGCCTACCTGGAGCGTCAGCTCCGCCAGGTCGGGCTGGCCCCGCGCCGGCTGCCCAACGGCACGGGCCTGAGCTGCGACGTCGGGTCCGGTGGCCCGGTGGTGGTGCTGCGGGCCGACATCGACGCGCTGCCGCTGGCCGACCTCAAGGACGTGCCCTACGCCTCCACCCGCGAGGGCATGTGCCACGCCTGCGGGCACGACGTGCACACCACGGTGCTGCTCGGCGTCGCGAAGGCCCTTGCGGAGCTGGACGCGCTGCCGGGCACGGTGCGCTGCGTGTTCCAGCCGGCCGAGGAGCAGGTGCCCGGCGGCGGGCTGGAGGTGGTCGCCTCCGGGGTGCTCACCGGCGCCACCCGGGCCTTCGCGCTGCACTGCGACCCGTCGGTCCCGGTCGGCCGGGTCGGCCTGCGCACCGGGTCGATCACCGCGGCCTGCGACCGGCTGGAGGTCACGCTCACCGGCCCCGGCGGGCACACCGCCCGGCCCCAGCTGACCGTCGACCTGGTGCACGCGTTGGGCCGCGTCATCACCGAGGTGCCCGGCCTGCTGTCCCGCCAGGTCGACCCGCGGGCCGGGATGTCCCTGGTCTGGGGCGCGGTGGGCTCGGGCGTCGCGGCCAACGCGATCCCGCAGACCGGGATGCTCCGCGGCACGGTCCGGGTGCTGGACCGCACCGTCTGGCACGAGGCCGAGGACAGGGTGCGCCGGCTGATCCGCCAGGTCGGCGAGACGTCCGGGGCGACAGTGGACGTCGAGTACGTGCGCGGCGTGCCCCCGGTGGTCAACGACCCCCACGGTGTTGCGCTGCTGCGCGCGGCCGCGCTGGAGACCGTCGGTTCGGACGGCGTCGTGCTCTCGCCTCAGTCGATGGGCGGGGAGGACTTCGGCTGGTTCGCCGAGGTGTTGCCGATCGCACTGGCCCGGCTGGGCACGCACGGCGGCGGGGAGCCGCTGGACCTGCACCGCGGCACCTTCGACGTCGACGAGCGCGCGATCGGCGTCGGGGTCCGGCTGCTGGCCCGCACCGCGCTGCACGCGCTGGTCGCCGATGCTGTGAGCCCGCCCACTCCCACACCCTCCCGGTCGGGTTCCGTCTGACCCCTGCGGTACAAAGCGAGCACGCCCTCCCGAGAGCCGGTGACCCGACGATGAGCCACCAGTC
>JBBSVA010000229.1:0-2728 GCA_038233915.1 Mycobacteriales bacterium | reverse complement strand
ATGACCGTCCAGGCGCCGGGGATGGCCGAGGACGTACGGCCCGGCCACTTCGTCGCCGTCGCGGTCGGCGGGCCGGGTTCTGCGATGCTGCTGCGGCGGGCTTTCGCGATCTACCGGGCCGACGTCGACGGGCCGTACGGGGCCACGGTCGAGTTCGTGTTCGCCGTCCACGGCCGGGGGACGGCCTGGCTGTCCGAGCAGGGTCCTGGGGCCCGGCTGGACGTCGTCGGGCCGCTCGGCCGCCCGTTCCGGCTGCCGGAGCAGCCGTTGACGGCAACCTTGGTCGGTGGCGGCTACGGGACGGCGCCCCTGCTGCCGCTCGCGACCGCGCTGACCGAGCGCGGCTGCCGGGTCGACGTCGTGCTGGGCGCTGGGTCCTCCGACCGGCTGTTCGGTCAGCTGGAGGCCGAGCGCGTCGCCACCACGCTCGCCGTGACGACCGACGACGGGTCGGTGGGGGAGCGCGGCCGGGTCACCGACGTGCTGCCCGCGGTGCTCGCGAAGACCCGCAGCGAGCTGGTCTACGCCTGCGGGCCGATGGGCATGCTGCGCGCGGTCAGCGAGGTGGCTGCCGCCCACGGGGTGCCGAGCCAGGTCGCGGTCGAGGAATCGATGGCCTGCGGGATCGGGGTGTGCATGACGTGCGTGCTCCCGGTGGTCGGCGACGACGGGCAGACCCGGATGGTGCGCTCCTGCGTCGAGGGCCCGGTGTTCCTCGGCGACCGGGTGCGCTGGGACGCCGTCGGCACGGTGCCGGCCGACGCGGTCGGCGCTCCGACGGGGGGCCACCGATGAGTCAGCCCCGTCCCCCCGCTGACACCGCTCTGTCGACAACGATCGGCGGGGTCGCGTTCCCGAACCCGGTCTTCACGGCCAGCGGCTGCGCCGCCGCCGGGCAGGAGCTGTCGCAGTTCTTCGACGTGGCCGGCCTCGGCGGGGTCGTCACCAAGTCGATCATGCTCGACGCCCGGTCCGGCCGGGCCACCCCCCGGATGGCCGAGACCCCCAGCGGGATGCTCAACAGCATCGGCCTGCAGGGCCCCGGCATCGAGGCGTTCCTCACGCACGACCTGCCCTGGCTCGCCGAGCACGGGGCCCGCGCGGTGGTCTCGATCGCCGGTGGTTCGGTCGGTGAGTACGCGGCGCTCGCCGCCCGGCTCCGCGACCAGCCGGGGGTGGCGATGATCGAGGTCAACATCAGCTGCCCCAACGTCGAGGACCGCGGGCAGGTCTTCGCCTGCCACGTCGGGCCCGCCGCCGAGGTGGTCGCCGCCGTGCGGCGCGAGGTGCCCGCCGAGGTGCCGGTGCTCGCCAAGCTGTCGCCGGACGTCACCGACATCACCGCGATCGCGCGGGCCTGCGTCGAGGCCGGGGCCACCGGTCTGTCGGTCATCAACACCCTGCTCGGGCTCGCGATCGACACCGACACGATGCGGCCCGTCCTCGGCGGCATCACCGGCGGGTTGTCCGGCCCGGCGATCCGCCCGGTCGCCGTCCGCTGCGTGTGGCAGGTGCACCAGGCGCTGCCGCACGTCCCGATCCTCGGGATGGGCGGCATCCGCACCGGGCTCGACGCGCTGGAGTTCCTGCTCGCCGGGGCCAGCGCGGTCAGCGTCGGGACCGTCGTGTTCGGCGACCCGACCGCTCCCGTACGCGTGCTCGCCGAGCTGCAGGCCGCGCTGGCGGAGCGGGGCCTGTCCGTCGCCGACGCTGTCGGCCTCGCGCACCGTCCGCCGGTGGCCACCCTGCCGGAGGGCCCCGACCCCGTCGGAGACCCCGACGCCACCGGTCCCGCGGACCTCCGGCCCGACCCGACCACCCCCCACCCCGCCAACCCCGCGTGATCATGGTCATCCGCAGCCTCCGGGTCTGTCTCGAGGGTGCGGATGTTCAAGATCACCGACAGATGGAGCGCTTGTGACTGCAGACCGCCCGATCGAGCCGGCGCCGATCGTCGTCGCCCTGGACCGGTCCGACGCAGCGGCGGCCGTCTCGCTCGCCGCGCAGGTGGCGCCGTACGTGCAGGTGCTCAAGGTCGGGCTGGAGCTGTTCTGCTCGGCGGGCCCGGGGATCGTCGATCAGGTCAGGAACGACCGAGACGTGTTCCTGGACCTCAAGCTGCACGACATCCCGAACACGGTCGCCGGGGCGGCGCGCTCGGTGGCCGGGCTGCGGCCACGCTTCCTGACCGTCCACGCCGCCGGTGGGGCCGACATGATCGCCGCCGCGGTCCAGGCGGCGCCGGAGGTGACGATCACGGCGGTCACGGTGCTCACCTCGCTCTCCGAGGCCGATCTGGACGCCGTCGGGCTCCTCGGGCCGCCGCTGGACGCCGTACGACGGCTGGCCGTCCTCGCCGTCCGGGCGGGCGCCGGCGCACTGGTGTGCTCGCCGCAGGAGGTCGCCGCCGTGCGCGCCGAGGTCGGTCCCGGCACAGTGCTGATCACCCCCGGTGTCCGGCCGGCAGGTTCTGCCGCGGGCGACCAGGCCCGGGTCGCGACGCCGCAGCAGGCCCTGGCCGACGGCGCTGACCTGCTGGTCGTCGGACGTCCGATCACCGCCGCGGGCGACCCCGCCGAGGCTGCCAGGACGCTCGCGGCCGACCTGTGAGCCAGGGTCGGGGGTGGGGCACGATTGCCCTGCACGCCCCTGCCCGCTAGGTTCGCCGGGATGCCCTGGACCGCCCGGTCCGGCCCACGGTGTGAGGAAGAGGTGACCTGCGTGGCGT
>JBBSVA010000228.1:0-2738 GCA_038233915.1 Mycobacteriales bacterium | reverse complement strand
TCCGCCGGACTGGCCGGGGACGCCGCCTATCGGGAGCGGTTCCGCCGCGAGGCGCACGCCGCGGCCCGGCTGTCCGAGCCGCACGTCGTGCCGATCCACCGCTACGGCGAGGTCGAGGGCC
The DNA here is from genome assembly GCA_038233915.1 of Mycobacteriales bacterium. Taxonomy (GTDB): domain Bacteria; phylum Actinomycetota; class Actinomycetes; order Mycobacteriales; family Geodermatophilaceae; genus Klenkia. Next base: position 2,617 of record JBBSVA010000228.1, on the reverse strand, counting down.
GGCTCTTCCTGGACATGCGCCTGGTCCAGGGCGCAGACCTCGGCGATCTGCTGCACGACGGCGGTGCCCTGGAGCCCGCCCGCGCCGTGTCGATCGTCGGCCAGGTCGCCCGCGCCCTGGACGCCGCGCACGCCGAGGGTCTGGTGCACCGCGACGTGAAGCCCTCCAACGTGCTGGTCACCGGCGAGCCCGGCGACGAGTTCGTCTACCTCGTGGACTTCGGCATCGCCTGGTCCTCCGCCGCAGCCGAGGGCCCGTCGCTCACCCAGACGGGGTCGGCGCTGGGCTCCTTCGACTACATGGCCCCCGAGCGCTTCATGGAGCGTCCGGTCGACGCCCGCACCGACGTCTATGCGCTGGCCTGCGTGCTCTTCGAGTGCCTGACCGGACGCCGGCCCTTCACCGGCGACGGCCTGGCCCAGATGATGTACGCCCACCTCAACAGCACGCCGCCGCTGGTCTCGACGGTGCGCGGCGGGATGCCCCCGGCGCTGGACGCCGTCCTCGCCCGGGGGCTGGCCAAGGATCCCGCGGACCGCTGGCCCAGCGCAGGCTCCATGGCCGCCGCCGCGCGGACCGCGCTGAGCTCCGGCGGGGTCACCCCGCAGCGCGAGTCGACAGTCGCCCCCGGCCCGCCGCCGCCGCGACCGCAGTCGGTCGGGTTCTCCGACCCCGGCCCGGCCGGGGTCTGGGGCGGGCCCTCGCACGCCGGGACCCCGCTGCCCGAGGCCGGCCGCTGGGGCAACCCGTCATCCGGGTCCTCCTCCCCCGGTCGCCCGCTGCCGGTCGGCGCTCCCCCGGCACCAGGGGGCACGCCGCGCTGGGTGCCGTGGGTGCTCGCCGGGTCCGTCGCGCTGGCGCTGGTCGTCGTCCTGGTGGCCGTGCTCCTCAGCCGGAGCGGGTCTGCCGGCCCGGACCCCGCACCGGTCCCGACGGCTGCCCCGACGACGTCCGCGGCCGAGGCCGAGCTGCGCGCCGTGCTGCCGGCCGGGCTGTCCGACTGCGCTTCGGGCGCGCCGACCGACAGCGACCAGACGGCCGCACTGTCCTGCGGCCCGAGCCCGGTCCAGCCGGGTCCGCAGAGCGCCGAGGTCCGCCGCTACACCGACTCGGCGGCCGCCGACGACCAGTTCCTGCTGGAGATCGACCGCCGCGGCCTGGTCCCGCTGTCCAGTGACCAGGGCTGCCCGGACGAGTCCGGTTACGCCTACTGGTCCAACGACGGGCAGACCGCGGGCCGGGTGGGCTGCTACGTGGAGAACGGCCGGGACGCCGTGCTGCTGTGGACCGAGAGCGCCAGCTCCACGCTCACCGTCCTCACGGTGCCCGACGCCGGCCAGGACGGTCTGGACGACCTGGTCGACTGGTGGTCCGACCGGGACAACAGCCTCTTCGGCTAGCTGTACCCGCCGTTCGTCAGGCGGAGCCGAACCGGCGTTGCCGGGAGGCGTACTCCTCGACGGCGGCCCACAGGTGTCGGCGGTCGAAGTCCGGCCAGAGGGTGTCCTGGAAGACCAGTTCGGCGTAGGCGGACTGCCACAGCAGGAAGTTGCTGGTCCGGTTCTCCCCGGAGCTGCGCAGGAACAGGTCCACGTCGGGCATGTCCGGCTCGTCCAGGAACCGGGCAACCGTCTTCTCGGTCACCTCGTCCGGGTCCAGTCGGCCTGCGGCGACCTCGCGGGCGATCGCCGCGGCGGCGTCGGCGATCTCGGCCCGGCCGCCGTAGTTCACGCACATGGTCAGCGTCAGGACGTCGTTGTCCTGGGTCAGCTCCTCGGCGACCTGCAGCTCGTCGATGACGCTGCGCCACAGCCGGGGACGACGACCGGCCCAGCGGACCCGCACCCCGAGCTCGTGCATCTCGTCCCGGCGGCGGCGGATGACGTCCCGGTTGAAGCCCATCAGGAAGCGCACCTCCTCGGGGCTGCGCTTCCAGTTCTCGGTGGAGAAGGCGTAGGCGCTGATCGCCTTGACGCCGATCTCGATGGCGCCCTCGACGCAGTCGAAGAGGCTGGACTCCCCCGCCTCGTGGCCCTTGGTGCGGGGCAGCCCGCGTTCCTTCGCCCACCGGCCGTTGCCGTCCATGACGACGGCGACGTGGTGCGGCACCTTGTCCGCCGGCACGGCCGGGGGCCGGGCACCCGAGGGGTGCGGGGTGGGGGTCCGGACCTCGCGCTGGGGCCTCTGGCGCTTCACGACTTCTCCCTCACGTGCGTTCCACCAGCGGCAGCGACCGCAGGCCGCGCTCCAGGTGCCACTGCAGCAGGGCAGCGACCAGCCCGCTGCCCTCGCGTCGGTTGGTGCCCTGACTGGCCTCGGCGGCAGCCCAGTCGCCGGTGAGCAGCGAGTCCAGCAGGCCGATGGTCACCGGGCTCGGCAGCTGGGACCCGGTCGGGCGGCAGGCCGGGCAGACCATGCCGCCGCCGGGCACCGAGAAGTGCCGGTGCGGGCCGGGCTCCGCGCAGCGCGCGCAGTCGGCCAGCGCCGGCTCCCAGCCGGCCACCGACATGGCGCGCAGCAGGAACGCGTCGAGCACCAGGCCCGGCGGGTGCGACCGGTCGGCCAGTGACCGCAGCGCCCCGATGACCAGCAGGAACATCCGGAGCGAGGGCTCCTT
>JBBSVA010000227.1:0-2748 GCA_038233915.1 Mycobacteriales bacterium | reverse complement strand
GACCGGGGTGCTGCTGCTGCTCGCGTTGGCGGCGCTGACCGGACTGGCGCTGGCCTCGGCGCTGTTCGGTGGCGGCTGGGTGTGGCCGGCGGGCAGCGACACGGCCGGGCAGGTGCTGGCAGGGTTGCTGACCGGCGAGCCCGGCCGCGGCCTACCCCCGCAATTGCAGGCCCGGGTGCCGGGCTCTGGCGCGGTGTACAGCAGCGTCGCCGCCGCCGAGCTGGTGATGCTCGCCGCCGCCGCGGCCGCCGCGGCACTGTTGTGGCGCTACCACCGGCCCGGCGATGCCCGCGGGGGGATGGCGACCCGCACCGAGGCCCAGCGGGTGCTGGGCCGGTCCCGGCTGCGTCAGGTCCGCACGATCATCCGGCCCGACCTGTACGGCACGACCAGCCGCAGCACCCTGGGCGCCGGCGGGCCCGTGACCCACGACCGGAGCGCCCAGTGATGCGCCGAGCGCCTGACCCGGCGCAGCTGGGGTGGCGGCTGGGTCGATCGCTGACCCCTCGGGGGGTGGAGCTGTGGGTGCGTTACGACCGCACGACCGGGGTGTACGGGGCGCAGGGCTCCGGCAAGACGTTGGACTTGCTCGCACCGGCGCTGCTGGCCCACCCCGGCGCGGCGATGGCCACCCTCACCAAGCTCGACGACCTGCTGCTGACAATGACCGACCGGCAGGCCCCGGCCGGCGGCCCGGACTCGGGTGGCCCGGACCGGCCGGTGGCGGTCCTGGACCCGTTCGGGATGGCCCCGGGGGTGCCGGAGCTGGTGTGGGACCCGATCGCCGGCTGCGTCGACCCGATGGTCGCTGAACGCCGGGCGAAGGCCTTCTCCGCCGGCACCGTCACCGGCGCGGTCGCCGGCGGCCGCGCGGACAGCGCCGCCCGGTTCTACGCCGCCGAGACCGCCAAGGTGCTGCAAGGCTTCTTCCACGCCGCGGCGCTGACCGGCCACACCCTCGAACACGTCCTGGAATGGGTCGCGAACCCGGTCGCCGCCGAACAGCCGGTGGAGATCCTGCGGCAGCACCCCCATGCGGCGCGGTTCTGGGACGGGCTGCTCGGCGGGGCGTTGCACGGCTCGGCGGACACTGTCGGCAACACCGTCACCACCGTGCAGCAGGCGATGAGCTTGTTCTTCCAGCCCGCGATCCGCGCCCGGTGCATCCCCGGCCCCGGCCGGCCGGTCACCGACCTCGCCGACGTACTCGCCCGCGGCGGCACCGTCTACCTACTCGGCCGGGAAGACCCCTACGCCTCGGCCTCGCCGTTGATGACCGCTGTCGCCGAGCACGTCCTGGACACCGCGCTGGCGATGGCCACCGCCTCCCCACACGGCCGAGTCACCCCCAGCTTCCTGGCCTGCCTCGACGAACTCCCCTCCACCACCCCACTCCCGACGTTGCGGACCCGGATGGCGAACGAACGCGCACTCGGGCTGTCGTTCGTGTACGCGGCGCAGACCTGGCGGCAGATGGTCGTCTGCTACGGCGAGGACGAAGCCCGCAGCCTGTTCGGCCTGACGAACAACATCGTGGTCTTCGGCGGCGGCAAGGACATCCACTTCTACAAGGAAGTCTCCGACCTGCTCGGCTCCACCCGCGTTTCGCGGCACAGCGTCACCGACGGCCCGGGAGGTGTCGGGACGTCCCGCTCGACCGAGGACGTGCCGATCCTGCGTCCCGAGCACATTCGGCTGATCCCCGACCGTCAGGCGCTGGTCGTCGCCGAGAACGCCCCGCCGATCATCGCCCGGCTGCGCCGGTGCGTCGACGGCCGCGACGGCAAGGCACTGCTCGCCCGCCAGCGGGCCGCCCGCGGCAAGGTCGGGCAGGTCCGCAACGCCACGGTCGACCTCGACAAGCGGACCCAGCACGCGGTGCAGTACGCCCACCAGCACCGGCTGCACAGCCCCGCCGCGCACACCACAGGCGGCGCAGACGATGCCGGGTCCAGATCGGCGTCGGCGGACGCCGGGAAGGCCTGGACGTGGTGATGCTCACAGGGTTCCCGGCACCACCCTCGCAGGTCCGGCAGGCACTGATCAGCTTGGCGATCGTCCGCGGCGGCGACGCCGCCGCGATCGCCGAGCTCGGCGACATCCATGACCTGCCGCGGCCTTGGGACCCGGCGAGCTGCCCACCGCTGATCCGTCAGCAGTTGTGGTTGTGGTGCGACGACGTCGCGGCCTGGCTGAACCGGGACTACGCCTGGCGGCCGGTCAACCTGATCCCGGCCTGCTGGCCGCGGCATCCGCACATTGCTCGGGAACTGCCGGTCCTGGCCTGCCTGCGGACGGCCGCCGACGACGCCATGGGTCCCGAGCTGCTTGAGGAGTGGCACCGGCACATCCTCCCGCTGTTCCTGGACCGGCTCGCCGTCCGTCTCGGCGAAAGCACCTGCCGCACCGGCAAACATCAAGACTGGCCCGCTGGCAGCCGGTACGACGCCTTTATGGATCTCACCGCCGTCACCGGTCGGCAAGACCTGTTCCACGCAGACACCCACCCGCCACGTCATCTACGCCCGACCGCTGCAGCACCCGCCTGAGCAGGAAGCATTGGTAGGGACTCCCTGTCGGCATGTCGGCGCTCTGCCCTATGGCCCGCCCCCCCAACGCATCTCCGAGAGCATTCTGAGCCTGAGAATGCTCTCGGAGATGCGTTATCCAGCCTCGCCCAGTGAGCGGAGGGAGGGCCGGCCGCGGACGTCGACGACGGCCCGCCGAGCAGCGACTGGGCGACCGTTG
>JBBSVA010000226.1:0-2835 GCA_038233915.1 Mycobacteriales bacterium | reverse complement strand
GCCTGGCCCAGCTGCTCGGCGCCGGCCGGGTCCCGGCCGCCGAGCACGAGCACCACCGGGGTGCCCAGGTTGGCCGCGATCCGGGCGTTGAAGGACAGCTCGGTGGGCGAGCTGACGTCGGTGAAGTCCGAGCCGACCACGACGACGGCGTCGCAGCGGGCCTCCACCGCCTTGTAACGCTCGACGATCCGGGCGAGCGCCGCGTCACCGTCGGCGTGCACGTCGTCGTAGGAAACGCCGACCGCATCGGCCGGCTCGACGTCAGCGGTGGCTCGCTCGAGCAGCATGCTCAGCACGTGGTCGGTCGTGCCGCGGGCGATCGGGCGGAAGACGCCCACCCGGCCGACCTCGCGGGTCAGCGTGGTGAGCAGGCCGAGGGCCACGATCGACTTGCCGGAGTGACCCTCGACGGAGGCGACGTACACGCTGCGGGCCACGGGTCTCCCTGGATGGGTGCGGGCCGGCGGCCCGGAGCTCGTCCCGACCGTAATCGAGCCTGGAGGACCCCGCGCCGCGGCAGGACTCCACCCACAGGTGGAAATCGACCCCGGCGCGATGGGCCCACGGTCCGATGTGCGCGGCGCCCGGGCTACCGAGACTGGCCGCATGGACGACGCCAGCGTGCCGACGATGTCGCGCGGACCCGAGATCGCCGTCGTGCTGCGCCAGCTGCGGCTGGCGGTGTTCCGCGGGGACGTGGTCGTGGACGCGGCCCGGCTGGAGTCCTGGCCGCCGGGTGCCCGGCTGGCCCTGGACCAGTGCGCCCGGCGGGCACAGCAGCGGGGACACCGGTTCGTCGTCCGTCCGGCGCCGTCGCCGCCGGGGGGTGTTTGAGCTGGTGCCCCCAGCAGGATTCGAACCTGCGACACACGGTTTAGGAAACCGATGCTCTATCCCCTGAGCTATGGGGGCTCGACGGCGTCCGGCCGCGTGGGGTGCCCGACGAGGTTAGCCGCGGGGTCGGGGCCCGACCGACCGCGGGTCGGGCGCGTCGTGGGTGTCGGGAACCCCCGGACGAGGAAGATCGTCGAACAGGGAGCGGCGAGATCCAGATCGAACGGTTACCTTTTCTCTCCGGAGCCCAGCAGCGGCCACGGACGAGCCGGCAGCGTTGCCGGCGCAGGAGGTGGAACGAGACGATGGACAGCAGGAAGCAGGTGCGGGTCGAGGACGTCCCGACCCGTGGGCGGTTCGAGGTCTCCATGGACGACCGCGTGGTCGGTCTGGCCAGCTACCACCTCGACGGCGACGTAATGACCCTCCCGCACACCGAGGTCGACCAGTCGGTGGCCGGCCAGGGCATCGGCACCGCGCTCGTCGAAGCGGTCCTCACCAGCGCCCGCCGGCAGCACCTGACGGTGCTCCCCTACTGCTCCTTCATCCGGCACTACCTGCACGAGCACCCCGCCGACGTCGACCTGGTGCCCGAGGCCGACCGTCCGCACTTCGGCCTGGAGCTCGCCGCCAGCTGAGCGGGCGACGCCCGGAACCGGCGCTTACGGTCGACGGGTGCCTCCTGCTGTGATGTGGTTCCGCCGCGACCTCCGCCTGGCGGACAACCCGGCTCTGCTCGCCGCCCGGGACGCCGGGGACGTGCTGCCGCTCTTCGTCGTCGACCCGGCGATCTGGGAGAAGTCCGGTGACCCGCGACGGCACTTCCTGGCCGGCTGCCTGGCCGAGCTGCGGGAGGCCACCGACGGGCACCTGGTGGTCCGGCACGGCACGCCGCAGGACGTCGTCCCCGCGGTGGCCCGGGAGGTCGGCGCGCAGAGCGTGCACATCGCCGGGGACACCGGACCGTACGGTCGGCGCCGGGACGCCGCCGTCGACACGGCCCTGGGGGACGTCGCCCTCGTCCGCACCGGGTCGGCCTACGCGGTCGCACCGGGCACGGTCACCAAGGACGACGGCGAGCCGTTCAAGGTTTTCACCCCGTTCTCCCGGCGCTGGCGGCAGCACGGCTGGCCCGACCCGGCCCCCCGGCCGGGGGAGGTCGCCTGGGCGCGCGCGACCAGCGAGGACCTGCCCGAGGCCCCCGACCTGGGCGACACCGAGGTGCTCGCAGCCGGCGAGGCGGCCGCCGGTCGGCAGTGGACGCAGTTCCTGGACGAGCGGATCGCCGACTACGACTCCGAACGCGACCGGCCCGACCTGGACACCACCAGCCGGATGTCCGCGCACCTGCACTTCGGCACCGTGCACCCGCGGACGCTGCTGCACGACATCGCGACGTCCGGCCAGACCGGGGCCGGCGTGGACACCTGGGTCACCGAGATCTGCTGGCGGGAGTTCTACGCCGACGTCCTCTGGCACCGCCCGGAGACCGCCCGGGAGTACTACAACCCGGAGCTGCAGGGCATGACGTATGAGACCGGCCCGCACGCCGACGAGGACTTCCAGGCGTGGGCAGCCGGCCGCACGGGCTTCCCGGTGGTGGACGCCGCGATGCGCCAGCTGAACGCGCAGGGCTGGATGCACAACCGGATGCGGATGATCGTGGCCAGCTTCCTGGTCAAGGACCTGCACCAGGAGTGGACCCGCGGCGCCCGGCACTTCATGCAGCACCTCGTCGACGGCGACCTGGCCAGCAACAACCACGGCTGGCAGTGGGTTGCCGGCACCGGTACCGATGCCTCGCCCTACTTCCGGGTCTTCAACCCGATCACCCAGGGCAAGAAGTTCGACCCGGACGGCGACTACGTGCGGCGCTGGGTGCCTGAGCTGCGCGACCTGGACCGCACGCACGTGCACGAGCCGTGGAAGGCGCCGGGCGGCGTCCCCGCGGGGTACGCGGAGACGATGGTCGACCACGCCCACGAGCGGCAGGTCGCCCTG
>JBBSVA010000225.1:0-2921 GCA_038233915.1 Mycobacteriales bacterium | reverse complement strand
CCTCGGCGTCGCCCTGTACCGGGAATTCGGCGACCAGCGCGCCGGTGGCGGGGGAGGTGGAGGCGAAGGTCTCGGGGGCGTCCGAGGTGCTCGTGTCGTCCCGCTGATCGACCAGTGACATGGCGCGCACCCTACTCGCCAGTAGGAAATGTGTGTGAAGCTAAGTTACACACACGCCGGCCTCTCGCCGGCGTCGATCAGGCGTCCGGTGGTTGTCGGCGTGGTTCAGCTACCCCCCCCCGCCGGCGGGGGTCGCGGCCGGCCGGGGGTCCGTCGGAGCCCCCCCCCCCCGACAACCACCGGACGCCTGATCGACGCCGGCGAGACGCCGGAGTGTGTGCAACTTTGCGACACACACATTTCCTACTGGCGAGTAGGGTGCGCGCCATGTCACTGGTCGATCAGCGGTACGACACGAGCACCTCGGACGCCCCCGAGACCTTCGCCTCCACCTCCCCCGCCACCGGCGCGCTGGTCGCCGAATTCCCGGTACAGGGCGACGCCGAGGTCTCGGCCGCCGTCGCCCGGGCCCGGGTCGCCGCCGAGCGCTGGGCCGCCCTCGGGTTCGCCGGGCGCAAGGAACGGCTCGCCGCCTACCGCGGCTACCTGGCCCGTCGGATGCACGAGCTGGCCGACCTGGTGCACCGGGAGAACGGCAAGCCGCACGCCGACGCGATCCTGGAGATCACCCTCGCCGTCGACCACCTGGCCTGGGCCGGCGCGCACGCGAAGAAGACCCTCGGCCCGCGCTCGGTCAACCCAGGGCTGCTCGCCGCCAACCACGCGGCGTCGCTGGAGTACCAACCGCTCGGCGTCGTCGGCGTCATCGGGCCGTGGAACTACCCGGTGTTCACCCCGATGGGCTCGATCGCCTACGCGCTGGCCGCCGGCAACGCCGTCGTCTTCAAGCCCAGCGAGCACACCCCGGCCATCGGCGCCTGGCTGGCGTCGGCCTGGGCCGCCGCCGTCCCGGAGGCAGCCGACGCCTTCCAGGTCGTCACCGGGCTGGGCCCCACCGGCACCGCGCTGTGTCGCGCCGGCGTCGGCAAGATCGCCTTCACCGGCTCCGCCGCGACCGGCCGGAAGGTGATGGCCACCTGCGCCGAGACGCTGACCCCGGTGCTCATGGAGTGCGGCGGCAAGGACGCGATGATCGTCGACGACGACGCCGACGTGACCGCCGCTGCCGACGCCGCGGTCTGGGGCGCGATGAGCAACGCCGGGCAGACCTGCATCGGCATCGAGCGGGTCTACGCGACCTCGGCCGTGTACGACTCCTTCGTCGCCGCGGTAACCAACCAGGTGCAGGGCCTGCGCCCGGGCGCCGACGACGCCGCCGCCTACGGCCCGATGACGATGCGCTCGCAGACCGACGTGGTGCAGCGCCACCTGGACGACGCCGCCGCGGCCGGCGGTCGGGCCGTCGTCGGCGGCACCGTGGACGGCGGCTACGTCTCCCCCACCGTGCTGCTCGACGTGCCGGAGTCCTCGTCCGCGGTGCAGGAGGAGACCTTCGGTCCGACGATCACGATCACCCGGGTCACCGACGCCGAGGAGGCCCTCCGGCTGGCCAACGGCACCTCACTGGGCCTGGGCGGCTCGGTGTTCAGCGGTTCCACGAAGCGCGGCATGGACCTGGCCCGCCGGATGCGCAGCGGGATGACGTCGGTCAACTCGGTGATCACGTTCGCCTCGGTGCCCGCGCTGCCCTTCGGCGGCGTCGGGGACAGCGGCTTCGGCCGGATCCACGGTGCGGACGGGCTGCGCGAGTTCACCCGGGCCAAGGCGATCACCCGGCAGCGGTTCCCGCTGCCGGTCGCGCTGATGAGCTTCGGCCGGCCCGCCTCGGCCGCCGACGCGCTGGCCCGGGTCATGGGCCTGGTGCACGGACGGCACCGGTGAGTCGCCCCGCAGCCGACACCGCCTTCGACATCGTCGTCGTGGGGGCCGGGTCGGCCGGCTGCGCGCTGGCCGGGCGGCTGACCGAGGACCCGTCGCTGCGGGTGCTGCTGCTGGAGGCCGGCGGGTCCGACGCCGTGCTCGAGGTGCAGGTCCCGGCGGCGCTCTACAAGACCTTCCGCACCCAGCGGGACTGGAACTACACCACCGAGCCGCAGCCCGCCGCCGCCGGCCGTTCGCTCTTCTGGCCGCGCGGCAAGCTGCTCGGCGGCTCCAGCTCGATCAACGCGATGATCTACATCCGCGGGGCGGCCGCCGACTACGACGAGTGGGCGCAGCTCACCGGCGACCCGGGCTGGTCCTACTCCTCGGTGCTGCCGCTGTTCCGCCGGATGGAGGACAACGCCCGCGGGGCCGACCGCTTCCACGGCGTCGGCGGCCCGCTCCGGGTCGAGGACCCGCGCAGCCCGCACCCGTGGAGCCGCGCCGTCGTCGAGTCCGCGGTGGCCGCCGGCCATCCGCGCAACGACGACTTCAACGGCGCCCGACAGGAGGGCGCCGGGCTGTACCAGCTGACCCAGAAACGCGGCCGGCGCTGGTCGACCGCCGACGCGTACCTGCGCCCGGCGATGGACCGGCCCAACCTGACGGTCCGCACCGGCGCGCAGGTCACCCGGGTGCTGCTCGACGGCGACCGCGCCACCGGCGTCGAGTACCTGACCGGTGGGCAGCGCCACCAGGTGCACGCCGAGGAGGTGCTGCTCTCGGGTGGGGCGATCAACTCCCCGCAGCTGCTGATGCTCTCCGGCATCGGCCCGGCCGAGCACCTGCGGTCGGTCGGCGTCGACGTCGTCCACGATCTGCCCGGTGTGGGCCAGGGTCTGCAGGACCACCCGCTGGTGCCGACCATCTGGCACGTCCGCAGCGGGAAGTCGCTCTTCCGTGGCGAGTCCCCAGCCGGGTACGCGCAGTGGTTCGCCGCCCGTCGCGGCCCGCTCACCTCGAACCTGGCCGAGGCCGGG
>JBBSVA010000224.1:0-2978 GCA_038233915.1 Mycobacteriales bacterium | reverse complement strand
TACGGCTATGGCGTGATGCTGGCCGGCAAGCTGCGCGAGCTGATTCCTCGCCAGCAGTTCGAGGTGCCCATCCAGGCCGCCATCGGCGCGCGTGTGATCGCCCGCGAGACGATCCGGGCGATCCGCAAGGACGTGCTGGCCAAGTGCTACGGCGGTGACATCACCCGCAAGCGCAAGCTGCTGGAGAAGCAGAAGGAGGGCAAGAAGCGGATGAAGATGGTCGGCCGCGTCGAGGTCCCCCAGGAGGCCTTCATCGCCGCCCTGTCCACGGGCGGGCCGCCCGAGAAGGGCAAGAAGTAGAAGTCGCTACGCCGGGTCCGCGGCTGCTGCGTCCGCCGCGGCCTGGTCGGCCCGAGCCGCAGCGCTGGCCGAGGTGGCCCTGAGCTCCACGGGTGGCATCAGCAGCAGGATCAGGAACGCCAGGACCATCACCAGTCCGCCGCCCAGCAGCACCATGCTCATGGAGTCCGCGAACCCGACCTTGAACGGGTGCGCGATCACCGAGCTCATCCGGTTGATGATCGAGGAGTCGTTCTGCACGGCGGCGAAGACACCGCCACGGTCACCCTTGCCCGCGAGTCCGGCCAGCACCTGGTCGTTGACCGGGTTGTGCGGGATCTCGCCCGCGGCGGCCGCCTTCTGGATGCCCGGCACCGCGGTCTTGAAGGCGTCCTGGATGTTGCCTCCCAGAGTGCTGAACAGCAAGGAGAGGAAGACGGCGACGCCGAGGGTGCCGCCGAGCTGACGGAAGAAGGTGGCAGAGCTGGTGGCGACCCCGATCTCGCGGGGCGGTACGGCGTTCTGCACGATGATCGTCAGCGGCTGCATGCACTGGCCGAGCCCCAGGCCGAGGAACAGCATGCCGCCCATGACCCACAGCAGGCTGGTGTCGGCGCCGACGAACGACAGCGCGATCATCGCGGCCGCCGCCATCCCGGAGCCGATGATCGGGAAGATCCGGATCTTGCCGGTGCGGGAGGTGTACTGGCCGACGGCGATGCCGGCGCTCATCATGCCGACCACCATCGGCAGCATCATCAGCCCGGCCTTGGTGGGGGAGGCGCCGTGCACGATCTGCATGTACTGCGGGAGCACCGTGATCGCGCCGAACATCGCGGCCCCGACGATCACGCTGGCGCCGATGACCACGGAGGCTGCGCGCAGCTTGAAGATGCGCAGGGGGATCAGGGCGTCGTCGCCCATCGCCCGCTCGATGAGCAGGAAGGCGACCACACCGGTCGCGCCGATCGCGTAGCAGCCGATCGAGCGCCCGGAGCCCCAGCCCCACTCGCGGCCCTGCTCGGCCACGGTGAGAAGCGGCACCAGTGCGACGACCAGGGCCGTGGCACCCCACCAGTCGATCCGCGCCTCGCGGCGGACGTGGTGGAGGTGCAGGTTCTTGGTGACGACGAAGAGCGCGAGGACGCCGATCGGGACGTTGACCAGGAAGACCCAGCGCCAGCCGGTGATGCCCAGGATCGTGTCCTGGCCGGCGAACAGCCCGCCCGCCACCGGCCCGAGCACGCTGGAGGTCGCGAAGACGGCCATGAAGTAGCCGGTGTACTTGGCCCGCTCACGGGGGGACACGATGTCGCCGATGATCGCGAGCACGAGGGTGAAGAGCCCGCCGGCGCCGAGCCCCTGCACGGCCCGGAGGCCGGCCAGCATGTACATCGAGTTGGCGAACGAGCAGGCGGCCGACCCGAAGATGAACAGCGTGATCGCGAACAGGAACAGCTTCTTGCGCCCGTAGAGGTCGCCGAGCTTGCCGTAGATCGGGGTGGTGATCGTCGAGGTGATCAGGTAGGCCGTGGTGACCCAGGCCTGGATCGACAGGCCGTGCAGGTCGTCGGCGATGGTGCGGATCGACGTACCGACGATCGACTGGTCGAGCGCGGCGAGGAACATGCCGAGGAGCAGGCCGGAGAGGATCGTCAGGATCTGGGCGTGCGTGTACTCGCCCGTCTGGACCGGGGTGTGGTTGGGCCCGCTGCCGGGCCGTGCCGTCGTGGCTGTCATCGAAGAACCTGTTCTGTCGGGGTCCGCGCGCGATGTCAGCCGGGGCGTGTGGTCTCAGCGGGCTGAAGTGTCAGACGGTTGTAGCGTACAACCGCTCTGGCAGCGGGCGGTCCATGAGGGCGTCAGTGCGATCATCGCCCCGTGAGCACACCACGCCTTCCCGACGGTGTCCTCGGAATGGCTCGGCGCGGACCGGCGTGGGCCGACTGGGTGGACAGGCTCCCGGCCGTGATCGGAGGCCTCCTCGACGAGTGGCAGCTGACCACCGACGGCGCGATGATGCACGGCTACGTCGCGCTCGTCGTCCCGGTGCGCACCCCCGGCGGCCAGGCCGCCGTGCTGAAGCTGGGCTTCCCCGACGAGGAGAGCGAGCACGAGCACCTGGCCCTGCGGCACTGGGGCGGCCGGGGAGCGGTGCGGCTGCTGCGGGCCGACCCGCACCGCTGCGCGATGCTGCTCGAGCGGCTGCACCGGGAACGGCTCGACGAGATGTGGGACCTCGAGGCCTGCGAGGTCGTCGCCCGGCTCTACGGGCTGCTGCACGTGCCGTCGATCCCGCAGCTGCGTTCCCTCGCTGCGCACGTCGAAGGGCGGGCCGTCCGGTTCGCCGACCTGCCCCGCAACGCCCCCCTGCCCCGACGGCTGGTGGAGCAGGCCATCTCGCTCTCGCGTGACTTCGCCGTCGACCCGGGCAGCACCGGAATCATGATCCACAGCGACCTGCACTACGAGAACGTGATGGCCGCGGACCGTGAGCCGTGGCTGGCGATCGACCCGAAGCCGATGAACGGGGACCCGCACTACGAGCTGGCGCCGATGCTCTGGAACCGGTTCGGCGAGCTGGAGGCCCCGACGAGCGGGCAGAGCGTCCGCGACGGCGTACGACGCCGCTTCCACACCCTGGTGGACCACGCCGAGCTCGACGAGCACCGAGCGCGCGACTGGGTGGTCGTACGCAT
>JBBSVA010000223.1:0-3012 GCA_038233915.1 Mycobacteriales bacterium | reverse complement strand
GGGCGGGGAGGCCAGCAGCTCGCCGGCCTTGGCCATGAGCGCGGCGGCGATCGGGCCGTCGAGGTGCGCCTGCCGGCCGGCTGCGTCAGGGAACACGTCGAAGATCCCGTACGTGCTGTCGTCGATCTTGGTGGCGAACCAGGCGAGCGTCGCTGGCTCGTCCTGGGCGAGCGGCAGGGCGCTCGCGAGGAACTCCCCGAGCTCGGCCTCCTTGCCGGGCTTGGCGACAAGGGTGACGAGCAAGCCGGTGGTGACGTCGGTCATGGGTGGTCCCCAAACATGGGTGTGACGGGTCAGGAGCGTGCAGACAAGGATCACAGTGTCATGTCGTGCCTGCGCCGATGCGTCGGCGGCGCTGTCTGAGCTGGGGAAGCGGTGCCGGCCAGGGTCCCTTGGGCGGGTAGGCCGGGTGCACCTGCGTCCACCTCGCGGCCGCGCCTGCTGGGCCGGGGACGAGAACACCCGGATCCCGGGCCGTCCGTAGCGCCCGAGCTCGGCGCCGGCCCGAGGTGGACGCAGCCGCACCCGCGCAGGCCGGCGCAGCCGTACCCGCGCCGCGGGCAGGATGGGGAGATGACCACCTCCCTCGTGACCGGGGCGACCGCCGGCATCGGCGCCGCCTTCGTCCGTCAGCTGTCCGCCCGGGGCGACGACCTCGTTCTCGTCGCCCGCGACGAGGCCCGCCTGCAGGCCATGGCCGCCTCCTTGCCCGGCACGATCGAGGTGCTGGTGGCCGACCTGGCGACCGACGCGGGCTGCGCGCGGGTCGAGGCCCGGTGCGCGCAGGGGCTCGACCTGGTCGTGAACAACGCCGGGCTCGGCAACCCCGGTGCCTTCGAGGACTCGGAGGTCGACGCCGAGGAGCACCTGCTTCGGCTCAACGTCCGGGCCGTCATGCGGCTGACCCATGCCGCGGTCGGGCCGATGCTCGCGCGGGGCGACGGGGCGGTGCTCAACGTCTCGAGCGTGGCCGGCTTCGCGCCGGGCGCCCGAGGGGCGTCCTACAGCGCGAGCAAGGCGTGGGTGACCAACTTCAGCGAGTCCCTGCACCTGCAGTACGCCGACCGCGGCGTGAAGGTGCTCGCCCTGTGCCCGGGCTTCACCCGTACGGAGTTCCACGAGCGCGCCGAGATGGACGTGACCGGGGTGCCGGAGCGGCTGTGGCTCGACGCCGACGCGGTGGTCGCCGCCGGGCTCGCCGATCTTGCCAAGGGCCGGTCGCGGAGCGTGCCGGGGTTGACGTACAAGGTGGTGGTGGGCGCTACCCGTCTCGTCCCGCCGACCGTGACCGCCAAGGTGACCGGCGTCCTTCGCTCCCGCATGCCGGCCCGCCGCTGAGACGTGTTGAGAGGTCGGGGGCGGCGGGTAGGTCGTGTTCGGCAGCACATCGCCGTAGGACCCACGGAGGACCTCATGACCCAGCCCAGCCCGCGCACCACCACCAACGCCGGCATCGGCGTCGCCAGCGACGAGCACTCGCTGACGCAGGGGGACGGCGGCATCCTGCTGGCCGACCATTACCTGATCGAGAAGATGGCGCAGTTCAACCGGGAGCGCGTCCCGGAGCGGGTCGTGCACGCCAAGGGCGCCGGCGCCTTCGGGGAGCTGGTGATCACCGAGGACATCAGCCGCTTCACCAAGGCCTCGGTCCTGCAGCCGGGCGCCCGTACCGAGATGCTCGCCCGCTTCTCGACCGTCGCCGGCGAGAAGGGCAGCCCCGACACCTGGCGCGACCCCCGCGGCTTCTCGCTGAAGTTCTATACGGACGAGGGCAACTGGGACATGGTCGGCAACAACACGCCGGTGTTCTTCATGAAGGACCCGATGAAGTTCCAGGACTTCATCCGTAGCCAGAAGCGCATGCCGGACTCAGGGCTTCGCGACAACAACATGCAGTGGGACTACTGGACGCAGTCTCCGGAGTCGGCCCACCAGGTCACGATCCTCATGGGCGACCGGGGGATCCCGAAGACGCTGCGCCACATGCACGGATACGGCTCGCACACCTATCAGCTGATCAACGAGGCCGGCGACCGGGTCTGGTGCAAGTTCGTGTTCCACACCGACCAGGGCAACGACTACCTCGACCAGGACGAGGCCGACCGGCTCGCCGGGGCCAGCCCCGACTTCCACCGCCAGGACCTGTTCGGCGCCATCGAGAAGGGTGACTTCCCCTCCTGGACGATGTTCCTGCAGGTGATGCCCGAGGCCGACGCGGCGACCTACAAGGTCAACCCGTTCGACGTGACGAAGACGTGGAGCCACGCCGACTACCCACTGATCGAGGTCGGGCGGTTCACCCTCAACCGCAACCCGGACAACTACCACGGGCAGATCGAGTCGGCGGCGTTCGAGCCCAGCAACCTGGTGCCCGGCATCGGTCTGAGTCCCGACAAGATGCTGCAGGGTCGGCTGTTCTCCTACCCGGACGCGCACCGTTACCGGATCGGTCCGAACTACATGCAGCTGCCGGTCAACCAGCCGAAGGCGCCGGTGCACTCCTACGCCAAGGACGGGCCGATGCGCTACTCCTGGAACGCCCCGGAGGTGCCGGTGTATGCGCCGAACACCCAGGGCGGTCCGGTGGCGGACCCGTCGCGCTCGGCCGACGAGGCGGGCTGGACCGGCGGCGGGCCGTTCGTCCGGGCGCCTTACGAGCAGCACCCGGAGGACGACGACTGGAGCCAGCCGGGCACCCTCGTCCGCGAGGTGATGGACGACGCCGCTCGCGAGCGCTTCGTGACCAACGTCAGCGGCCACCTTCTCAACGGCGTGCGTGAGCCGGTACTGTCGAACGCCTTCGCCTACTGGAGCAACGTCGACGCCGACATCGGCAAGCGGATCGAGGCCGCTGTGCGCGAGCAGCAGCCCGCGACGGACCCGACCACCGGTGCCGGCGCCGCCGAGACGGGTGACCTCGCCGCGCGCACCTGACCCCGCGTACACCTGACCCCGCGCACACCTGACCCCGCGCACACCTGACCCCGCGTACACCTGACCCCCGGCGCGATG
>JBBSVA010000222.1:0-3056 GCA_038233915.1 Mycobacteriales bacterium | reverse complement strand
GTAGTACTCCCGGAACGCCGACAGGCTGCGGGACATCGCGCCCTGCCGGCCCTCGGGCCGCAGGTTCGCGTCCACCTCGAACGCCGGGTCGGGCGCCGGCTCACCGAGCAGCCGGCGCAGCGCGTGCGCGATGGCGCTCGCCGCCCCGGCGGCCTTGGACTCGTCACCGCCCGGGCGCACCCGGTGCACGAAGAGCACGTCGGCGTCCGAGCCGTAGGACATCTCCCGGCCGCCGAGGCGGCCCATCCCGATGACGGCCATGTCGACCGGCACCTGGTCGAGCGGGACCTTGGCGTCCACGGCCCAGCTGCGGACGGCGGCGTCCAGGCCGGCCTGCAGCGTGGCAACCGCGACGTCGCTCAGCGCCACCCCGACGGCGACGACGTCCAGCAGGCCCAGCAGGTCGGCGCAGGCGATCCGCAGCAGCTCGGTGCGGCGCAGCGCGCGGAGCACCTTCACGCCCTCGGCGGCGTCGCCGGCGCGGGCCACGGACTGCCGCCAGGCCGAGGCCAGCGTGGCCGCGCTGCGCGGCACCAGCTCCTCGTCCCGGGCCAGCAGCCGCAGCGCCTCCGGGGTGCGGGTGAGCAGGCCGGCGACGTACTGGCTGGACCCCAGCAGCAAGGCCAGCCGCTCGGCGACCTGGCCCTCGTCGCGTAGCAGCCGCAGGTACCACTGGTTGCCGCCCAGGGCCTCGGACACCTGCCGGTAGGCCAGCAGTCCGGCGTCGGGGTCGGCGCAGGAGGCCAGCGTCTGCAGCAGCACCGGCAGCAGGTACCGCTGCATGGACGCCGACCGGGAGACCCCGCCGGTCAGTGCGGCCAGGTGGCGCAGCGCGCCGTCCGGGTCGGCGAACCCGAGCGCGCGCAGCCACACCCCGGCGGCCTGCGGGCCCAGCGCCAGCTGCTCGCCGGGCACCCGGGCCACCGCGGACAGCAGCGGCCGGTAGAACAGCTTCTCGTGGATCCGCCGCACCTCGCGGGTGTGCAGCGCGAGCTCGGCGCGCAGCACGGCGACGGCGTCCCCGCGGTGGTCGGGCTTGTAGCCCAGCGAGCGGGCCAACCAGCGCAGCTGCACCTCGTCGGTGGGCAGCAGGTGGGTGCGGCGCAGCCTGAGCAGCTGCAGCCGGTGCTCCACGGTGCGCAGGAACCGGTAGGAGGCCAGCAGCGTGGCGGCGTCGTCGCGGCCGACGTAACCGCCCAGGGACAGCGCCAGCAGGCCGGGGATCGTGCCGCCGGTGCGCAGCGTGACGTCGACCCGGCCGTGCACCAGCTGCAGCAGCTGGACGGAGAACTCGACGTCCCGCAGCCCACCGCGGCCGAGCTTGAGCTCCCGACCGGCCTGGCCGGGCGGGATCAGGGACTCGACCCTGCGGCGCATCGCCTGCACCTCGGCGACGAAGCCCGGCCGGTCGCCGGCCTTCCAGACCAGCGGCCAGAGCGCGTCGACGTACTCCCGGCCCAGCGCCGGGTCGCCGGCGACCGGCCGCATCTTCAGCAGCGCCTGGAACTCCCAGGTGCTGGCCCACTGGTCGTAGTAGGCGGCGAAGGAGGACACCGTGCGGACCAGCACCCCGGCCCTGCCCTCGGGCCGCAGCGCCGCGTCGACCTCCCAGGCCGCCTCCCGGCAGACCCGCATCAGGGTGCCGGCGATCCGGGTGGCGCTGGCCAGCGCGGCGCGCTCGTCGGGCTCTCCCGGCCCGCCGGTCACCGGTTCGGCCACGAAGACGACGTCGACGTCGCTGACGTAGTTGAGCTCCCGGCCACCGGTCTTGCCCAGCGCGATGACGGCGAACCGGCACGGCGTCGCGTCCGCGGGGAGCTCGGCGACCGCCAGGGCCAGCCCGGCGCTGAGCACGGCCCCGGCGATGTCGGCCAGCTCCCCGGCGACGTCCTCGGCGGGCAGTCCGTCGCCCAGGTCCCGGCCGGCCAGCGACAGCACGGCCCGGTGGTAGGCCTGGCGCAGTGCCCGGACCCGCTCCGGGGAGGCGTCCGGGGCGCCGGTGCCCAGCCGGACGCCCCACGGCGGGTCGTCCGGGTCGGCGCCGACCGCGACCAGCAGCTGACGTTCCAGGAAATGCGGGGTGGGCCGGGCGGTGCCCCGGCCGTCGTCGTCGAGCACGGTCCAGTCGCCGGGGTGCGCGATGAGGTGGTCGGCCAGCCCGGAGGACGCGCCCAGCACCGCGAGCAGCCGCCCGCGCAGCGGGGCCGAGCCCCGCAGCCGGGCCAGCAGTCCGGCCGCCGAGCCCCCGGTGGGGTCGGCGCCGTCCAGGGCCTCGACCAGCCGCCACAGCGACAGCACCGCCAGGTCGGGGTCCCCGGCCCGGGCGAGCGCGGAGACCACCGGCGCGGCCTCGGGGTCGGCGGGGCCGTTGCTGGTCAGGTCCCACAGGCCCAGTGCGGGGTCGCTCAGCAACCGGGCGGCGCGAGCACCGTCGTCGAATCCGAACCGGACCAGTCGGACGACGGCCGGGCGGGGGACGTCGGCCAGGTCGACCATCGCCACCGGGTCAGGCCGTGCTGGGAGCGGCGTCGCCGGCGCTGTGAGCGCGGGCCGCGGCGTGCGCGTGCACCACCCGGGCGAACCGGCCGGCGAACGGCGCCCAGACCGCCTCCAGGTCGGGGTGCACGTCGGCGGCGGCCAGGCAGACGGTCTCCAGGTCCCGGCCACTGGCTGCGACGCCGACGGGGTCGCCCTCGGCCCAGGTGCGGACCATCTCCGGCGTCGTCTCGATGTGGAACTGCAGGCCGTAGACGTTCCGCCCGACCCGGTAGGCCTGGTTCGGGGACGCCGGGTTGCTGGCCATCAGGGTCGCCCCGGTGGGCAGCCTGTCAATCTCGTCGTGGTGCCACTCGAGGACGTCGGGGCTCAGCGGCAGGCCGGTGAACACCGGGTCGCTGTCCGCGGCGTCACGCTTGGCCACCAGGGTGGCGCCGATCTCGGGTCCGTCCGCGGCCACCCGGGTGCTGCCGCCGCCGACCTGGGCCAGCAGCTGCGCGCCCAGGCACACGGCCAGCGTGGGGACGTCGGCAGCGAGCGCCTGGCCCAACAGGTGCCGG
>JBBSVA010000221.1:0-3087 GCA_038233915.1 Mycobacteriales bacterium | reverse complement strand
GGCGACCACGCCGCCGCGTAGACGTCGGCCGCCGGGTCGTCGACGAGCACCCGGGTGTCCCCGGTCGCGGTGTCGGTGACGACCAGCCGGCTGCGCCGGGCCGACCGGGCCTCGGGGACCTCCTCGCCGCGGGCCAGCAGGCTGCCGTCGGGGGACAGCGCCACGTCCGCGCCGGCTCCGTTCGGCGGCCCGGCGTCCGGGGTGAGGTCCCGCCAGGTCGGGGCATCGGCGCCCTCGGCCGGCAATGCGCCCAGCCAGAACACGTGCGGCACGACCGGGCCGAGGTCGTGGTCCCAATACCGCACCGGGTAGGACTCGTGCAGGATCGCCGACACCCCGGCGTCCTTGCGGGCGTCCCGTCGCTTCGCGTCGTCCTCGGCGTCGGTGGCTCCGGGGGTCATGCCGGCCAGCACGACGATGTCCCCACTGTCTGCCGCGACGCCGACGCCGGACAGGCCGTTCGGCCGGGAGAGCACGAGCCGGGCCTCGCCGCCCTCGGCGGGCAGGCTCCAGAGCGCAGGCTCGGGCTCTCCGGCGTCCTTGCCGGCGGACGGGTCGGGGCGGGCCGAGGTGAACAGCAGCGCACCGTCGGGGGCGAACACCGGGCTGGACTCACCGGGGCTGCTGCGGGTCAGCCGACGGGCGTCGCGCGTGCCGGTCGGGTCGACCTCCCACAGTGCGCTCTGCCAGGTCTTCCGGTCCGGCGCCAGGGTGGACACCGAGGTGACCAGCCGGGTGCCGTCGGCCGACAGCGCGAGACCGCCCAGGCGGGGCAGCGCGACGAAGTCGGCCAGCCGGTGGAACGGCGTCGCGGCCGGCCCGTCGTCCAGCGGCTGTGCCGCGATCTCCTGGGCCATGCCGACCAGCGGGGTGCCTGGCGCAGCGGTGGGGTCGTGCGGGCTGGTGGGGGACTCGGACACCCGGGCCTCGACTCTCTGACGACGGTGGCGTGCGAGGCCCAGCCTAGTGACCCGGTCGTGAGCGTGGCGAAAGAAACCGTCCGGGGCCGGAGACGCCGACGGCCGCGTCCCGGGTGGGGACGCGGCCGCGGGGAGCGGAGTGGGTCAGCCGGCCGGGACCGGCGCGTCGACCTCGACCAGGCTCACGAACACGTGCTGGGCGACACCCGGGGGCAGCACGGCTCCGTCGATGACCACCGAGCCGTTGGACAGCGAGGCCCGCACGGTGGTGCCGGGCCGGACGCCCTGGTCGGCGAGGGCGCGGAGCAGCTCGGCGTCCTCCTGAAGCTGCTCGCTGATCCGGCGCACCACGACCGACGTGCCTTCCGGCGTCGCCGAGGTGGACAGCAGGGTCAACGTGTCCTGCGAGGAGCTGGGCGCCCCACCGAGGGCGTCCAGGCCGGGGATCGGGTTGCCGAAGGGGGAGACGTCGGGGTTGCCGAGCAACGTCAGCAGCTTGCGCTCGACCGCCTCGCTCATCACGTGCTCCCAGCGGCAGGCCTCCTCGTGGACGTCGGCGTAGTCCAGGCCGATCACATCCACCAGCAGGCACTCGGCGAGGCGGTGCTTGCGCATGACCGCGGTGGCCAGCGCGCGGCCTGCGTCGGACAGCTGCAGGTGCCGGTCGCCCTCGACGGTGAGCAGACCGTCGCGCTCCATCCGGGCGACCGTCTGGCTGACCGTGGGGCCGCTCTGGTGCAGACGCTCGGCGATCCGGGCACGGAGGGGGGTGATCCCCTCCTCCTCGAGTTCGAAGATCGTCCGGAGGTACATCTCGGTGGTGTCGATGAGGTCGTTCACGGGTCAGGCTCCTCCGTCGGGGTCTGCCCAGATCCTACGGGGGTCGCGCCAGTCCCTCGGGGTCCCGCCGGGCCACCCGTGGCGCGAGCGGGCGCCGTGGGACGTCCTCCCCGGTAGCGTCGGGACGGTGATCGCGCGATGAGGCACGACCCGACCCCGCCGTCACCCCGACCCCCCGGGAGCCGGCGGTGAGCGACGCCGTCTCGGTCGTCTGGGACGACGCCCTGCTCGGCTACACCATGGGCGGGGACCACCCCATGCACCCGGTGCGGCTGGACCTGACCATGCGGCTGGCCGACTCCCTCGGCGTGCTGTCCAACGACCGCATCCAGGTGGTTCGTCCAGAGGCGGCCGGCACTGACCTGCTGACGCTCGTCCACGACCAGGCCTACCTGGACGCGGTGAAGCGGGCGCCGTCGGACCCCGAGGGCGTGGGCCACGGTCTCGGCACCGCGGACAACCCGGTCTTCGAGGGCATGTACGACTCCGCCGCGCTCATCGCCGGTGGCTCGGTGGCCGCGGCCCGGCTGGTGCACGAGGGCAAGGCCCAGCACGCAGTCAACATCGCCGGCGGCCTGCACCACGCCATGCGCGACGCCGCCTCGGGCTTCTGCGTCTTCAACGACGCCGCCATCGCGATCGCCTGGCTCCTGGCCCAGGGCTACGAGCGGATCGCCTACGTCGACCTCGACGTGCACCACGGGGACGGCGTGCAGGCTGCGTTCTACGACGACCCGCGGGTGCTCACGGTGAGCGTCCACCAGACCCCGCTGACCCTCTTCCCGGGAACCGGCTTCCCGGAGGAGACCGGGGACCCGGCCAAGGCCCCCGGGACGGCGGTCAACATCGGGCTGCCCAACGGCACCGACGACTCGGGCTGGCTGCGCGCCTTCCACGCCGTGGTGCCCAGCGTGGTGCGGGCCTTCCAGCCGCAGATCCTGGTCACCCAGTGCGGCTGCGACGCCCACCACGAGGACCCGATGGCCGACCTCTCGCTCACCGTCGACGGGCAGCGCGCCTCCTACCGGGCGATGCACGAGCTGGCACACGAGGTCTGCGAGGGCCGGTGGGTGGTGCTCGGCGGCGGCGGCTACGGCCTGGTCCGCTGTGTGCCGCGGGCCTGGACCCACCTCATCGCCGAGGTCGGCGGCGACCCGCTCGCACCGGGGACGCCGATCCCGGACTCCTGGGTGCGCGACGTGCTGGCCCGCGGGCTGCGCACCGAACCGCCGTCCTCGATGACCGAGGGCGGCTGGACCGGGTTCCAGCGCTGGGACCCCTTCACCGAGAACCGGGTCGACCGGGCCATCACCCGCACCCGCACCGC
>JBBSVA010000220.1:0-3209 GCA_038233915.1 Mycobacteriales bacterium | reverse complement strand
CTTCGATGACCACCACCGGTTCCTGCTGGCCCGGATGCTGTCTCGAGTGGACCAGGCCGACGTCGATATCGGCGCCCTCGACACCGAGATCGAGGCCGAACTGGCCCCTTTCGGTGACGCGGTCGACCGACTCGATGAGATCCCCGGGATCGGGCCCGTCGCGGCCGCGATCATCATCGCCGAGATCGGCCTGGACATGACCCGGTTCCCCACCCCTGGACACCTGGCCTCGTGGGCGAAGTTCGCGCCCGGGATCAAGGCCTCGGCCGGGAAGAACAAGGGCAACGGATCGACCGGGCACGGCAACCGGTACCTGGCCCGGGTCCTGGGCGAGGCCGCCGTAGCCGCCTCACGTACCGACACGTTCCTCGGCGCCAGGTACCGACGCATCGCACGACGGCGTGGGAAGAAGAAGGCCATCGTCGCGGTCGGCCGCTCCCTGCTGGTCGCGATCTGGCACGTCCTGTCCGACCCCGACACCCGGTTCGTCGACCTCGGCGCCGATCACTTCGACCGTCACGTCGACACCGCCACCAAGAAGCGCAACCACGTCCGAGGCCTTGAATCCCTCGGCTACCGCGTCACCATCGAACCCGCCGCCTGACCCCACCACTGCAACGATTCCCGGCTCCACCGGGAGCTGCCGCCTGCCCAATCACCATTCATTTTCGGACTAGAGCATGCCCGGACCAGTGCGCCGGCGGGTGGGTCCGGGAGAACGCACCGGGGAGCGATTGATGCGCCGCCAGACCATCGCTTACAGCCATCAGCTCGTGGGAGACCGACGATGCGCCGCTGGGTTGCGCCGCCGCCGTCACACACTGTGCCCCGTGGACGATGAGCACCAGGATCAGAACGGCGAAAGCACCCGCCAGCCGCAGGGCCGACGCCGGACGCCGGCTCCCCGTGGACACCGCGCCAGTATACGAACCCGAGATCACGAGGGCGGGACTCGGCCTCCGCCGTGCGTCGCGCCCGCTATCAGGCGCGCGCACCAGTCAGGGTTCGTCAGGGGCAGGCCGTGAGCGGCCGACGGGTGCACCGCTGTCCTGACGCTCGGGCAGTCGCGGGCGAGCTCGGCCGCCCGGCCGGCCACCGGTACCGGATCCCTGGCGCCGGCGACCAGCGTGACCGGAATGCCGGCGTGGTTGAGCCGCTGCACGGCTGCGGCCCACCCGGGGTCGCGAATCAATCCGTTCATGGAGCCGGTGTACGTGGCCCAGGTGTGTTTCACCCCTGACCGGGCGACCGCCACGGGAAGGTCTGGGCGCATCGCGACGGCGATCCAGGACGCCAGGCCGCGGTGTCGGCACATCCAGCCGCAGACGGTGCGCGGCAACCAGCCGTCGGTGGCGAGCAGCGCCTCCATGCGGCCCATGGCGGCGACGTGCTCGTCCGCCTCGGCGCGGTTGCGGTACAGCGGGGCGCCGAAGGTCACCGCGCCGATGACGCGGTCGGGATGACTCCCCGCCCACCGCAGCGCCAGCGTGCCCCCCATCGAGTGTCCGGCCACGACGATGGGCTCCCGGTCGAGCCCGAGGTCGGCCAGCGCGGCGTCCAGCGCCTGCAGGTGAGCCGTCGCATCCGTGGGTCGGGTGCTCCCAACCGAGGATCCGAAACCCAGGAGGTCGGGGACAACGAGGGTGGCGTTCTCGGCCAGCAGGTCGTACGTGGCGCCGAAGCTGTTCCCGGCGGCGATCATGCCGTGCAGCAGCAGGACCACCGGGCCTCGGGAACCGAGCACGCGCACCGACAACGGCCCGGCCCGCAGGCGACGTCCGGCGCCGGGGGCCCAGGCGGCCACTGCGGCGGCCGCGCGGTGCCGGGCGATCCACCAGCCGACACCCGCGGCTGATCCCCCAGCGGCCATAGGCAGCCCACGCCTGACAGTGCGCATGGCCTCATCCTCCCGCGTACCGGTGGCCCGAACCCTGACCCCGGGCCGGCGAGGTCGCTACTCTGCCGGAGTGCCCAGCCCGGCCGCGTCCCGCCGCACCCGCTGGGTGTGCGGATGGCTCGCTGCGCTGTGCCTAGCCGCCCTCACCACCGGCGTTTCCTCAGCCGACGTGGGCCCGGCCGACCTGACCGGGTCGGCGGTCGTCCCGCGGCCCAGCGCAGTGCTTGACCGGACGGCGGCCGTCACCCAACTGCTGGACCGTCGTGGCCAAGCGATCCGCAGCCGGGACCGGGCCGCGTTCCTTGCCACCGTCGATCCGTTCGCCACCGAGTTCCGGCAGGCCCAGGCGGCGCTGTTCGACAACATGGCCGGCGTCGCGCTCTCGGACTGGCGCTTCCGGCTCCTCCCCGGCACCGGGTACCCGGCGGTCGGCCCCGCGTTCTCCAGGTACGGCGGCGCGACCGTTTGGGTCCCGCCCGTCGAGCTGGCCTACGCGCTCGCCGACATCGACCCCGTTCCTGTGGTGCAGCAGCAGGCGTTCACGTTCGTGCGCCGCGGTACGGGCTGGTTCGTCGCCGCGGACGACGACCTGGCCGAGGCGGGACACCCGACCTGGCGCGGACTCTGGGACTTCGGACCGGTCGTGACGACCCGCGGGCGTTCCAGCGTGGTGCTGTCCCATCCCGACCAGTCCGTCGTGGCCGCCGGCCTGGTCGCCGAGCTGGACCGGGCCACGGACGCGGTCACGGCGGCGTGGGGGCCGGGCTGGGCGCGCTCGGTGGCCGCGCTGTTGCCCGGCTCGCAGCAGGAGATGGCGGCGTTGCTGGGTGGGGACCCGGACCTGGACCGGATCGCGGCGCTGGCCACCGCGGCGTCGACCGCACCGGTCACCGGGCAGCGGATCGTGCTCAACCCGGACACCCTCGACGCCATGAGCCCGACCGGCCGCCAGGTGGTGCTCCGCCACGAGGTCACCCATGTCGCCCCGCGCGGGTCGACCCCCCCCGCGACGCCCACCTGGCTCGCCGAAGGCTTTGCCGACTACGTCGGGTACCACGGCAGCGGCGTGCCGCTGTCCGTGGCCGCCGCCGACCTGGCCGGTGCCGTCCGGCGCGGGGCCGTGCCCACCGAGCTGCCTGACGCGGCCGGGTTCGCCGGCGACAGCGTCCGGCTCGAGCAGTCCTACCAGGAGGCCTGGCTGGCCTGCCTGCTGCTCGTGCGGCGGATCGGGCCGGCCGGGCTGGTGCGGCTGTACCGAGACTCTGCGACCGGGACGGCTGCGACCGGGACGGCTGCGACCGGGACGGCTGCG
>JBBSVA010000219.1:0-3226 GCA_038233915.1 Mycobacteriales bacterium | reverse complement strand
TGCGACGACGAACGAGGCGAGGACCGCGACGGACGCGACCAACACCGAGGCGCGGAGAGCGCGGCGGTGACGAGCTGGGTTCACGGGTGCTCCTGAGCAGAGGGGTTCCGCTCAGGGCATCGGCCGGGACGGGCCGGAACTGAAGCGTCTACACCCGCTAGAGGGAGACGAGCCACCCGTCCGCGGGCGGGTCACTCGTCGTCGGAGTTCATCAACCGCCGTCCGGCCTCGGTGATCGAGCCCGACAGCGACGGGTAGATCGAGAACGTCTGCGCCAGGTCGCCCACTGTCAGTCCCTTGCTGACGGCCAGGGTGATCGGCAGGATCAGCTCCGAGGCGCCGGGCGCGACCACGACGCCGCCGACGACGACCCCGGTCGAGCGGCGGGCGAAGATTTTCACGAACCCGTCCCGCAGGTCGCTCATCTTGGCGCGCGCGTTGGTGGCCAGCGGCAACTGCACGGACTCGATGTCCGAGCCCTCCACGATCGACTTCTGCTGCACGCCGACTGTCGCGATCTCCGGGTGGGTGAACACGTTGCCGGCGACGGTCGTGAGCCGGATCGGGCTGACCGCCTCCCCCAGCGCGTGCCACATCGCGATCCGGCCCTGCATGGCCGCCACGGACGCGAGCTGGAAGACGCCGGTCACGTCGCCTGCGGCGTAGATCCCGGGCACCGAGGTGCGGGACACCCGGTCCACGACCACGTGCCCGGACGGCGAGGTCGCCACCCCGCAGCGGTCCAGGTTCAGCCCGTCGGTGTTGGGCACGGTGCCCACGGTCATCAGCGCGTGCGAGCCGGTGACGACCCGGCCGTCGGTCAGTCGGACCTCCACGCCGGTCGCGGTGCGCTTCACGGACTCGGCGCGGCCGCGCTCGGCGATCTTGCCGCCGCGGGACTGGAACACCTTCTCCACGACCGCGGCCGCGTCGGCGTCCTCACCGGGCAGCACCTGGTCGCGGGAGGACACCAGCGTCACCGGGACGCCGGCCTCCAGGTACCCGGACGCGAACTCCGCACCCGTGACGCCGGAGCCGACGACGACGAGGTGCTCGGGCAGGTCCTGCAGCTCGTAGACATCCCGCCACGACAAGATCCGCTCACCGTCGGGCTCGGCGCCCGGCAGCACGCGCGGGTCCGCCCCCGTGGCGATCAGCACGACGTCGGCCTCGAGCTCCTCGCGGACCCCGCCGTCTCCGTCGCAGACCTCGACCCGGTGCGCGATCAGGCCGCGGATCTCATCCGACAGTCGGGCGGCCCCGCTGATCGAGCGCACGCCGACGCTGTCCAACCGGGCGTGGATGTCGGCGGACTGGGCGACCGCCAGGCCCTTGATCCGCTGGTTCACCGCGGCGATGTCGAGGCTGACCGTGGCCCAGTCCGAGCCCTGCAGGCCGAGGACGGCGGAGTCGCGGACCGCGGTCATCGCCCCGGCGGCGGCGATGAGGGTCTTGGAGGGCACGCAGTCGGTGAGCACGCTGGCGCCGCCGAGCCCGTCGCGCTCGACGACGGTCACCTCGGCACCGAGCTGGGCGGCGACCAGGGCGGCCTCGTAGCCGGCCGGTCCGCCGCCGATGATCACGATGCGGGTCATGGGTACAACTCCCGTGCTGTGCGGTGGGTGTGCCCGCCCAGTCTCCCCGGTCCGGTCCCCCCGGTCCGCCACCGCCCCGCGCCTGCTCAGGTCAGGGCACTTCGGGCAGCCCGGACAGCAGCGTTGTCACCTGTCGGGTCACTGCCCGCCGGGCAGCCGCGGAGACCGCCGCGTGCTCCGGGCGTTCGAGGACGGCGAGCGCCACCTCGCAGCGCTCCAAGGCAGTCCGGACTACGCGCTGAGCCCGGCGCCGCGGCAGGCCCCAGCTCTCCCCCTCCGCGACCAGGTCCGCGGCGGTCAGCCGGTCCACGTCCCACGTGGCGTTCACGTCCATCGCGAAGGAGCGCGTGGCACCCCGGTGGTGCAGGTGCATGGCGACGTCGTAGGCAGGAGCCAGCCGCGCCGACCCGTCCGGCAACCGGAGGACGGAGATGTTCTTGGCGTGGGCGTCGGTGTTCCCGATCGCGAGGTTGAAGGTGGTCAGCGACAGCAGCGCGTCAGGCTCGGATCCCCCGTTGCGCAGCACATCGGCGATGGCCGCCAGGTTCGGCAGTCGCTTGCCCCGCTGGAACTTGCGGTTCGGGTCGGCGGTGTGGATCCCCAGCGCCTGCGCCGAATCCTCCTGGTGCACCCGCTCGGTCCGCCCGTCGACCGTCCTGCGGTCGTACCGGGACACCACGATCGCCCGGACGCCGGCGAACTCCTCGACCGTGGCCTCGACCTGCCCGAGTCCCACCTCGCGGGCCATCGCCAGCGCGGCGGCCTCGGTGTCCACGACGTCTGCCGCGGCGGAATCCACTGGGTGGGCCAGCTTCACGATGTGCGTCGACGGCGCGCCCCCCAGCGGCCGCGCCCACCCGTCCGCCGTCCGGACGAGCACGATCTTCGGTTGCATCCCGGCCAGCGAAGTCGACTGGACGCCCGGCTCACTGCCCAGAGCCGGCGCATGGGCCAGGGCACGACGGAGCATCGCACCGATCTCGTCGACGTCCACGGGCACCAGCGCCTCGTCCGGGGAGGGCTGGGCGTGCCCGGCAGGCAGGAAGACCAGGGCACCGGCGGTGTCCCGACCGTAGGCGGCGATCATGCCGTAGACGTCGTCGGCCACCAGGCTGGCGTCGTGGGCGAGGTGCTCGCGGGCATTCCCTTCCGGCAGCAGTCCCTCCAGGAAGACCTCGACCCGTCGGTCGTGCGGCCGCTCCGGCGGCGGCCCGGTCGGCAGGAGCTCGGAGACGACCCGCGCACCCCGCCCCCATCGATCGGTGGCAGCAGGCAGCCAGGTCCACCTGATCCGCTGCCCCACCAGCTCGATCCCGGCGAGGTGCGTGCCGTACAGCCAGACGTCCATGGGCCCGTGGTCAGTCGGCATCGGGCCGCTCCTCCAGTCGGACCCTGATCCCGAGGTGCCGAAGGGTCTGGAAGAGCCGGTCGGCATAGATGCTGGGGCGCCCGGCCTCCAGCTGGTAGACGTACCGGCGATTGATACCCAGGTCGTCGGCCAGTTCCTGCTGGGAGAGCCCGTGCTTGTCCCGCACCAACCGCAGGAACGCACCGACGTCCCCCGGGGTGCTGGCGATCGTCCATTCAGCGGACATGGCGTCTCCTGGGCTGATTTATGCACATCTGAGCGA
>JBBSVA010000218.1:0-3245 GCA_038233915.1 Mycobacteriales bacterium | reverse complement strand
GGCGGAAGTCGCGAAGAACGCCGCTGTGGGGGCGGCGGAAGTCGCGAAGAACGCCGCTGTGGGGGCGGCGGAAGTCGCGAAGAACGCCGCTGTGGGGGCGGCGGAAGTCGCGAAGAACACCGCTGTGGGGCGGCGGGGTCAGGCGGGCAGGGTGTCGATGGCGGGCTCGCCGCGGGACAGCGACCAGGCCTCCGGCGGCAGGGTGTCGCGGACCTGCTCGTGGTGGGCGCGAGCGGCGCGCAAGGCCTCGGCCTGAGAGGCGTCGGACACCTGGTGCCCGCCGCGGACCAGCGGGCCGACCAGCGCCCGGTCGCCGTCCCGGGCCTCGACGTCCCCGGGGACGACGACCTCGGCGGTGGCGGTGCCGCTGGCATCGTGCCGCCGGATGGCGGTCTTGCGGCCGCCGACCGAGCGCTTGCCCTCGCTGTGCTTCGCCACCGGGACGCCGTCCCGCTCGACCAGCTTGTAGACCATGCCCACGGTCGGGGCACCCGAGCCGGTGACCAGGGAGGTGCCCACGCCGTACCCGTCGACCGGGGCCGCGGCGAGTGCGGCGATGGCGTACTCGTCGAGGTCGCTGGTGACGGTGACCCGGGTGCCGGTGGCGCCGAGGGAGTCCAGCAGCTCACGGGCCTGGGTGGCGAGCAGGCCCAGGTCGCCGGAGTCCAGCCGGACCGCGCCGAGTCCGGTGCCGGCGACCTCGATCGCCGTCGCGATGCCCTGCATCGTGTCGTAGGTGTCCACCAGCAGCGTGGTCCCGGTGCCCAGCGCGTCGACCTGGGCGCGGAAGGCGGCGGCCTCGTCGTCGTGCAGCAGGGTGAAGGCGTGCGCGCTGGTGCCCGCGGTGGGCACGCCGTAGCGGGCGCCCGCGGCGAGGTTGGACGTGGAGGCGAAGCCCACCAGCCAGGCGGCGCGGGCCGAAGCCACGGCAGCCTCCTCGTGCGTGCGGCGCGAGCCCATCTCGATGCACGGCCGGCCGCCGGCGGCGCCGACCATCCGGGCCGCGGCCGAGGCGATCGCGCTGTCGTGGTTGAGGATCGACAGCGCCAGGGTCTCCAGCAGCACGGCCTGCCCGAAGGGGGCGCGGACGGTCAGCACGGGGGAACCGGGGAAGTAGAGCTCGCCCTCGGCGTAGCCGTCGACGTCCCCGGTGAAGGCGAAGTCGGCCAGTCGGTCCAGCAGCGCGGGATCGGTCAGGCCCTGCTCCTGCAGTGCGACCAGTTCGGCGTCGCCGAACCGGAACCCGGCCAGGTGCTCGAGCAGCCGGCCGGTGCCGGCGACCACGCCGTAGCGCCGTCCGTGCGGCAGTCGGCGGGCGAACACCTCGAAGACGCAGTCCCGGTCAGCGGTGCCGTCGGCGAGTGCCGCGGCCAGCATCGTGAGTTCGTACCGGTCGGTGAGAAGTGCTGACCCCAGCGGCATGGAGGGTGAGCCTAGGGGCGACCTAGAGTGGCGGAGTGGCCGGACCCCTTGCCCCAGAGCGCACAGCGCCTGAGCGCACAGCCGTCGATCGGACGGCGACCCCCGAGGTTATGCCCGCCACCTCCACAGACGAGGAGTTCGAGCTCGACCGGCCGTGGGTCACCGTCGTCTGGGACGACCCAGTGAACCTGATGACGTACGTGACGTTCGTGCTGCAGGAGCTCTTCGGCTACGACGAGCCCACCGCGACGACGCTGATGCTGCAGGTGCACCACGAGGGCAAGGCGATCGTCAGCTCGGGCCCGCGGGAGCGGATGGAGCACGACACCAGCCGGCTGCACGCCTACGGCCTGTGGGCCAGCTACCAGAGGGACGCATGAAGCCCTTCCGCCGCAAGGGCGACCTCGTCGTCGGCGGGCTGGTCGGCGCGGAGGTGCAGGTCCTGGGACTGCTGGTCGACCAGCTCGAGCAGCTGCTCGGCCTGGACGCCGAGGACACCGGGGGCGACCCGGTGCTGGAGCGGCTGCTGCCGCCCGGGCACGCCTCGGACACCGAGATCGCCCGGGACTACCGGGACCTGACCGAGGCGTCCCTGCGTGCGGGCAAGGCCGACGACCTGGCGGTCCTGCGGGCCACGGTGCCCGAGGGCGGGGGATCGGTGCGGCTGGACGAGGACCAGGCCCGCGCCTGGCTGCGGACGACGAACGACCTGCGGCTGGCGCTGGGCACCCGGCTGGGCATCACGGCCGACACCGAGCGGTCTGACGACCCCGCGGACGAGGAGGCCCAGCAGCACGCCGTCTACGGCTGGCTCACCGCCGTGCAGGGGTCCCTCGTCGACGCGCTGGTCGCCGGGGCCCGCCGGAGGTGAGCACGACCAGGGCCGCCAGCAGCAGGTCCAGCAGGAAGAACACGTAGACCAGGTTGGGCACGGTCAGGCCCTTGACCAGCCCGCCGACCGAGGCGAGCAGCACCACGGCGCTCAGCGCCAGCATCGCCAGCAGGCCCAGCATCCGGCCGACGACGATCAGCACGTATTCGGTGCGGTCGGCGCCGGTGGGCTTGAGGGTGCGTGCGCCCCGGCGGGTCAGTCGCCGCATGCCCACCCACAGCGCGGGCAGGGCCAGCACGACGACGCCGACGATCATCAGGACCTCGATCAACACCGGTGCTCCACGAGGCGGCACGGTACCGGCCCGAGGCCGGGACACCCCGGTCCGTGACGGTCGCGGTCCCCCGTGCGGGGGGCGGCCGGGTTCGTCGGCCGCGCGGCGACGCCTAGGCTGCCGGGTGTGCTGCGCATCGACCGGGCGACCCGGGACGCGATCGTGGCCCACGCACGGCAGGACCACCCCGACGAGGCCTGCGGCGTCGTGGCCGGCCCCGAGGGCAGCGACCGCCCCGAGCGCTTCATCCCGATGCTGAACGCCGCCCGGTCGCCCACGTTCTACGAGTTCGACAGCGGTGACCTGCTGCGGTTGTACCGGGAGATGGACGACCGGGACGAGGTGCCCGTCGTCGTCTACCACTCGCACACCGCCACCGAGGCACACCCCTCGCGCACCGACGTCAGCTACGCCTCCGAGCCGTTCGCGCACTACGTGCTCGTGTCCACCCGCGAGCACGGGCCGCAGACCGGTCTGGCCGGTGACGACGTCGAGTTCCGGAGCTTCCGGATCGTCGAGGGTCAGGTCACCGAGGAGGACGTCGAGGTCGTCGAGTCCTACCTGTTCGGGCACTCGCCCACCACCGTCGTCTACGACTGAACGGGCACCCTCCTGCAGCAGGGCCGGTGGAATCCCCGTCCGTGCTCGGACGTTCAG
>JBBSVA010000217.1:0-3408 GCA_038233915.1 Mycobacteriales bacterium | reverse complement strand
GACGTGGGTGCCCCCGGTGACCGGGATCGTGTCGCTGCTGGTTCTCGCCTCGGCCACCGTCGGCTGCGGAGCAGCCGCACGCCGGCACGTCCGGCACGCGGCGGCGCTCGACCTGCACTGATCAGAGGGTGGACGACCAGCGGTTCCCGCCGCGAGGCATCCGGTCCAGGACCGACCTGGACCGACAGCTCACAGGGACACGGCGTGGACGGCGTGCCGGGCGATCTGCAGCTCCTCGTCGGTGGGCACCACCAGCACGGGGACGCCGGCACCCGCCGGGCTGATCGCCCGCACACCCCGATCCGGGGAGGAGTTCCGCACGGGGTCGACGACCAGCCCCAGGTGGCCCAGTCCGTCGACCACCCGGGCGCGCATCTCGGGGCTGTTCTCGCCCACGCCGGCGGTGAAGACCAGGCCGTCGAGCCCGCCGAGGTGGGCCAAGTAGGCCCCCACGTAGCCGCGGACCCGGTGCGCGTAGACCCGCAGCGCCAGCTCGGCCCGCTCGTCACCGGCGGCCGCGGCGGCGAGCACGTCGCGCAGGTCGGCGGTGCCGGTCAGCCCGGCCAGACCACTGCGGCGGTTGAGCAAGTCGTCCAGCTCGTCGGGTCCGAAGCCGGCCCGGGTGAGGTGCAACAGCACGCCGGGGTCCAGGTCGCCACCCCGGGTGCCCATGACCAGACCCTCCATCGGCGTCAGGCCCATCGAGGTGGCCACCGACCGCCCGTCGTCGACGGCACAGGCCGAGGCCCCGTTGCCCAGGTGCAGCACGATCAGCTTTCCCCGGGGCCTGCCCAGCACCTGCCCGGCCACGTGGGAGACGTACTCGTGCGAGGTGCCGTGGAACCCGTACCGGCGCACGCCGTACCTGGCGGCGACGTCGGCGTCGATCGCGTAGGTCGAGGCCTCCGGCGGCATGGTGGCGTGGAAGGCGGTGTCGAAGACGGCGACCTGCGGCACGTCCGGGAAAGCCGTGCGCGCGGCCCGGATGCCCTCCAGGCCCGGCGGGTTGTGCAGCGGAGCCAGGGTGGCCAGCTCCTCGATCGCGGCCTCGACGTCGTCGTCGACCACGACCGGGGCGCTGAACCGCGCGCCGCCGTGCACCACCCGGTGGCCGACCACGTCGGGCGCCAGCTGCGGACCGTGCTCGGCGCAGGTGCGCAGCATGAGCGCCAGCGCGGCCGCGTGGTCGGGCACCGGCCCCGCCGCGGTCACCTCGTCGTCCGGGCCACGGTGCCGGATCGCCCCGTCGGCGGACCCGATCCGCTCGACCAGTCCCGAGGCCAACACCGTCTCGTCCCCGGCGTCCAGCAGCCGGTACTTGAGCGAGGACGACCCACTGTTGACCACCAGGACCGTGCTCACGCGTCGCCCGCCTGCACCGCGGTGATCGCGATCGTGTTGACGATGTCGCGCACGGTGGCCCCCCGGGACAGGTCGTTGACCGGCTTCCTCAACCCCTGCAGCACCGGGCCGATGGCTACCGCGCCGGCCGAGCGCTGCACCGCCTTGTAGGTGTTGTTGCCGGTGTTCAGGTCGGGGAAGACGAAGACCGTGGCCCGGCCGGCGACCGCGGACCCGGGCAACTTCGAGGCACCGACGGCGGGGTCGGCCGCGGCGTCGTACTGCATCGGCCCGTCGACGACGAGGTCCGGCGCCCGCTCGCGGACCAGTGCGGTGGCCTGCCGCACCTTGTCGACGTCGGCGCCGGTACCGGAGTCCCCGGTCGAGTAGGACAGCATCGCGACCCGGGGCTCGATGCCGAACCGGGCCGCCGTCGCTGCGGAGGAGACGGCGATGTCGGCGAGCTGGGCGGCGTCGGGCAGCGGGTTGACCGCGCAGTCGCCGTAGACCAGCACCCGGTCGGCGAGTGCCATCAGGAAGACGCTGGACACCACCGAGACCCCGGGCCTGGTGCGGATGACCTCGAACGCCGGCCGGATGGTGTGTGCGGTGGTGTGCGCGGCGCCGGAGACCATGCCGCCGACCAGGCCGAGCTGGACCATCATCGTGCCGAAGTACGACACGTCCGGGACGACGTCGTAGGCCGCCTCCTCGGTCATCCCGCGGTGCGCCCGGAGTTTGGCGTACTCCGCGGCGAACCGGGTGCGCAGCTCCTCGTCGAACGGGCTCACCACCTCGGCGGCGGCAATGTCCAGGCCCAGCTCCGAGGCCCGGGCGCGGATCCGGGCCTCGTCGCCGAGCAGGGTGAGCCGGGCGATCCGCCGGGACAGCACGGTGGCGGCGGCCCGGAGCACCCGGTCGTCGTCGCCCTCGGGGAGGACGATGTGCTGGGCGGCGGCACGGCTGCGCTCGGTGAGCAGGTGCTCGAACATCAGCGGCGTGACGACGTCGGAGGGCCCGACGTCCAGGCTGTCCAGCAGCTGCCGCGCATCGACGGCCTCGTCGAAGAGCGCCACCGAGGTCTCGGTCTTGCGCGGGGAGTCCGCGGCGATGAGACCGCGGGTGTGGATGACCCGGGAGGTGGTGTCGAAGGTGCCGAGGTCGGTGCGCACGATCGGCAGCGCGGACCCGAGACCCGCGATGAGCTGGACCACCGGTTCGGGCAGGTCGATGCCGCCGTTGAGCAGGATCCCGGTCGGTGAGGGGTAGGTGCCCGAGGCGTGCGCGGTCATCACGGCCAGCACGACGTCGGGGCGGTCGCCCGGGACGACGACGACCGCGCCCTCGATGAGCCGGGGCAGCACGTTGACCATGCTCATCGCCGCGACGACGACGCCCATCGTCTCCCGGCCCATCAGCTCGGGGTCACCGGCGATCAGCTCGCCGCCGACCGCCTCGGCCACCGCGGAGAAGGTCGGCGCGATCAGGACCGGCTCCTCCGGGATCGCCCATACCGGCCGGGTGGTGACGGCAGCGACCGCGGCGACGCCCTCGGCGAGCCGTTCCGGGTCGGCCCGGTTGAGCACGACCGCCACCACTCCTGCGTGCTCCACGGCCAGCTCGCGCAGGGCGGGCTCGGCGACGGCGGCCAGGTCCGCAGGGGAGCGGGGCGGTGCCTGGCCCAGCTGCTCGGCGCCGGCCGGGTCCCGGCCGCCGAGCACGAGCACCACCGGGGTGCCCAGGTTGGCCGCGATCCGGGCGTTGAAGGACAGCTCGGTGGGCGAGCTGACGTCAGTGAAGTCCGAGCCGACCACGACGACGGCGTCGCAGCGGGCCTCCACCGCCTTGTACCGCTCGACGATCCGGGCGAGCGCCGCGTCACCGTCGGCGTGCACGTCGTCGTAGGAGACGCCGACCGCATCGGCCGGCTCGACGTTGGCGGTGGCCCGCTCGAGCAGCATGCTCAGCACGTGGTCGGTCGTGCCGCGGGCGATCGGGCGGAAGACGCCCACCCGGCCGACCTCGCGGGTCAGCGTGGTGAGCAGGCCGAGGGCCACGATCGACTTG
>JBBSVA010000216.1:0-3444 GCA_038233915.1 Mycobacteriales bacterium | reverse complement strand
AGGACGGACATCACCCATCGCTGCACGCTGCTCAGCGACTCCTGGGAGGACTGCGACCGCTGGTGGCTGCGGTGCAGGTCCTCGGGGTCCAGCAGGTGACGCGAGCGGCGTGCGGGCGGGCGTTCCAGGTCTGACACGTCGCCCACGCTAGTGCGTACGCCGCACGGGCATCTCGTTGTCATAGGTCCACCCGCGTCCCAGCCGTCGACCGGTGAGCTCCTCCCACGCCAGCCTCACGTAGAGGGGCTTGTCACCGCCGGCCCAGGGCCGCGGGGCCCAGGTGCGCTGGATGTGGGCGAGCTCGGACGCCTCCACGGGGCGGGCCCGGCCCAGGGCCACGACGCTCCAGCCGCGGTGCTCGGCGTAGTCGACGTGGTCGACCTCGAAGGCGATCGGCGCCTCCCAGTCGTGCCGCGCCACGACGCCCGACCCGGAGGTGCGGAAGACGACCGCCTCGCTGACCACGCTGTAGTTGACCGGCAGGATGCGCGGGCCGACCGGCGTGCACAGGGCCAGCCGGCCGAAGATCCCACTGCCGATCAGCTCACGGCACTTGGCGTACGACAGCTCCTCGGGTTCGTCCATGTCCCCAGCCAACAAGCACGCCCACCGGGGTGGCAGGGCCGAAGGTCCCGACGGCGTGCCCGGAGGTTTGTAGCATCGAGCGGTGCGTCGGGAGATTCAGGGCCTCAGGGCAGTGGCCGTCCTGCTGGTGCTCCTCTTCCACCTCTGGCCAGACCGTCTTCCGGGTGGGTACGTCGGGGTGGACGTGTTCTTCGTGATCTCCGGCTTCCTGATCACCTCCCACCTCCTGCGCGAGGTGGACCGCACCGGGTCGGTCAGCCTGGCCGGGTTCTGGGCCCGTCGGCTGCGACGACTCCTGCCGGCGGCGTACGTCGTGCTGCTGACCTCGGCCGTCGCGGTGCTGGTCTGGGTGCCACGCCTGGTCTGGGAGCAGTTCTTCGGCGAGATCCTGGCCGCGGCGCTCTACGTCGAGAACTGGACGCTGGCGGTCAACTCGGTGGACTACCTCGCCGCGGACAACTCTCCCTCGCCCGCACAGCACTACTGGACGCTGTCCGCCGAGGAGCAGTTCTACCTGGTCTGGCCGCTGCTGGTGCTGCTCGGCCTGTGGCTGGCGACGCGACTCGCGAGGCGTGGCTCCGGCCGAGCTGCCCACCCCCGTCGGGGCGTCCTGGCCGTCCTCGGCCTCACCACCGTCGCGTCGCTGGGCTACTCGCTGTGGGCGACGGCGACCGACCCGGCGTGGGCCTACTTCCTGACGCCCGCCCGGGCCTGGGAGTTCGGGGCCGGGGCCCTGCTGGCGTTCGTCCCGGCGGCCGCCACACGTCTCGGTCCGCGCGCCCGGGCCGCGCTGGGCTGGGTCGCGCTGGTGGGACTGCTGTCGTGCGCCCTGGTCTTCGACGGGTCCACGCCGATGCCCGGGACCGCGGCCCTCGCCGTGGTGGCGGCTTCGGCGGCCCTGATCTGGGTCGAGGCGCCCGAGGTGTCGTGGGCACCGTCGCAGCTCCTGGTCGCCGGGCCGGCGCAGTTCCTCGGCGACGTGTCCTACGCCGTCT
This sequence comes from Mycobacteriales bacterium, assembly GCA_038233915.1. Taxonomy (GTDB): domain Bacteria; phylum Actinomycetota; class Actinomycetes; order Mycobacteriales; family Geodermatophilaceae; genus Klenkia. Next base: position 1,864 of record JBBSVA010000216.1, on the reverse strand, counting down.
ACCTGTGGCACTGGCCGCTGATCATCCTGCTTCCCTACGTCACCGACCATCCGCTCACGACCCTCGACAGGCTCTCCGTGCTGCTCGCGACGATCGGCCTCTCGGCCGTGACGAAGCGCTGGGTCGAGGACCCGGTGCGGGCGGCGGGCCGGTTCGGCCTGGCCCGTCCCCGCAACACCTTCGCGTACGCCGCGGCCGCGGCCCTCCTCCTCACCGCGCTGTGCGTCGTTCCTCGCGTGGACGTGGCCCGGGACGCCGACCGTTCCGAGCAGGCGGCCCAGCGACTGGTCGCGGAGTCGCCCCCGTGCTTCGGCGCCGAGGCGCGGGACCCGAAGGCGAAGGGCTGCCCGAACCCCGACCTGGCGGACGTGCTCGTGCCGGCCCCTGCGACGGTGGCCCGCGACTACCCGCAGTACCAGCGTTGCGAGGCCCCGGCGAAGGCCGACCCGCTGGAGCCGTGCGTCTTCGACAGGCCTGACGGCCAACCCACCGGTGGGTCCACCGAGCGGCCGGGCGGCAAGGTGCCGCACGTCGCCGTGGTCGGCGACTCGCACGCGCGGATCATGATGACGATGCTCGAGCCGCTGGTCGAGGAGGGAAAGCTGACCGTCGACCTCTTCGTCTCCGGCGGGTGCCCGTGGTCGACCCAGGCTCCCAACCTGAAGAACGAGGCCGGCCGCACCTGCGCCGCCTTCCGCAGCAGGCTCGAGCCGCTGCTCGACCGGACGGCGAAGGACTACGACGCCGTCCTGACCACGGCCCGGCTCACCACGATGCGGGGGACCGAGGAGCAGCGTGTCGCCGGACTCTCGCGGGCGTGGACCCGGGTGGCGCAGCAGGGCGTGCCGGTGATGGTGCTGCGCGACAACCCGCAGGACCCCTTCGACCAGGACCCGGAGCACGACCCGAACGTCTGTCTCTCGCAGACCCCGCTCGCCGAGGCCAACGAGAAGTGTTCCATCGACCGCGCGGCGAGGCTCGACCGGTGGTTCGACGCGCTCTCCGCCGCGGCGACCCGTACGCCGGGAGCCCGGATGATCGACCTGACGAGCTTCTACTGCGACGAGACGACGTGCCCGGTGGTGGTCGGCGGCGTCAACGTCTACTTCGACAACAACCACCTCACGGTGACCTACGCCAAGACCCTGGCGCCCTACCTCTACCGCGAGCTCACGGCGTTCGGTCTGCCCCGCGTGTGACCCTCTGACAGCATGGACCGACATGAGCGCTCCCGCTGGCTGGTACCCCGATCCGCAGACCCCCGTTCCCGGCGCCCCGCCGCAGCAGCGCTACTGGGACGGGCAGACCTGGACGCAGCACGTCGCCCCGGTGGCCCAGCAGTCGAACTACGGGCAGTCGAACTACGGGCAGCCGGCCTACGGGCAGCCGACCTACGGGCAGCAGCCGGGATACGCCCAGCAGCCTGACGCACAGCAGCCCTACGCCCAGCCCTGCTCCGGCTCCACCGCCTACGCCGGACCGGCCACCACGCCCGACGGCGTGCCGCTGGCCGGCTGGTGGCACCGAGTGGGTGCCTACGTGATCGACTTCCTGATCCTCGGCGTCATCCTCGCGGTGGTGGCCTTCCCGTTCATCCGGGACGTCTTCAGCGCGTTCGGCGACTACTTCGACGAAGCCATGACGGCGGCGCAGAACGGGACGACGGCGCCCTCCAGCACGGGTTTCGCCGAGGATGTCGCCGGACCCATGCTGGTGATCGCGGCCATCGGGCTCGTGGTCAACTTCGTCTACACGGTCGCGTTCCTGATGTGGAAGCAGGCCACCCCGGGCAAGCTCGCGGTCGGTCTGCGGGTGCGGCTGCGCGAGCGCCCCGAGCTGCCGATCTCGGCCATCTGCGTGCGGT
>JBBSVA010000215.1:0-3496 GCA_038233915.1 Mycobacteriales bacterium | reverse complement strand
TACGCCCAGGGCTGCTTCGCCGGCGACTGGGACGCGTGCACCGACCTGTACATCTACTCCGACATCGACTCGGCCTACGAGGACTACGCCGACACCTGCGCCGGGCGCGTGCCGCTGGAGGAGGGCTCAGCCGCCCTCTGCAGCAGCATCGGCGGGTGACCCCCTGACGAGGACGGCCCGGTCCCAGCAGGGGCCGGGCCGTCCTCGTCGGTGCGGTCAGTCGCCGAAGGGCACCGCGGAGTACTGGTTCAGCTTCTCCAGCGAGTGCAGGCTCTCGATCGAGCGGATCGTGCCCGAGCGGGAGCGCATGACCAGCGACTGCGTGGTGCAGCCACCGGACCGGTACTGGACGCCGCGCAGCAGCTCGCCGTCGGTGATGCCGGTGGCCACGAAGAACACGTCACCGCGGACCAGGTCGTCGATGTCCAGGACCCGGTCCAGGTCGTGCCCGGCGTCGATGGCCTTCTGCTTCTCGTCGTCGTCCTTGGGCCACAACCGGCCCTGCAGCGCGCCGCCCATGCACTTCAGCGCGCAGGCGGTGATGATCCCCTCGGGGGTGCCGCCGATGCCCAGCAGCAGGTCGACGCCGGTGCCCTCGCGGGCTGCGGCGATCGCGCCGGCGACGTCGCCGTCGGTGATGAACTTGATCCGGGCACCCGCGTCGCGGACCTCCTGGGCCAGCGCCTCGTGCCGGGGGCGGTCCAGGATGACCACGGTGACGTCGGCCGGCCAGGCCTTCTTGGCCTTGGCGACCCGGCGGATGTTCTCCTTCACCGGCAGCCGGATGTCGACCACGTCGGCGGCGATCGGGCCGGTGGCGATCTTGTCCATGTAGAACACGGCGGACGGGTCGTACATGGCGCCCCGGTCGGCCACGGCGAGCACCGAGACCGCGTTGGGCATGCCCTTGGCCATCAACGTGGTGCCGTCGACCGGGTCCACCGCGACGTCGCACTCGGCGCCGGTGCCGTCGCCGACCTCCTCGCCGTTGAACAGCATGGGCGCCTCGTCCTTCTCGCCCTCGCCGATCACCACGGTGCCGCGCATGCTGACCGTCTGGATCAGGGCGCGCATCGCGTCCACCGCAGCGCCGTCGCCGCCGTTCTTGTCACCGCGGCCGACCCAGCGGCCCGCGGCCATCGCGCCGGCCTCGGTGACCCGGACCAGCTCCATCGCCAGGTTCCGGTCCGGCCGCGGGCGACCGGTGGAGGGCGGCTGGACGCCGTACGCGGAGGGGTGGGCGGGGGGCGGACCGTCGGGGACGGGCAGGGACAACGAGACCTCCTCGGACGACCGCCCGCGCGGGACGGTGCGCCGGACCGGTCGTCCGGGACCGACAGGGGCCGGTCGGACGCGGGACGGCGGGACGGTGGTGCTGTGCTGCGATCCTAGGGGCATGCCCGACACCGCACCGCAGGGTCAGCGCGCCCCCGAGCCGCCCCCTGCAGCCGCCGCACCGTCCTCCGCGGAGGTCCGCGCGCAGAAGTTCAACGCCGCGAACATGGTCCGCTCGCTGCTGCCGCTCACCGTGCTGATCCTGCTGATCGTCGGGCTGACGACGCTGCGGCAGAAACCCGAGGACCCGATCCGCGCGGTGGAGACGGAGTCCTCCACCCAGCTGGCCGCCGCGCGCGCCGACTACCCGCTGCTGGTGCCGCAGGGCCTGCCCGACGACTGGCGCGCGACCAGCATCGACACCGACGCCGGGGCTGCTGTCGACGACGGCGACCCGGTGACCCTGCAGATCGGCTTCTACACCCCGGGTGAGGAGTACGCGGGGTTCACGATCAGCGACGACGACCGCGCCGACGCGCTCACGGCCGTGCTCGCCGGCGCCACCGACGAGGGCAAGACGCAGATCGCCGGACGCGACTGGGAGCAGCTGAGGACCGCCCGGGACGAGACCGCCTACCGGCTCGACGCCGGCGACGGCGTCACCGCCGTGGTCACCGGCTCGGCGTCGGACGACGAGCTGGAGGCCCTGGCCGGTTCTCTCTCGGTCTACGAACCGGAGGGCTGATCCGGGGCCGCGGCAGCCAGCCGTTCGCGGGCCTCGTCCAGCCAGTGCTGGCATACCCCGGCCAGCTCCTCGCCGCGCTCCCAGAGCGCCAGGGACTCCTCCAGGGTCAGTCCACCGCCCTCCAACTGGCGGACGACGTCGGCCAGCTCCTCACGCGCCTGCTCGTAGCTCTGCGTCGGCGCGGGCTCGGGGGTGCTCACGCGACCTCCTCGCTGGCGCTCGTCGGGCACGTTCGCAGAGCTGCTGTGCTGTCGGGTTCGCTCGCACGCTCGCTCACGAGGTCTCATCCTGCCTGTCGACCCGGACCGGGATGCGCCCGCCGGCCACCCGGACCACCAGCGACTCGCCGGCGGTCACCTGCGCGGGGTCCCGGACCAGGCCGCCGTCGGCGCGCTGCACCAGGGCGTAGCCGCGGTCCAGCGTCGCCGCCGGGGACAGCGCCGAGACCCGGGCCCGGGCGTGTTCCAGGTCCCGTTCGGCGACGTCCACCCGGTGGGTGAGCGTGCGGGTGGCGCGCCGCCGCAGGCCGGCGACGTCCTCGGCGCGGCCGGTGAGCAGTCGCAGCGGGTCGGCCAGCACCGGCCGGCTGCGCACCGACTCCAGCCAGTGCTCCTGCTGCTCCAGGCGACCGGTCACCAGTGCCCGGGCGCGGGCCCGGAGGCCGTCGACCAGGCGGCGCTGCTCGCCGATCTCGGGGACCACCCGGTGCGCGGCGTCGGTGGGGGTGGCGGCCCGGACGTCGGCGACGTGGTCCACCAGCGTCGTATCGGTCTCGTGCCCGACCGCGGTGACCACCGGGGTGCGGCAGGCGGAGATCGCCCGCACGAGGCCCTCGTCGGAGAAGGGCAGCAGGTCCTCCACCGACCCGCCGCCCCGGGCGATCACGATCACCTCGACGGTCGGGTCACGGTCCAGCCGCTGCAGCCCCTCGATCACCCCGGCCGCGGCTGAGGGGCCCTGGACGACGCAGTGCTGGACGGCGAACCGGACGGCGGGCCAGCGCCGGCCGGCGGTGACCAGGACGTCTCGCTCGGCCGCGCTGTCCCTGCCGGTGACCAGGCCGACGACGGCGGGCGCGAAGGGCAGCGGCCGCTTGCGGTGGGCGTCGAAGAGGCCCTCGGCGGCCAGCAGTGCGCGGATCCGCTCGATCCGGGCCAGCAGCTCACCCAGCCCGACGGCCCGGATCTCGGTGGCCCGCAGCGAGAACGACCCGCGGGCGACGTAGTAGTCCGGCCGCGCCCGGACGACGACCCGGGCGCCCTCGGTCAGCGCCAGGCCAGGGCGGTCGGCCACGTCCCGGTGGCAGGTGACCGGGACGGACAGGTCGGCCGCGGTGTCGCGCAGGGTGAGGAACACCGTCGCGCTGCCCCGGCGGGACAGCTGGGCGACCTGGCCCTCGACCCACACCTCGCCCAGCCGGCCGATCCAGTCGGCGACCTTGCGGGCGACCGTGCGCACCGGCCACGGCTGCTCGGG
>JBBSVA010000214.1:0-3506 GCA_038233915.1 Mycobacteriales bacterium | reverse complement strand
GCCGGCCCCGCCCCCCCCCCCCCCCCCCCGCGCCCCGGGCGGCGCCGCGGCGGGCCGGGGCCCGGGGCCGGGGCCGGGGCCGGGGGTGTGCGGGCTCAGCTCAGCGCAGGGCCTCGACGGTGTCGTAGTCGGTGATCCGCCCGGCCAGCCGGCCGGCCGCCCAGTCGCCGTCGCCCATCAGGTGGTCGATGGCGGTCAACCGTGAGGTGAAGTGCCCGACCTTGTACTCGGCGGTCACCCCGATGCCACCGTGCAGCTGGATGGCCTCCTTGCCGATGTGCCGACCGGCGCGGCTGGTCTGCAGCCGGGCCCGGTCGGCCGCGGCCACGACCTGCTCGGCGGTGGAGTCCTCGGCGTCCAGGACCATCGTGGCCCACAGCGCCGTGCTGCGGACCAGCTCCAGGGACACGTACATGTCCGAGGCGCGGAAGGTGAGCGCCTGGAACTTCGACAGCGGCACGTTGAACTGCTTGCGGGTCTTCAGGTACTCCGCGGTGGTGGTGAGCGCGGTGTCCATCGCGCCGACGGCCTCGTGCGCGTACGCCACCGTCGCGCGGGCCAGGGCCTGCTCGACGTCGGCGGTGCGGTCGGCCTCGGTGTCGCCCAGCAACTCCGCGGGGGTGCCGTCGAAGACCACCCGGGCGGCGCGGCCCACGTCGTGGGTGCGGTAGCCGGTCCGGGTCAGCCCGGTCGCGTCGCCCTGCACCACGAAGAGCCGGGTGCTGCCGTCGACGACCGCGGAGACGACGAGGACGTCGGCCCGGGCGCCGTGCTGCACCGGCTCCTTGACCCCGGAGAGGCTCCAGCCGTCACCGGACGCGGTGGCCGTGACGCCCCGGGCCGATGCCGACCAGCGCGCGGTCGGCTCAGCGTGCGCGAACGCCAGCACGCTGGCGCCCTCGGCGAGCGGGCCCAGCAGGGCCGCCCGCTGCTCGGCGGTCCCGACGGCGGCCACCAGGCCACCGGCCAGCACGACCGACTCGACGAAGGGCTCCGGGGCGAGCACCCGGCCGATCTCGGTGGCCACCAGGGCCACCTCGACCTGGCCGGCGCCCATGCCGCCGTCCTCCTCGGCGAAGGGCAGTCCGAGGACGCCCATCTCGGCGAGCTGGGCCCAGGTCTTCTCGTCGAAGCCGGGGTCCTCCCGGGTGACGGTGCGGCGCTGGTCGCCGCCGTAGGCGCGCATCAGCAGGCCGGCGACGGCCTCGCGGAGGGCACTCTGTTCGTTGTCGAAGGTGAAGTCCACGTCAGGTCACAACCCCAGGATCGAGCCGGCGATGATGGTCCGCTGTACTTCGTTCGAGCCGCCGTAGATGGAGACCTTGCGGTAGTTCAGGTACTCCGGGGTGGCGACCCGGGCCCACTCGGGGACGTCGGTGTCGGCGTCGTCGGCGAAGGACGCCAGCGACAGCGGACCGGCGATGTCCACGATGAGCTCGGTGGCGGCCTGCTGCAGCTCCGAGCCGCGCAGCTTCAGCACCGAGGACGCCGGGTGCGGCTTGCCGTCGGTGGAGTTGGCGACCACGCGCAGCGCGGTGAGCTCCAGGGCGAGCAGCTCGTTCTCCAGCTCGGCGATCCGGCGGCGCATCGACGGGTCGTCGATCAGCTTCTGGTCCCCGACGGTGATCTCGGCGGCGTGCGCCTTGGCGTCGACGATCATCCGCTTGGTGGCGCCGACCCGGGCGATGCCGACGCGCTCGTTGCCGAGCAGGAACTTGGCGTAGTCCCAGCCGCGGTTCTCCTCGCCGATCAGGTTCTCGGCGGGCACCCGGACGTCTTCGAAGAAGACCTCGTTGACCTCGAAGCCGCCGTCGAGCAGCTCGATGGGCCGCAGCGTGATGCCAGGGGAGTCCATCGGGAAGACCAGCATCGAGATGCCGCGCTGCTTCTTCTCAGCACCCGGGTCGGTGCGGACCAGGCAGAAGATCCAGTCGGCGTACTGGCCCAGGGTGGTCCAGGTCTTCTGGCCGTTGACCACCCAGTCGTCACCGTCCCGGACGGCGGTCGTGCGCAGGCTGGCGAGGTCGGAGCCGGCGTCGGGCTCGGAGAAGCCCTGACACCACCAGATGTCCAGGTTCGCAGTCTTGGCCAGGAAGCGCTCCTTCTGCTCCTGGTTGCCGAACGCGGCGATGACCGGGCCGATCATGGAGGCGTTGAAGGCCAACGGCTCGGGGACGGCGGCCAGCTGCATCTCCTCGCGCCAGATGTGGCGCTGCAGCGGGGTCCAGTCCCGGCCGCCCCACTCGACCGGCCAGTGCGGCACGGCCAGACCGGCGGCGTTGAGCACCCGCTGGGCCTCGACGTAGGCCTCCTTGGACACGTCGCGATGGGCGGCGACGTCGTCCCGGATGGTCTTCGGGACCTGGGTGGTGAAGAACGTGCGCATCTCGTCCCGGAACGCCTGGTCCTCGGGCGACAGGTGCAACTGCATGGACGACCCTCATCTCTCTCGCCGCCCGGCGACCGTGCCGAGGGCGTCGGCATCGACGATCCCACACTTCCTACTGGCGGGTAACCAGGACCTCCGACGAGTTCCGGGTGACGTGCCGGTCTGTGCTGGAGGCGACGTCGACGGGAGGATGTCCGGCGCCGGGCAGCAACCGAGACCGAGGAGTCACCGTGACCGAGATCGTGCCGTGCCTGTGGTTCACCAGCGGGGCCGAGGAGGCCGTCGCCCTCTACACCGGGGTCTTCCCCGACTCCGAGGTGCTCGGGACCACCCGGTACCCGGCCGGGTCGCCGGGCCCGGAGGGCGGGGTGATGACCGTCGAGTTCCGGGTGGGGCCCCTGCGGGTCACCGCGCTCAACGGCGGCCCGCACCACGCCTTCAACGACGCGGTGTCCCTGCAGGCGGTCGTCGCCGACCAGGCGGAGCTGGACCGGGTCTGGGCGGGGCTGCTCGCCGGGGGCGGCCAGGAAGTGCAGTGCGGGTGGCTGAAGGACCGGTTCGGCGTCTCCTGGCAGGTGGTGCCGGCGGCGTGGACAGAGGTGCTGAGCTCGGCCACGCCGGCCCAGGCCGCGGCCGCGTTCGCCGCGTTGATGCCGATGGTGAAGATCGACGTCGCCGCGATCGAGGCCGCGGTCGCCGCGGCCTGAGCTCAGTAGTGCACCGACCCCCGCGACCCGCCCCCGACGGCGATCGTGTCGCCGGTGATGGCGACGCTGCGCGGGGAGCACAGGAACGCGACGACATCGGCGACCTCGGCCGCGGTGACCAGCCGGCCGATCCGCACGTCGGCGGCCATCGCCGCCTCGGCCTCCGCCTCGCTGGTGTCGGCCGCCTGCGCCCGGGCGGCGATGACTCCCGGGGTGCGTTCGGTGACCGTGGTCCCCGGGTGGACGACGGTGACGTTCACCCCCGACGGGCCCAACTCCTCGGCCAGGTTCGCCGTCATCGCGGCGACCGCCACGTTGCGCACGGTGCCGACCAGCGAGCCGGTCCGGCGGGCGTTGAGCCCGCTGACGTTGACGATCCGGCCCCAGCCCTGCGCCGTCATGTGCGGGGC
>JBBSVA010000213.1:0-3512 GCA_038233915.1 Mycobacteriales bacterium | reverse complement strand
GTGATCAGCCGCAGCCGCCGGCCGGTGTCGTCGGTCCGGTCCCGGAAGAAGTCGCCGGAGTCGTCGTGGGCCAGCGGCCCACCCAGCACCGCGCAGGCGGCGACCCGCTGGTCGGGCCGCCGGTAGTGGCTGGCCGGCAACCCGGCCAGGGTCGCGAGCTGGTCGGCCACCCGGGCGGCGGCAGCCCCGGCGAGCGGGCCCTCCGAGACGAGGACCGGGAGCGCGTCGAGCAGTTCCAGGGCGAGGGTCTTGGCCGGGTTGACCACGGCGTCGCGCGCCGGACCGCAGTCCCGGGCCACCTCGTCCAGCGCGGTGGCCACCGCCTCGGTGTCCGCCGCGTCGGCAGCGACCAAACCGGTGTCGACGGCCAGCCGTAGCATCGGGGTGAGCAGTGACCACAGGGTCGCGTGCCGGACCCGGGTCTGCGGCAGGGCCACGTACGGTGACCGGCCCGCCGCGCACGCCGCGTGCAGCGGCGCACCCTCGGCACCGATGCCGACGACGGCGATCCCCCGACGCGCCGCCTCATAGGCGGGCGTGACCGCGTAGCGCCCGGCCCCGGTCCGGGTGGCGACGACCGCGACGTCCGAGGCGCCCATCCAGACCGGCAGGTCCGGCCCGGGCACGACGTCGACGGTGACCGGGCTCGTCGGCCCGAGCAGTGCCCGCAGCACGGATGCGGCCACCGCGCCCTCGCGCCGGGCCACGACCACCAGGCCGCGGGGGCGGCCGGCGTCGGTCACCCGACCCAGCCCGGCCTCCTCGGTCAACCGCGCGGTCTCCCGGACCTGGGGCCCGGCCCCGGCGACCGCGGGCAGCAACCCGCGCGGGTCCCGGGCACGCAGCAGCTCCGGGTCGTCAAGCACCTCCTCGGCCAGCTCGGGTGCCGTCATGCCGCGCGGTGCCGGGCCTCGTCGAGCAACAGCACCGGGATGCCGTCGCGCACCGGGAACGCCCGGTCGCAGGTGGTGCACAGCAGCTCGGCGGCTGCGGTGTCCAGTGTGAGCGGGCTGTGGTGGGCATCCGGGCAGGCCAGGATCGCCAGCAGCGAGGGGTCGATGCCCAGCGACTCGGGGTGGGCGGTCTCGGTCATGAGCGGATCATCTCCAGGACGTGGTCGCGGACGTCGGCCATCCGCGCGGGGTCAGGGGCCTCGACGTTGAGTCGGAGCAGGGGTTCGGTGTTGCTGGCCCGCAGGTTGAACCAGGCGCCGTCGGGCAGCTGCACGGTCAGGCCGTCGAGCTCGTCGAAGACGACCCGCTCGTCGGCGCCATAGTCGGCGCGCACGGCGGCCACCCGGCCCGCGGCGTCGGCCACCGTCGAGTTGATCTCGCCGGAGGCGCTGTACCGGCTGTACTCGGCAGTCAGCTCGGACAGCGGCCGGGGCTGCTCGCCCAGCGCGGACAGCACGTGCATGGCGGCCAGCATCCCGGTGTCGGCGCGCCAGAAGTCCCGGAAGTAGTAGTGCGCGGAGTGCTCGCCACCGAAGACGGCGTCCGTGCGGGCCATCTCGGCCTTGATGAAGCTGTGCCCCACGCGGGTGCGCACCGGGTCGCCGCCGTGCTCCCGCACGATCTCCGGCACGGCCGCCGAGGTGATCAGGTTGTGGATGATCGTCGTCCCGACGCCCCGGCGGAGCTCGCGGACGGCGACCAGGGCGGTCACCGCCGACGGGCTGACCGGTTCGCCCCGCTCGTCGATCAGGAAGACCCGGTCGGCGTCGCCGTCGAAGGCCAGTCCCACGTCGGCGCCGTGCTCGACCACGGCCGCCTGCAGGTCGACGAGGTTCGCCGGGTCCAGCGGGTTGGCCTCGTGGTGGGGGAACGAGCCGTCCAGCTCGAAGTACATCGGGACGACGTCCAGCGGCAGGCCGGAGAGCACGACCGGGACCGTGTGCCCACCCATCCCGTTGCCGGCGTCGACGACGACCTTGAGCGGGCGGATGCCGGAGAGGTCGACCAGGCCGCGCAGGTAGTCCGAGTACTCGCTCAGCACGTCCCGGCTCGTCACGCTGCCGATCGCGGTCGGCGTGCGGGTGAACACGTTGACGCCGTCCAGCAGCTGCTCGGCCCAGGTGCGGATGTCGACGAGGCCGGAGTCCTGCCCGATGGGCGCGGCACCAGCGCGACACATCTTGATCCCGTTGTACTGCGCCGGGTTGTGACTGGCGGTGAACATCGCGCCGGGCAGGTCCAGGCTGCCGGCGGCGAAGTACAGCATGTCGGTGGAGCCCAGACCGGCCTCGACGACGTCGACCCCACGGCTCAGGACGCCCTCGGCGAAGGCCCGGGACAGCGGGACGGAGGTCTCACGCATGTCGTGCGCGGTGACCACGGCGGAGGCGCCGGTCTCGGCGTGCACGAACTCGGCGAAGGAGGCCCCGATCGCGCGCGCGACGGACTCGTCCCACTGGTCCGGGACGACGCCTCGGACGTCGTAGGCCTTGATGAGCGAGGACAGGTCGGGCACCGCGGGTCCACCTCGAGTTCGGTCCACACCAGCCCCGTGCGGGGTGGCTGTCAGACCCTAACGGCGGGGTACGACACCGCGCGTGCGGTCAGGGGAGGTTGGGCAGGACCCGCAGGTGGCCGCGCCGCGTGCCGCGGCCGTTGTCCACCGGCTCGACGTCGGGCTCGGGCCGCGCGGCCTCCCGCACGGCGTCGGCCAGCGCGAGCAGGTCGTCCCCGGTGGGCCCGTTCTCATCGGCCTCGACCTCGTGCCGGACGACGTCCCACCCGCGGGGCACGGTCAGCCGTTCGGCGTGCGCCTCGCACAGGTCGTAGCTGTGCGGCTCCGAGTAGGTCGCCAACGGTCCGACGACAGCCGTGGACTCCGCGTACACGTAGGTCAGGGTGGCCGCCGCCGGTTGCGCGCAGCCGCTGCGCGAGCAGCGACGTGACTGCCTCACCACCGGTTCCTCACGGCTCGCACACTAACCTCGCGATCCGCCCCGCGTCAGCAGCCACACCGGACCACCCCCACCGGCGCCGGTGCGGACGTAGGCTCGCCCCGCCATGGACCGCCCTCCCGCCCGCGCCCGCCGCGACCGCCACGGCCGCGGACTCCGCGGCCGCCTCGTCCCACCCGGGATCCCGGTGTCGCGCAGCCGCGCCGAGCAGTTCGACGACCTGGTGCTCGACGCCGTCGAGGACCTGGAGCGGCGCTGGGAGCGCGAGCTGGCCGGCGTGGAGTTCGCCGTCGAGGACGTCCCGTGGGTCGACCACGGCAGCCCGGACGAGGTCGTGCTCGACGCCGATGTCCTCGACGACGGGAGCGTCCCGCTGGCCCGGGTCCTGCCCGGGCACCGCGAGGGCAGCACGGAGCACCCGCCGCGGATCATCGTCTACCGCAGGCCGTTGGAGATCCGGGCGCACGACCGCGACGACCTGGCCGACCTCGTGCGGGACGTCGTCGTCGACCAGGTCGCCGTCCTGCTGGGCCGGGACCCGGAGGAGATCGACCCCACCGGCTGACCGTCGGTGGACCGCCACGGATGAGTGACATGCTGCGAC
>JBBSVA010000212.1:0-3579 GCA_038233915.1 Mycobacteriales bacterium | reverse complement strand
GGGGACCGGCTGCCCGATCGGGCCGGGTCGCTGACGCCGTCCACCGCGCTGGGGACGGTGCTGGTGAACCGGCTGCGCGCGGCCGGGCACACCTACGAGGTCACCGAGCTCTGACCTGGTCGCGCACCTCCAGGGCGGGCCGGCCGGAATCCCGGCTCAGCGACGTGAGCAGGCCTTCCCCGGGTGACACACGAAACGGGTTCACCCCAGAGCGGGCTGGGCAGGAGGTGGGAGTCGCAACGGCGCGGTGACCGTCCAGCCCGCACTCGTCAGGAGTCGTCATGAGCCAGTCCCGCCCAGTCGTCGTCGTCGTCGGGGGAGGGTTCGCCGGTTTCCACGCGCTGCGGAAGCTGGAGAAGATCCTGCCGCCCGAGGCTGCGGAACTCGTGCTGATCAACCCCAGTGACTACCTGCTGTACAGCCCGCTGCTGCCCGACGTCAGCGCCGGCGTCGTCGAGCCCCGGCACATCGCGGTCTCGCTGCGCCAGCGGCTGCGCCGTACCCGGGTCGTGCTCGGCAGCGTCAGCGACATCGACCCGCAGGCCAAGACGGTCACCGTGCGCACCACCGACGACGGCGGGGCCACCGACGGCACGCTGACCCAGCCCTACGACCGGCTCGTGCTGGCGCCGGGCTCGATCACCCGGCAGTTCGACATCCCCGGCGTCGCCGAGCGCGCGCACGGGGTCAAGACCCTCGTCGAGGCCCAGTTCCTGCGGGACCACCTGCTCCGCCAGCTCGATCGCGCCGACGCGCTGCCCGCCGGCCCCGAGCACGACGCCGAGCGCCGCCAGCGGCTGACCGTGGTCGCCGTGGGCGCCGGGTACACCGGCACCGAGATCGTCGCCCAACTGCAGTACTGGCTGGGCACCATCGCCTCCCGCTGGGCCGGGATCCGGCCCGAGGACATCTCCTGGGTGCTCATCGACCTGGCCGAGAGCGTGCTGCCCGAGCTCGGCCCCGACCTGGGAACGGTCGCGATGGACGCCCTGCACCGGCGCGGCATCGACGTCCGGCTCGGCGTCACGGTGAAGGAGGCCCGGGACGGCGAGACCGACCTGACCGACGGGTCGACCATCCCCAGCCGCACGCTGATCTGGGGCGCCGGTGTCGCCGCCAGCCCGCTGGTCGGCGCGCTGCACCTGCCGCTGCAGAAGGGTCGGCTGATCGTGGACGCCGACCTGTCGGTCCCCGGTGCCGACGGCGTCTTCGCCGGTGGCGATGCGGCCGCCGTGCCGGACCTGGCCAACCCGGACTGGTCGCCCGTCGGCTCGACGCAGCCCCAGCCGGTCACCCCGCCGACCGCGCAGCACGCGCAGCGGCAGGGCACAGCGCTGGGCCGCAACGTCGCCGCCAGCCTGGGCTTCGGACAGGCCCGGCCCTACAAGCACCGCGACCTCGGCCTGGTCGCCGACCTCGGTGGCCGGGACGCCGTCGCCAAGCCGTTGGGCATCAAGCTGCGCGGCCCGCTCGCCAAGATCGTCGCCCGGGGTTACCACCTGTACGCGCTGCCCTCGATGAACAACCGGGTCCGGGTCGGCACCGACTGGCTGCTGGCCGCGCTGCTGCCGGCCCAGTCGGTCGAGGTGTCCCGGATCCGCTCGGATCAGGCGCTGGTCAGCACCGCCCAGCAGTCGGAGCACCACCTCCGTCGCTGACCCGCTTCCGCAGCGTCCGATGCCGTGACCCCGTGCGGGCTCGGAACGGATCTCGGGAGGCACGTGCTGTTCGGTGAGCTGCGTCGCGGACGCCGGGCGCTCGGGGTGCTGGGCCTCGGCGCCATGGCATCGGGGTGCGGGCTCACGTCCGCGGTGGCCGACCCGCAGGCCGCCCGGGCGTCCCGGCCGGCCGACGAGGCCGGCGCGGCACCAGCTGCGGGCACGGTGACCGCGAAGCCGCCGAGCGGGCCGGTGACCCTGGCCGGGGTTGCCGTCACCACCGAGGACGGGAGCACCTCGGACCACCTGTCCGTCGTCCGTCGGCCGATGCAGACCGGACTGGCCCCGCCGATGTCCGGCTTCCTCGAGGACTGCACGGTGGACCCCGCTGCGCTGCAGTACCCCTCGGGGGGTCCTACTGGTGGGCCACCGTGCGGCGGGTGCCGACGGTGAGGGCGAAGCCCAGGACCAGGGCGATCAGGCCGGCCAGTGCGGGGGTGCTGAGTTCCATGCCGGTGTAGGCGAGGTGGCGGTGGCGGTGGCGGTGGCGGTGGTGGGGGTGCTGGTGGTGGGTGCGGAGCCGGCCGCCGGGGCGGGGCCCTGGACGACGACGGGGGTGCTGCCCTGGGGGGTGCCGGGGTCTCCGGGGTGGTGACCGCTGGTGCAGGTGCCCGTCCCGGACGTCGATGAGGTCGTGGAGCAGAATCGACGGCATGGCTGACCTCCGCTTCTGGTTCGACCCGGTCTGTCCCTTCGCCTGGCTGACCAGCCGCTGGGTGGCGGAGGTCGCCCGGCAACGCGAGTACGAGGTGGAGTGGCGGTTCATCTCGCTGCGACAGCTCAACGCCCACATCGACTACGCCAGCCACTTCCCACCCGGCTACGAGGCCGGGCACACCGCGGGCCTGCACCTGCTGCGCGTCGCCGCCCGCGTCCGGGACGAGCACGGCAACGCCGGCGTCGAGCGCCTGTACACCGCCCTGGGGCACGGCATCCACGACGCGGCACCCGTCGACGGCGGCACCGGGCACGACCGCCGGGGCACCCACGAGTTCGTCGTCCCCGTGCTGACCGAACTGGGGTTCGACGCCGCGCTGGCCGACGCCCTCCACGACCCCGCCCACGACGCGCGCATCCAGGCCGAGACCGACGAGGCGCTCGCGCTCACCGGCAAGGACGTCGGGACGCCGATCCTGCAGTTCCGCCCACCCGAGGGGCTCGCCTTCTTCGGCCCGGTGATCAGCCGGCTGCCCAGCCCCGAGGACGCCGTCCCGCTGTGGGACCACGTGATCGGGCTGGCCTCCTTCGGTGGCTTCACCGAGCTCAAGCGCAGCCTGCGCGAGCGACCCCAGCTGCGCAGCTTCGGCGTCGAGCCCGGGGAGGTCGGCACCACGGAGGACTGGCACGGCGGGAGCCGCCGGCAGCAGCGCTGAGCAGCCGCGGGCCGGACCGGGCAGCATGGGCGGGTGACCGATCTGATCCTGACCGATGTCCGCCCCTGGGGAGCCGCCCCGGTCGACCTGCTGCTCACCGGGGGCCGGATCGAAGCCGTCGTGCCGGCCGGCACCGGTGGGCCGGCCGGCGAGCAGCTCGACGGCGCGGGGCTGCTCGCCCTGCCCGGGCTGGTCAACGCGCACGCCCACGTGGACAAGAGCTGGTGGGGCCGCCCCTGGGTCTCCTACGGCGGTCAGCAGACCACCCAGGGCCGGATCGCCCACGAGCGGGCCGAGCGCGACGCCCTCGGCATCCCCCGGGTGGACTCCACCGTCGCCGTGCTGCGCGAGCTGCTCCGACACGGCACCACCGCCGTCCGCACGCACGTCGATGTCGACCTGGGCGTCGGGCTGCGCGGGATCGACGTCGTCCGCGAGGCGGTGGAGGCCCTCGACGGCGCGATCGAGGTCGAGGTCGTCGCGTTCCC
>JBBSVA010000211.1:0-3701 GCA_038233915.1 Mycobacteriales bacterium | reverse complement strand
TGGCGCTGCTGCGCGCGGCCGCGCTGGAGACCGTCGGTTCGGACGGCGTCGTGCTCTCGCCTCAGTCGATGGGTGGGGAGGACTTCGGCTGGTTCGCCGAGGTGCTGCCGATCGCGCTGGCCCGGCTGGGCACGCACGGCGGCGGGGAGCCGCTGGACCTGCACCGCGGCACCTTCGACGTCGACGAGCGCGCGATCGGCGTCGGAGTCCGGCTGCTGGCCCGCACCGCGCTGCACGCGCTGGCCGCCGATGCTGTGAGCCCGCCCACTCCCACACCCTCCCGGTCGGGTTCCGTCTGACCCCTGCGGTACAAAGCGAGCACGCCCTCCCGAGAGCCGGTGACCCGACGATGAGCCACCAGTCAGACCACGACGCCACGGCAGAGTCCCCCACGGACGCAGCCCAGGTGCCCGACGACCCTGCTCCCCCGGCCGAGCTGTCGCTGGCCGCGGACTTCCCCGCGGTCACCCGCGACCAGTGGCGGGACCTGGTGACCGGCGTGCTGCGCAAGGCCGGCCGCGAGGAGCTGCCCGACCCGGTCGAGGACGCCCTGCGCGCCACCGTGGCCACCGGGGTCGACGTCGCCCCGCTGTACACCGCGGCCGACACCGCCGGCCTGCCCGCGACCGGCGTCCCCGGGTCGCCGCCGTTCGTGCGGGGCAGCCGGGTCGTGCGTCCGGCGCCCTCGGCCGCCGAGGACCAGGCCGCCGCCGGCGGCATCCCGGCCGGTTGGGACGTGCGTCAGCGGCACGCCGACCCCGACGTGGCGACGACGACGGAGGCGATCGCGGCCGACCTCGAGCACGGCGTGACCTCGCTGTGGCTGGTGCTGGGCGAGGGTGCCGTCCCGGTGGACTCCCTCGGCGACGTGCTCGGCGACGTGCTGCTGGACCTGGCGCCGGTGACCCTGCAGGGCGGGGTCGAGGGCGCCGAGGCCTTCCTGGCGCTCGTCGAGGGCCGCACCGACCTCGCGCCCGGCGGCTCATTGGGTCTGGACCCGCTGGCCGTGCACGCGTCGTCCGGGCAGGAGCAGGACCTCGCCGGGCTCGCCGACCTGGCCCGGCGCGCGGCCGCGCACGGTGACCTGCGGGCCGTCGTCGTCGACGCCACCGTCGTGCACGACGCGGGCGGCACCGCGGTCGAGGAGCTCGGCTGCGCGATGGCCGCCGGGGTCGCCTACCTGCGCGTGCTGACCGAGGGGGGCCTCGCCGTCGACGAGGCCGCAGCGCAGCTGGAGTTCCGGTTCGCCGCCACCGCCGACCAGTTCACGACGATCGCGATGCTGCGCGCCGCCCGCCGGCTGTGGGACCGGGTCGGTGAGGTCGCCGGCGTCTCCGCCGAGGCCCGCGGCATGCGGCAGCACGCCGTCACCTCCTCGGTCATGACGACGCGGCGCGACCCCTGGGTCAACATGCTGCGCACCACGATCGCCTGCTTCGCCGCCGGCGTCGGGGGAGCCGACGCCGTCACGGTCACCCCGTTCGACGCCGCCCTCGGCCTGCCGGACGCCTTCGCCCGGCGGATCGCGCGCAACACCCAGGCCCTGCTGACCGAGGAAGCGCACCTGGCCCGGGTCCTGGACCCGGCCGGGGGCTCCTGGTATGTCGAGTCGCTCACCGACTCCCTCGCGCACGCCGCGTGGGACTGGTTCACCGAGATCGAGCGGGCCGGCGGGTACGCCGCGGCGCTGTCCTCGGGCCTGGTGCGGGAGCGGGTAGCGGTCGCGTGGGAGGCCCGGTCCGCACGACTGGCCACCCGGCGGGACCCGATCACCGGGGTGAGTGAGTTCGCGAACCCGGCCGAGGATCTGCCCCGTCGTCGGCCGGCCGTCGACGTGCTGCCGCCCGGCCCGGGGGGCCTGCCCCGGGTGCGTGCGGCCGCCGCGTTCGAGGAGCTCCGCGACCGTGCGGACGCCGACGCCCAGCGGCCGGCCGTCTACCTGGCCACGATGGGCAAGCCCGCGGCGCACACCGCCCGGCTGTCGTTCGCCACCAACCTCTTCCAGGCCGGCGGACTGGCCACGCCCGCAGGTGACGGCGCGTCCGGCTTCGTCGGGGCCGGGACGACGGCGGTCTGCGTCTGCGGGTCCGACCGCGACTACGCCGACGCGGCCGACCTGGTCGCCGAACTGCGGGCCGCCGGGGCCACCCGGGTCTGGCTGGCCGGGAAGGCCGACCTGGCGGTGCAGGGCGTGGACGGGTATGTCTTCGCCGGCTGCGACGCGGTCGCCGTGCTGGGTACCACCCTCGACGAGCTGCTGGGAGCACGGGCATGAGCACGATCCCCGACTTCGGGTCCCTGGATCTCGGCACGTCGGCTGACGCGGGCGCTGCTGCTGACTGGGCAGCCGCGTTCGTCGAGCACACCGGGCGTGCGGTCGGCGACGCCGCGTGGGAGACGCCGGAGGGCATCGCCGTCCCGCCGCTGCTGACCGCCGACGACCTGGCCGGGCTGGACTTCCTGGACGGCTACCCGGGGCTGCCGCCCTTCGGCCGCGGGCCCTACCCGACGATGTACACCACCCAGCCGTGGACCGTCCGGCAGTACGCGGGCTTCTCGACCGCGGCGGCGTCCAACGCGTTCTACCGGCGCAACCTGGCCGCCGGGCAGAAGGGCCTGTCGGTTGCGTTCGACCTGCCCACGCACCGCGGCTACGACTCCGACCACCCGCGGGTGCCCGGCGACGTCGGCATGGCCGGGGTGGCGATCGACTCGATCTACGACATGCGGCAGCTCTTCGACGGCATCCCGCTGGACCGGATGAGCGTCTCGATGACCATGAACGGCGCCGTGCTGCCGGTGCTCGCGCTCTACATCGTCGCGGCCGAGGAGCAGGGGGTGGCGCCCGAGCAGCTGAGCGGGACCATCCAGAACGACATCCTCAAGGAGTTCATGGTCCGCAACACCTACATCTACCCCCCGGGGCCCTCGATGCAGGTGATCAGCGACATCTTCACCTACACCTCGCAGAAGATGCCGCGCTTCAACTCGATCTCGATCTCCGGCTACCACATCCAGGAGGCCGGGGCGACGGCCGACCTGGAGCTGGCCTACACGCTGGCGGACGGTGTCGAGTACCTGAAGGCCGGCCGGGACGCCGGGATGGACGTCGACTCCTTCGCCCCCCGGTTGAGCTTCTTCTGGGGCATCGGGATGAACTTCTTCATGGAGGTCGCCAAGCTCCGGGCCGGCCGCCTGCTGTGGGCCAAGCTGGTCGAGCGCGAGGGGGCGACCAACCCCAAGTCGCTGTCGCTGCGCACGCACTCGCAGACCTCGGGCTGGTCGCTGACCGCGCAGGACGTCTACAACAACGTCGTCCGGACCTGCCTGGAGGCGATGGCCGCGACCCAGGGCCACACCCAGTCGCTGCACACGAACGCTCTGGACGAGGCGCTCGCGCTGCCGACCGACTTCTCCGCCCGGATCGCCCGCAACACCCAGCTGCTGCTGCAGCAGGAGTCCGGGACGACGCGGGTCATCGACCCGTGGGGCGGGTCGGCGTACGTGGAGAAGCTGACCCACGACCTGGCTCGGCGGGCGTGGGCGCACATCGAGGAGGTCGCCGCGCACGGCGGGATGGCCCAGGCGATCAGCGACGGCATCCCCAAGCTGCGCATCGAGGAGGCCGCGGCCCGCACCCAGGCCCGGATCGACTCCGGTCGGCAGCCGGTGATCGGCGTCAACAAGTACCGGGTGGACGC
>JBBSVA010000210.1:0-3776 GCA_038233915.1 Mycobacteriales bacterium | reverse complement strand
TCAGGTGATCGAGCAGGGCCTCCCGCACCTCGAGGGAGGTCCGGATGCGCGCGTAAGCGGAGTTGTCGAGGACGACCTCAGGCACGGACGCGGGCGAACTCGGCAGGACTGAAGTGCCCTGACACCTCACCCGCAGCCACAGCCTCGATCAGGTCGCGCTGGTGGGCCTGCTGGAGAACGAGGTCCAGAGCTCGTTCCACGGTCGCCCGCTTGGAACTCGTACCCAAGACGGCCTGAGCCGCTGCGAGCTTGTCCTCGGGGATGTCCACCAGGGTCTTGGGCACGGGAATCACCTCGAACGGGCTGGGAGCGCTGGGGGCCCCTATGATATCACTAGCTGATATCAAGTTTCGACGGTCGCGCTGCTCGCTGTCACCCCTCTCGGCTAGCGTCCTGCCCGTGAGTCAGACGCCTGCCGAGACCTCCCCGACCGACCCCGCCGCGCTGGCCGTCCGCGCCGCCGACGACCTCACCGCGGCCCTCGGCGGCCCGCACGACGTCGCCGTCGTGATGGGGTCGGGGTGGGCGCCCGCCGCCGACGCCTTCGGCCCGGCGCAGGCCAGCGTCGCGATCGGCGAGCTGCCCGGCTTCGCCGCACCCACGGTCACCGGGCACGGCGGGGAGATCCGCTCGGTCCGGGTCGGCGACACCCGGGTGCTGCTCTTCCTGGGCCGCACCCATCTCTACGAGGGCCGCGGGGTCGAGCCGGTCGTGCACGGCATCCGGACCGCGGCCGCCGCCGGCGTGCGCACCGTGGTGCTCACCAATGCCGCCGGCGGCCTGTCCCCCGACCACACGGTCGGCCAGGCGGTGCTGATCAGCGACCACCTCAACCTGACAGCGCGGTCCCCGCTGGTCGGCGCGACCTTCGTCGACCTGACCGACCTGTACGCCCAGCGGCTGCGGGCACTGGCCCAGGAGATCGACCCGTCCCTGGTCGAGGGCGTCTACGCGGCGCTGCCCGGCCCGCACTTCGAGACCCCCGCCGAGATCCGGATGCTGACCACGATGGGCGCCGACCTGGTGGGCATGTCCACCGCACTGGAGGCCATCGCGGCCCGCGCCGCCGGGGTCGAGGTGTTCGGCCTGTCGATGGTCACCAACGCCGCCGCCGGGATCACCGGTGCGGCGCTGGACCACGTCGAGGTGCTCGAGGCCGGCCAAGCCGCCGCCGGGCGGCTGGGCCAATTCCTGGTGGAGTTCATCAGCAAGCTGCCGCAGGCATGAGCGGCCCGGTCCTGCTGACCGGCGCGGCCGGCTACATCGGCACGCTGCTGCGCGGCGGGCTGCCGGAGCTCGGGCACGCGCTGCGCTGCCTGGACGTCGTCCCGGTCACCGACACCCGGCCCGGCGAGGAGCACGTGGTCGGCGATGTC
Source organism: Mycobacteriales bacterium (assembly GCA_038233915.1). GTDB lineage: Bacteria > Actinomycetota > Actinomycetes > Mycobacteriales > Geodermatophilaceae > Klenkia. The sequence goes on along the minus strand of JBBSVA010000210.1, from coordinate 2,400 downwards.
ACCGACCTGGCCCTGGTCACCGCGGCCGCACAGGGCGCGAGCGCGCTGGTGCACATGGCCGGCATCCCGACCGAGTCCAGCTGGCCCGCGATCCGGCACGCCAACATCGACGGCACCCACGCGGTGCTCGAGGCCGCCCGGTTCGCCGGCGTTCCCCGCGTGGTGCTGGCGAGCAGCAACCACGCCACCGGGATGTCCCCTCGCGTGACGGACGCGCAGACCGACGCCCAGCCGCGACCGGACACCTTCTACGGCGTCTCCAAGGTCGCGATGGAGGCACTCGGCTCGCTCTACGCGGACAGGTACGGCCTGGACGTGGTGTGCCTGCGGATCGGCTCCGCCCTGCCCGAGCCGCGCGCTCCCCGGCACCTGTCCACCTGGCTGTCCCCCGACGACACGGTCGGCCTGGTCGACGCCGCGCTGACCGCGCCCAGCCCCGGTTTCGCCGTGGTCTGGGGAGTCTCGGCGAACACCCGGAACTGGTGGGACCTGAGCTCTGCCCAGGCGCTGGGCTACGAGTCCGTCGACGATGCCGAGATCTACGCCGAGGCCATCACCGGGGCCTTCGGGGAGCCCACCCCGGGCACCGTCGAGCACGACCGCCTGGGCGGCGAGTACGCCGGCCCGGACTTCTCCATCGACGCGGTCGCGGCCCGGGCACAGCAGGCCGACCCGTCATGACCGGGGACGCCGGCCAGCTGGACCTCGCCGCGGTCCAGCGCTGGATCGCCGACGACCCGCACGCCGGGGACGCCGCCGAGCTCCAGGCGCTGCTCGACGACAGGGCTCACGACGAGCTGGCCGAGCGGTTCGCCGGCCCGCTCACCTTCGGCACCGCCGGGCTCCGCGGCCCGCTGCGCGCGGGCCCGGCCGGGATGAACGCCGCCGTGGTCGCCCGCGCGGCCGCCGGGCTGGGTGCCCACCTGGCCGCCGAGGGCCTGGCCGGGCGCGGCGTCGTGATCGGCTACGACGCCCGACACCGGTCCGACGAGTTCGCCCGGGTGAGCGCCGAGGTGCTGGCCGGCGCCGGCTTCGCCGTCCAGGTGCTGCCCCGCCCGCTGCCCACCCCGGTGCTGTCCTTCGCGGTCCGGCACCTGGGCGCGGTCGCCGGTGTGATGGTCACCGCCAGCCACAACCCACCCCAGGACAACGGCTACAAGGTCTACCTCGGCGACGGCGCCCAGCTCGTGCCCCCGGCCGACGCCGCGATCGAGACCGCCATCGCCGCGGTCGCCTCGGTCCGTGCCCTCCCCCGCAGCGACGAGTGGACGACCCTGGACGACGATGTCGAGGCCGACTACGTAACCGCCGTCGTCGCCGCCCTGCAGCCCGACCGGGTGGACGCCGCAGCCCGCCGGCGTCTCGTGGTCGCGTACACGGCCATGCACGGCGTGGGGACGACGACCACCCGCAGCGTCCTCACCGCCGCGGGGTTCGGCGAGCTGCACGCGGTGGCCGAGCAGGAGCACCCTGACCCCGACTTCCCGACGGTGGCCTTCCCCAACCCGGAGGAGCCCGGCGCGGTCGACCTGCTCCGTGCGCTGGCGCAGCGGGTGGGCGCCGACGTGGCGATCGCCCAGGACCCCGACGCCGACCGGTGCTCGGTCGTCTGCGGGGACCGCCAGCTGACCGGTGACGAGGTCGGCGCACTGCTCGCCGACTGGTTGCTCCGCCGCGGGGTCACCGGCACGTACGCCGCGTCCCTGGTCAGCGGCTCGCTGCTGCAGGAGCTCACCGCAGCGCACGGCCAGCCCTGCGCCCGCACCCCGACCGGCTTCAAGTGGATCATCCGGGCCGGCTCTTCCACGGCCCCGTTGGTCTACGGCTACGAGGAGGCGCTGGGCTACGCGGTGAGCCCCGGGGTGGCCCGGGACAAGGACGGCGTCTCCGCGGCGCTGGCCGTGGCGCTGCTGGCCACCGAGCTGGCCACCACCGGCCGCACGCTCAACGACCGGCTGGACGAGCTCGCCGTCGAGCACGGCCTCATCGTCAACGGTCAGCTCTCGGTGCGGGTCGAGGACCTGACCCTGATCTCCGACGCGATGGCCCGGCTGCGCACCGACCCGCCGGCGACGCTGCTGGACCGCCCGGTCGCCGTCGAGGACCTGCTGCAGGCCGAGCCGGCCCTGGACGCCGTCCGGCTCACCGGTCCCGGGGTGCGGGTCGTCGTCCGGCCGAGCGGGACCGAGCCCAAGCTCAAGGCGTACCTGGAGTCCGTCGTCCCGGTGCCGGACGCGGCCGGGGTGCCGGCCGCCCGTGCACAGGGCCAGACCGAGCTGTCCCGGTTGCGGAGCGAGATGTCGGCGGCGCTGGGGCTCTGAGGACAGGCCGGTCCGGCAGGATGGCTCACCGATGATCGACTGGCTGCAGGACCTCCCGCCCCTCGTCGTCTACCTGACC
>JBBSVA010000209.1:0-3797 GCA_038233915.1 Mycobacteriales bacterium | reverse complement strand
GTGACCGACGGCGGCCGCCCGGTCGGCGTGGTGACCGACGGCGCCTGCCAGGGCGTGGACCGGTTCACCCAGCTGTCACAGGTCATGGCGCCGAACCCGCTGACCATCCCGGCCGGGACCGACCTGCCGAAGGTGTTCGACGTGCTGTCCGAGGCCCGGGTCAACGCCGCCCCCGTCGTCGACGGCGACCAGCTGCTGGGCGTCATCACCCGCAAGGGCGCGCTGCGCAGCGCGCTCTACACCCCGGCCGTCAACGGTGCCGGACAGCTGCTCACCTCCGCCGCCGTCGGCATCAACGGCGACGTGGCCGGCAAGGCCGAGGCGCTGCTGGCCCACGGCGTCGACGTGCTCGTGGTGGACACCGCACACGGCCACCAGGCCAAGGCCGTCGAGGCGGTCCGCCTCGTGCGCGCCGTCGCCGGCCGGGGTGGGCGGATCGTGCCGATAGTCGCCGGCAACGTGGTCACCGCCGGGGGCACCCGGGACCTGATCGAGGCCGGTGCCGACGTCGTCAAGGTCGGTGTCGGCCCCGGCGCCATGTGCACCACCCGGATGATGACCGGCGTCGGGCGCCCGCAGTTCTCCGCCGTCGAGGAATGCGCGGCCGCCGCCCGCGAGGCCGGCAAGCACGTCTGGGCCGACGGCGGCGTCCGGCACCCCCGGGACATCGCCCTGGCACTGGCCGCGGGCGCAGCGAACGTGATGGTCGGGTCCTGGTTCGCCGGCACCTACGAGAGCGCCGGCGACGTGCACTCCGACGGCACCGGCCGGCTCTACAAGGAGAGCTTCGGGATGGCCTCGGCCCGCGCCGTCAAGGCCCGGACGTCGACCCAGTCCGGCTTCGAACGGGCCCGCGCCGGGTTGTTCGAGGAGGGCATCAGCTCCTCGCGGATGTACCTGGACCCGGCCCGCCCGGGCGTCGAGGACCTGGTCGACGGGATCGTCGCCGGCGTCCGTTCCTCCTGCACCTACGCCGGGGCCCGCACGGTCGAGGAGCTGCACGAGCGCGCGGTGCTCGGCGTGCAGTCCGCGGCCGGCTACGAGGAGGGCCGTCCGCTGCCCACCAGCTGGTGAGGGCGCTCCCGCTCGAGGAGTTCGAGGACCTGGTCGCCGACGCCCTGGACCAGGTCCCGGCCGAGCTGATGGCGCTGGTGGACAATGTCGTCGTCCTGGTGGAGGACCGGAACCCCGACGAGCCGACCCTGCTGGGGCTCTACGAGGGGTACGCGCTGACCGAGCGCAGCTGGGACCTCTCCGGGCAGCTGCCGGACCGGATCATGGTCTACCGGGAGGCCATCTGTGACGTCTGCGAGACCGCCGACCAGGTGGCCGAGGAGGTCACGATCACCGTCGTGCACGAGATTGCGCACCACTTCGGCATCGGCGAGGAGAAGTTGCACGCCCTCGGATGGGGCTGAAGGAGGACCACGCCACCCCCCACCCCTCGCGCCGCATGAGAGCGGGCCCCTGCAGCGCGGCCGTTCCCGTCAGTCACCATGGGTTCGTGCCCCAGGACGACGCCCGCCTACCCATCAAGATGCTGCACGACCGGCTGCTGGTCTCGCTGCGCAGCGACTCCGGCGACCGACGCAGCTCCGGCGGCATCCTGATCCCGGCGACTGCCCAGGTGGCCAAGCGGCTGGTGTGGGGCGAGGCCCGCGGGGTGGGTGCGAACGTGCGCCAGGTAAAGGTGGGCGACCAGGTGCTCTTCTCCCCCGAGGACCAGCACGAGGTCGAGGTGCACGGTGAGGACCTGGTCATCCTGCGGGAACGCGACGTGCACGCAGTGGCCGCCGAGCGGATCGAGGAGTCGACCGGCCTCTACCTCTGAGCCAGCCGTGGCGGGGTCGTGACGGATCCGTCACGACAGAACCCCCCGGACGGGTTGCGCCCTGCTCTCGGGGCAGGACACTGAGTTACCGTGACCGGAGTCGGTGGTGCCGCTCCAGCGAACCGCCGTGCCCGGGGCCGGTCAGCCGCTGGTGGTCCGGACCGCGGCCAGCCAGAGGTCTGCGTCGGTGTAGGAGCCGTCCTCGGCCGAGGTCAGGACCGGCTTGCCCTCCCGGCCGTCGGCCCGCGGGTAGGAGCCCAGGAACCGGACCTCCTCGCACGACCGGTGCAGCGCGACCAGCGCGTCGCCCACCCGACGGTCGGCCACGTGGCCCTCGACGTCCAGGGAGAAGGAGTAGACGCCCAGCCGCTCGCGACGCGGCCGGGAGTCCAGCCGGGTCAGGCTGATCCCGCGCACGGCCAGCTCGCTGAGCAGTTCCAGCAGCGCCCCGGTGCGGTCGGCGACGACGCAGGTCATCGTGGTCTTGTCCGCCCCGGTCGGCGCGGGCAGCCGGCCCGGCCGCTCGACCTGCACGAAGCGGGTGACGGCGCCCGGGGCGTCGGCCAGCTGCTCGGCGGCGATCTCCAGCCCGTACCGGCTCGCGGCCAGCGCGGGGCACACGGCGGCGTCGCCGTCGCCGAGGGAGACCAGCCGGGCGGCCTCCGCGGTCGAGGCCGCGACGACGACGGCGGCCTGCGGCAGGTGCTCGGTGACCCACTCGCGGGTCTGGGCCAACGCGTGCGGGTGGCTGGCCACCGAGGTGACCTGGGCCAGGGTCGTCCCGGGCCGCACGCCCAGCACGAAGTCGACTTCCAGGAACACCTCGCGGGTGATCACGACGGGCTCGCCGGCGGCCAGCCCGTCGATGGTCGGGGACACCGATCCCTCGACCGAGTTCTCCATCGGCACGACCGCCGCGTCGACCTCCCCGGCGCGCACCGCGGCCAGCGCCGCCGAGACGCTGGACACCGGCAGCGCGTCCCCCTCGGACGGGGCACCGAGCCTGCGGAGCGCAGCTTCGGTGAAGGTACCCTCGGGCCCCAGATAGGCGAACCGAGTCGGGGGCTGCACAGGCATCCGACGAGGGTAGTGCGGCCGGGTCGGGTCCAGTCCCCGACCCGGGGGGAGCTGCCTCGCCACCGGCCGGACGCTCGGACGAGGGGACCCCTCTCGGACCGGCGTCCCACAGGTGAGTGGAGGAAGGCGTGACCACCGGCAGCCCGGCCCTCGTGGACGACGTCGCGCTCGGCGAGGCCCGTTGGGCGCTCCTGGAGGCCAGCGACCGCGAGGACGCCCGCGACTTCATCGACACCCTCGCCGGGGTCGAGGTGCAGCTCGCGGCTGCCGAGACCCCGCGGTGGACCGCCTGGTCGCACGCCTTCGCCGCCCGCCGGTTGCTCGTCGGCGACGAACCGGCCGCCGCCAACGACGAGGTTCTCGCCGCCCGGGCCGCCGTGGAGAGCTGCCCGCCCGATGCCGAGCGCGCCCTGCTGCTGGCCTACCTGGCCCACCTCGAGGTCAGCGCCGACCGCTTCGACGCAGCCATGCACCTGGCCGTGGACGCCAGCCTGCTCACCGACCAGGTACCGGCCGGCCGGCCGAGCCGCGAGCTGCACCAGGCCCACCACTGGCTCTCCCTGGCGCTGACCCGGCTGGACCTGGAGGAGCTCGCGGTCGCCCAGGCCCTCCGCGGACAGCGGGTCGCCGCCACCCTGGCCGACCCCGCCGACTGCTGGCGACTGCTCCGGCTCTGCGCCCAGCAGCACGCCGAGCTGGCCCAGACCGTGCACCGTCGCGGCGACGACGCCCGCGCCACCCGGCTGGCCAGGGTCGCGCTGCGCTGCTCGTTCGCTGCCAGCGAGCTGGAGTGGGAGCCACCGGACGCCGAGGCCGACCTGCTGGCCGTGGTGCACGCCTGGGCGCTCACCCTCGCCGAGGACCTCGACGGCACGGTCCCGGCCCTGCG
>JBBSVA010000208.1:0-3811 GCA_038233915.1 Mycobacteriales bacterium | reverse complement strand
GGCTGGGCAAGCCGCTGCTCGTCGAGGGCCCGGCGGGGGTCGGCAAGACCGAGCTGGCGAAGGCGCTGGCCACCGCGACGTCGGCCGAGCTGATCCGGCTGCAGTGCTACGAGGGCCTGGACGAGGCCCGCGCGCTGTACGAGTGGAACTACAAGAAGCAGCTGCTGCGCATCTCGCACGCCAACGCAGCCTCGCAGAACTCCGCGGACGGCGGTGGCTGGGGCGACCTGCACGACGACGTCTTCGGCGAGGAGTTCCTGCTGTCCCGGCCGCTGCTGACCGCGATCCGGCGCACCGAGCCCACCGTGCTGCTCATCGACGAGACCGACAAGGCCGACGTCGAGGTCGAGGGCCTGCTGCTGGAGGTGCTCAGCGACTTCCAGGTCACCATCCCCGAGATCGGCACCATCGTGGCCACCCGCCGGCCGATGGTGGTACTGACCTCCAACGCCACCCGGGAGCTGTCGGAGGCGCTGAAGCGCCGCTGCCTCTACCTGGCGCTGGACTACCCGAGCGCCGAGCGGGAGCGCGAGATCGTGCTGTCCCGGGTGCCCGACCTCGCCCCGGCGCTGGCCGAGCAGCTGGTCGGCACGGTGCGGGCGCTGCGGGCGATGGAGCTGAAGAAGTCGCCCTCGATCTCGGAGACCCTGGACTGGGCCGAGACGCTGCTCGCGCTGGGCTTCGACACCCTCGACGACACCGCGGTGAAGTCGACCCTGGGCGTCGTCCTCAAGCACGCGAGCGATCAGACCCGGGCCGCCGCCGAGTTGCGGCTGAACTGATGACCGCGGTCGGGTCCGGCGGGCTGCCCGCGCACCTGGACGGTTTCGTCCGCGCGGTGCGCGACACCGGGATCTCGGTCGGCATCTCCGCGGCCGTGGACGCCGCCGAGGTGCTCACCGTGGTCGACCTGCTCGACCGCGAGCAGCTGCGGCACGGTCTGGCCGCCGTCCTGCTGACCCGCGCCGCCCAGCGCCCGACCTACGACGTGCTGTTCGACCTGTGGTGGCCGCTGTCCGACCGGCCCGGTGTCGCCGTGGCGACCACCGAAGACCCGGCCGAGGGGGCCCAGGAAGACCCGCGTTCGGACGCCGAACGGCTCGCTGAGCTGGCCGCCGAGCTGCGGGAGGAGCTGCTGCGCCGACTGCTGGACGGCGACGAGGAAGAGCTGCGCCGGCTCGCCCGGACCGCGGTGGACCAGCTGGGCCAGGGGCAGCCCTCGCCGTCCGGGCAGTCGTTCTTCTCCTACCGGGTGCTGCGCGCGCTGTCCCCGGACACCCTGGTCGCCCAGCTGCTGGCCGGTCTGCTCGGGGACACCGAGCGCGGGGGACTGGCCGAGCAGGTCGCCCGGCAGAGGGTGCGCGAGCGGCTGGCCGCCTTCCGGGCCGCGGTCGAGGCCGAGGTCCGGCGGCGGACGGCGGCCGAGCGCGGCCGGGACCGGGTGGCCCGCAACGCCGTCAAGCCGCTGGCCGACCAGGTGGACTTCCTGCGCGCCCAGTCCGCGGACCTGGCCGAGCTGCGCCGGTCGGTCGCCCCGCTGGCCCGACGCCTGGCCGCCCGGCTGTCGGCCAAGCGCAAGCTGGGCCGGGAGGGCCGGCTGGACTTCCGCAAGACCGTGCGGGCGTCGCTGGCCACCGGCGGTGTGCCGGTGGTGACCCACCACAAGCCGCGGGCGGTGCACAAGCCCGAGCTGGTGGTGCTGTGCGACATCAGCGGTTCGGTCGCCGGGTTCAGCCACTTCACGCTGATGCTCACCCAGGCGCTGCGCGAGCACTTCACCGGCGTCCGGGCGTTCGCGTTCGTGGACTCCACCGACGAGGTCACCCGGTTCTTTTCACCCGGCGCCGACGTCGTCGACGCGGTCCAGCGGATCGGCCGGGAGGCCGACGTCGTCTCCTTCGACGGACACAGTGACTACGGCAACGCCTTCGAGGTGTTCGCGGAGCGGTGGCCGGCTGCGGTCGGGCCCAAGACGTCGCTGCTGGTGCTCGGCGACGGACGGACCAACTACCGCCAGCCCGGGCTCCCGGTGCTGGCCGACCTGGTTCGCCGGTCCCGGTCGGCCTACTGGCTGAACCCGGAGCCGAAGCGGCTGTGGGGGAGCGGCGACTCCGCCGCCGACAGGTACGGCCAGGTCATCGAGATGGTCGAGGTGCGCACCGCGGCGCAGCTGGCGGACTTCGTCACGACGCTCTGACCTGCGTCGACGAGATGGGATCGTTTGCTAAGGACATTTCCTGCCCAGGCCCGTAACCGTGTCTCCTCCGTTCCGTTGACCCTCGTGTACCGGGTGGTCCACCGGTCTGCACGCCCTGGTGGTGGCCGTCTCCGGCCTGCGCCGGGCGATCGGCGGCACGGGGGCGCCGATCGGCGGGACGGCCCGGTCGGGAGTGCTCCGGCCGGGCCTGTCGCGCGTGCGCGACCGGCTGCGTCGCAGGTGGCCGGGCCCGTGACCGGTCGGCCGGGTGGCGGTGCCCGGTTACGATCGGCGGGTGGCAGGCAGTCGACTGGGCGTGATGGGCGGGACGTTCGACCCCGTGCACCACGGCCACCTCGTGGCCGCCAGCGAGGTCGCCACCCTGTTCGGCCTCGACGAGGTCGTCTTCGTGCCGACCGGTCAGCCGTGGCAGAAGGTTGACCGCGACGTCAGCCAGGCCGAGGACCGGTACCTGATGACGGTCATCGCGACCGCGTCGAACCCGCGGTTCTCGGTCAGCCGGGTGGACATCGACCGGGGTACGACGACGTACACGATCGACACCCTGACCGACCTGCACCGGCAGCGGCCCGAGGCCGAGCTGTTCTTCATCACCGGGGCCGACGCGCTGGCCGCGATCGTGGGATGGCGGGACAACGAGCACCTGTTCGACCTGGCGCACTTCGTCGGGGTGACCCGGCCGGGCTACCAGCTCGCCGACACCGACCTGCCCAAGGGCGCCGTCAGCCTGGTCGAGATCCCGGCGTTGGCGATCAGCTCCACCGACTGCCGCGACCGGGTCCGCCGCGGCATGCCCGTCTGGTACCTGGTGCCCGACGGCGTCGTGCAGTACATCGAGAAGCGCGGCCTGTACCGGGACGGGCTGCCGCCCACCCCGGCCGGGAAGCTGCTGGCCGGGACTTCCCTGTCCCACCTCGGCCCACCCGTGGGCGGGCCGACCGCCGGTGCCACTGCCGACCGCACTGCCACACCCACCGACCACCCGCCCGTTCCGGGCACCCCCGAGCTGCAGGAGACACCCTGATGACCGCCTCGACAGAGGCCCGCGAGACCGCGCTGTGGGCCGCGCAGGCCGCCGCCGACAAGCTCGCCACCGACGTCTCCATCGTCGACGTCAGCGACCGGCTGGCGATCACCGACGCCTTCGTGCTGGCCTCGGCGCCCAGCGAACGCCAGGTCCAGGCCATCGTCGACGGGGTGGAGGAGGCCCTGCGCGAGCACGGCATCAAGCCGGTCCGCCGCGAGGGTGTGGCCGAGGCCCGCTGGGTGCTGCTGGACTTCGTCGACGTCGTGGTGCACGTCCAGCACGCCGAGGAGCGGGCCTACTACTCCCTCGAGCGGCTCTGGAAGGACTGCCCGACGATCCCGTTCACCGACGCGACCCAGCCGCCGGGCGCCCTGCCCGCAGCGTCGGCCGCTGTCCCGGTGACCGAGGACGTCACCGTCGACGGCGCGACCGACGCCGAGGTCGTGTCCGGTGGGGTCTCCGGCGACGGGGAGTCCGCCGAGGCCGCGCTGGACCCGAGCACCGCCCACGCTCCTGAGGCGGACACCCGCCGGTGAGCGGGGACGCCCCCGCTCCCGACGCCCCCG
>JBBSVA010000207.1:0-3821 GCA_038233915.1 Mycobacteriales bacterium | reverse complement strand
GCGAGGAAGTCGACCTGTCGGGCCCGGGGCTCGCCGCTGGAGGTGTCCAGCACGACGCCGACCGGGTGCTGCATCCAGGAGTTGGCCGCGATGATGAAGTAGGCGCTGACCACCGAGCCGACGACGGCGGCCCACAGCGTGGCCAGGTGCAGCTTCTTGCCGATCCGGCCCCAGCCGAAGATCCACAGCCCCAGGAACGTGGACTCCAGGAAGAACGCCAGCAGTGCCTCCAGGGCCAGCACCGAGCCGAAGACGTCGCCGACGAAGCGCGAGTAGGAGCTCCAGGCCAGTCCGAACTGGAACTCCTGGACCAGTCCGGTGGCCACCCCGAGCACGAAGTTGATCAGGTAGATGCGGCCCCAGAACCGCGTCATCCGCAGCCACTCGGCCTTGCCGGTGCGCACCCACATGGTGTGCATGACGGCGACCAGCAGTCCCAGTCCGATGGTCAAGGGGACCATCAGGAAGTGGTAGACGGTCGTGATGCCGAACTGCCAGCGAGCGATGTCGAGCACGTCCACCGTGCGGCCCCTCTGCCTGTCGTACGATCGGTCGATTCCTTTCTACGCCAGGTAGAAGTACTTTTCTACGTCCGGTAGAAGTGAGTCGCGAGACAGCTGAGGAGGAGGACCGATGGCGTCGCTGGGTGACCTGGAACGGGCCGTGATGGAGCGGCTCTGGGCGGCCGAGGAGCCGGTGGCGGCGACGACGTTGCGCGACGAGCTGGCCGGTGACGGCACCCGTGCCATCGCGCTGACCACCGTGCACACCGTGCTGACCCGACTGGAGTCCAAGGGCTTCGTCCGGCACGACGACGCCCGGCCCCGCCGGTTCGCCGCCCGGGCCAGCCGCGAGGAGCACGCCGCCGAGCTGATGCACGAGGTGCTCGGCCAGTCCGCTGACCGGCAGGCCGTGCTGGCCCGCTTCATCGGCTCGGCGACCGCCGGCGAGGCGGCCATGCTCCGCGCCCTGCTGGCCGACAGCACACCGACCGACACCGACTGAGCCCCCGCCCGTGCTGCCGCTGACTGCCGTCTGCCTCGGGGTGCTGGCCGCCCTGCTGGCGTGGCCGGTCCCGGCGGCGCTGGCCCGCGCACGGTGGACCCGGCAGGACCCGCTCGCAGCGCTGGTCTGCTGGCAGGCGGTCGGCCTGGCCGGTGGCCTGTCGATCATCGGCGCGCTGCTGGTGCACGGGCTCTCCCCGTGGGGCCACTCGCTGCCGGTGGCCTGGTGGCGGTGGGTCACGCACTGGTTCTCGGGTGCGCAGCCCGCCGAGCAGGCCGTGCGCGGGGACCACTGGGTGGCCCAGACGCTGGCCGCCGTCCTCGCCCTGGAACTGCTCGGCGTGTTGGTGCTGTCTCTGGTCCGGACCGCCCGCACCCGGGCCCGGCACCGCGAGCTGCTGGAGTTGCTGGTCGGCCCGGCCACCGATGTCGACGCCCGGGTGCTGGACTCCCCGGTCCCGGCCGCGTTCTGCATCCCCGGCGCCCGCCCGTTGCTGGTGCTGTCCTCGGGCATGGTCGAGGAGCTGGACGCCGACCAGCTCGCCGCCGTCGTCGCGCACGAGCGGGCGCACCTGCGTGAGCGGCACCACCTGCTGCTGCTGCCCTTCGTTGCCTGGCGGGCGGCCCTGCCGGTGCTGCCGGCCGCCGACCGGGCGCACGACGCCGTCCGGGACCTGGTCGAGATGCGTGCTGACGACGTCGCGTTGCGCGCACTGACCGGCCCCACCCCGCGCCGCACCCTGGCCCAGGCCATCGTGGCCGCCGCCGAAGGCGGGGCCCCGCACGGCGCGCTTGCGGTCAACGGCGGACCGCTGGCCCAGCGGGTCACCCGGCTGCTGGACCCACCTGCTCCGCTGCCCCGCTGGGCCCGGCCGGCCGCGCTGACCTCCGCGGTCGCGTTGCTGCTGGTACCGACCGCGCTGCTGCTCGCCCCCGCGGTGTTCTGAGCCCCGCCTCTCTCGCCACCCTGCAGAACCGCAACGGCGGCGCGCGGGTGCACCGCGTGGCGGCGTTGCCGTTCTGCAGGCTCAGCGGTCACCGGGACGCCAGCCGCGGGCGAGCAGGGCGCGGCGGCAGCGATCGACGACGCCGGCTCGCCGGGTGAGGTGCTGTCGGGCGAAGCGGAGCACCAGCAGGTCGTCGGCAGCCATGTTCGTGTACCGCTCGATGTCCTGGCCGAACCTCTCGACAGTGCGGTGGCCATCGCCCTCGTACTCCACGTACACCCGCCAGCGCCGCCAGCCCAGGTCCCCGTGCGCCACCTCCCGGCCCCGGCGGTCGACGACGGCGGGCTGGACCTCGGGCTCGGGCAGGTCGCTGTCTCCCAGCCACACCCGGAAGAGGCTCTCCGGGCGCGACATGGCGCGGCCGTCGAGCTGGGGAGCCCGTGCGCGAGCCCGGCGCACACCCCGGGCGGGGCCGACCCGGGCGAGGAGGTCGGTCAGCTGCTCGGGGGTCAGGTGACCGTGTCGCAGCAGGTGGTCGCCCACGGCCACCAGTTCGTCGTCCGCGGTGCCGGCGGCGAGGTCCAGCCACGTCCGGGCTCCCGAGGTCTGCCGGAGTCCGCCGACCTCGATGACGTCGTCCGGGCGCAGGTCGCGGGTGACGGCGACCAGGCCGGGGTGCCGTGGCGGGGTGACCCCGGGTGGGACGACGACGTGCGGCCGTCGGGGTGCTCGGACGACCGGTGCGCCCAGCAATACGGCCGCCGTCTGCAGTCCGAAGGCCCCGCTCGGCGGCAGCATCGTGGACCAGGCGCGGCAGGTGTCGGCCAGGGTCGGCTCCAGCGCGCACGACAGGTAGGCCCCGCGGCCGACACGCACGCCGTCCGCGGCGATGCTCCGCCAGGTGAGCCCGTCGGCCAGGGCGCTCCGGCGGCTGTACACGGGTGGGTGCGTCGTCATGCCACCGGACGGTGGTCGCCGGGGGGCCGGGGGAGCGCGACCGTGGGCGATCTGTGCACAGCGCCCCGGGTGGGGACAGCGGCGAGCAGCCCGCGCCTAGCTGTGCATGCGCTGCCCCCCGCACCGGCGCCTGCTCACCTGACCCTGCAGAACGGCAACGCCACCACGCCCACGGGGAGCGCGTGGCCGTTGCCGTTCTGCAGGCTCGGCGGGAAGAGGGAGAGCGAGGGCCGGCTCAGTGCTTCCAGCGGACGGCGCGGCAGACCCCTTGCGGGGACACCCCGTCGAACAGCGCGACCTCGCCGCGGCGGACGTCGACCACCGTGGCGTGCAGCTGCTCGCCGAACGCCTCGGCCAGCACCTCGTCGGCCTCGAAGGCCTGCGTGGCGGCCTCCAGCGAGGTCGGCAGCGCGGAGATCCCGGCCTCCCGACGGCCCTCGTCGCTCAACGACGCCGGGTCGATGCCGATCGGGTCCGGCAGCCGGGACTCGGCGCGCAGCCCGGCCCGGCCCACGGCGAGACAGGCGGCCATCAGCAGGTAGGGGTTCGCGGCCAGGTCGACGCACTTGACCTCGACGTTGGCCGAGGCCTGCCGGTTGCCGTCCGGGCCGGAGACGAAGCGGATCGCGGCCTCCCGGTTCTCCAGGCCCCAGGCGGCGAACGCGCCGGCCCAGTGCGAGGGCACCAGCCGCAGGTAGGAGGCCACCGAGGGCGCTCCGACGGCGAGCAGGCCGGGCAGGTGGCCCAGCAGGCCGGCGATGAACCCCTCGCCGTCCGGGGTGAGGCCGAAGTGCCCGTCCCCGCCGGACATCAGGTTCTCGCCGTCGCGCCACAGCGACAGGTGCAGGTGCCCGCCGTTGCCGACGCCGTCCGCGGTGACCTTGGGGGAGAAGGACACCCGCAGCCCGTGCTG
>JBBSVA010000206.1:0-3824 GCA_038233915.1 Mycobacteriales bacterium | reverse complement strand
GGCCTCGAGGCGATGGGCATGGAGCTCTTCGCGGCCGAGGGTCACCGGCTGCCCGAGCTCACCACCGTCTGGGTGCCCGAGGGCGTCGACTCGGCCGCGGTCCGCAAGCGGCTGCTGGACGAGTACGACATCGAGATCGGCGGCGGCGTCGGCCAGTACGCGGCCACCGTCTGGCGGATCGGGATGATGGGCCACAACGCCAGGCCCGACACGGTCGCCCTCATCCTCGCCGCCCTGAAAAACCTCCTTCCCGCTTGACCCCCCCCGAGTTGATCATCGTCATCCGCAGGTGGGACACGCCGGCGCACGGCGTGTCCCACGGGCACCTGGCGATGATCAACGGGGGCGGGGTGGGAGCCAGCCCCGGCTGAGGAGTGCTCGTCGGCACCGATCGACCACCGTGCGGGCGTTGCGGTGCCGGTTGGCGAAGCGCAGCGGGAGCCAGCCGTCGGCAGCCATCAACGAGTACCGGTCGATGTCCCTCTCGAACTGGTCGCGCTCGGCGTGCTGGCGACCCTCGTACTCGGCGATGACCCGCCACTCCTCCCACCCGAGGTCCCCGTGCGCCACCTCGGTGCCCCATCGGTCGTGGACCGGCACCTGCACCTGGACGGCCGGCAGGTCGCTGTCCACCAGCCACCAGCGCACCTGGCTCTCCGGCCGGGACATGGCACGCGCGTCCAGGTGCGGCGCTACGCGTCGCGCGCGGACCACGCCGCGGACCCTGTCGGCGCGCTCGAGGTGTCGCCGCAGGGTGTCGGGCGCGAGCGTTCCCGACCGGTAGAGGGCATCGCCGACGGCGCACAGTTCGTCCGCGGGCAGGAGTGCGGCACAGTCGAGGAACGTCTGCTCGCCGGTGGTCACCCGCACCCCGTGGCGCACCACGATGTCGGCCTCGGACAGGGACCGGGTGCATGTGACCACTTCGGCGCGCTGGGGGAGGACGCGTCGGGGGGTGAGCACGATGGTGGGCCTCGACGGCAGCTCCACCCACGCGCCCAGCAGGTGAGCCGCGGTCAGGTGGCTGAACGCGGCGTCCGGAGGAAGACCCTGCGCCAGGAGGCCCAACCGTTCTGGACCGTCGACGGCGTCGGCGAGCTGTGTCCACCGGTCGTGTGCCAGGTGCAGCCAGTCGGCGCTCTGGCGCCGGCCTCGGCCGACGCCGGCGGCGGTCGCACCGGCCGCGGTGAGTACGCGGGGGGTGTCCATGCGAGCGACAGTCCAGTGTGCGGACGCTCAACCGCCCCAGTCGATGAGACCTGTGGACACGCTCCCGGCATGTGCACGCCCGCGCCCACCCGCGAGCCCGACCTGCTAGCCCCGCGCGACCGCCGTTGATCATCGTGATCCGCAGGTGGCACACGCGGGAGAACGGTGTGTCCCACCTGCAGCTGACGATGATCAACTGGGCATGAGGGCGAAGCCCGTCAGGCGGTGTTGAGGCGGTTGAGCTGCTCCGGGCTCAGCTGGAGGTGGCTCGCTGCCGCGCTGTCGGTGATTGAGCGCGGCTTGCTGGCGCCGGGGATGGGGATGACGACGTCGGCCTGGGCCAGGTGCCAGGCCAGGGTCGCCTGGTAGACCGACACCCCGAGCTCGTCGGCGACGGCGGCGAACTCGGCCGCCGTCGTGGCCAGGGCACCGGCGTCGCCCATGCCACCGAAGGGGCTCCACGGGAACCAGGCGATGTCGTTCGCCGCGCAGTGCGCGAGCTCGTTGGCCGAGGAGCGGAAACCCGGCGAGAACTGGTTCTGCACGCTGACGAACGCGTCGCCCACGATGGCCCGGGCCTCGTCGATCTGCGCGATGTCGGCGTTGGAGACCCCGACCATCCGGACCTTTCCGGCGTCGTAGAGGTCCTTCAGGGCGCCCATCGAGTCCGCCCACGGGGTCTCGGGGTCGGGCCGGTGGAACTGGTACAGCCCGATCGCGTCCACGCCCAGGGCCTGCAGCGAGGCGTCGCAGGCCCGGCGCAGGTACTCGGGGGACCCGTCCAGACCCCACGTCCCCCCGTCCCGGGTGTGCCCGCCCTTCGTGGCGATGAGGACGTCGTCACCACCGGCGTAGGAGCGGACCGCCGCGGCGACGGTGCGCTCGTTGTGGCCCACCTCGGAGTCGTCGAGGCAGTAGGCGTCGGCGGTGTCGATCAGCGTGACGCCGGCGTCCAGCGCCGCGTGGACGACGGCCTCGGCGGCCTCGGGCGAGGGGCGTCCCGCGGTGACAGACAGGGGCATGGCGCCCAGTCCGATGGCGGACACGCTGATCCTGCCGACGACGTCGTTGCCGATGGTGCGGTGCTGCACGGGGTGGTCCTCTCACTGGGGAGATCTGTCGGGTGTGACTGCCCAGCCGGGTAGCGTCGAACCGTGAGCACGCTCTTCGACCCGGACCCGGGCGAGGTCGCCCCGGCCGCGGTCGACCCCGGGGCCCCGCTCGCCGTCCGGATGCGGCCCCGGGGCCTGGACGAGGTGGTCGGACAGAAGCACCTGCTTGGCCCGCGCGCCCCGCTGCGCCGCCTGGTCGAGGCCGACGAGCCCATGTCGCTGGTGCTCTACGGCCCGCCCGGCACCGGCAAGACCACGCTGGCGCACGTCATCTCGCTGGCCACCAAGCGGTCCTTCGTCCAGCTGTCCGCGCTGGACGCCGGGGTCAAGGAGGTCCGCGCGGTCATCGCCACCGCCAAGCGCGAGCTGACCCACGGCAACCGGCGCACCGTGCTCTTCATCGACGAGGTGCACCGCTTCTCCAAGACCCAGCAGGACTCCTTGCTGTCCGCGGTCGAGGACCGGATCGTCAGCCTGATCGCGGCCACCACCGAGAACCCGTTCTTCTCCGTGGTCAGCCCGCTGCTGTCCCGCTCGCTGGTGCTCGCGCTGCAGTCGCTGTCCGACGACGACGTCCGTGAGGTGCTGCACCGGGCGATCGCCTCCGACCGCGGTCTGGGCGGCGCGGTCACCCTCACCGAGGACGCCGAGGGGCACCTGCTGCGGGTGGCCGGCGGGGACGCCCGGAAGGCCCTCACCGCGCTGGAATCCGGTGCAGGTGCGGCCATGGCGGTCTCCGGGGGGCACGCGGGCACCACGGTGTTGGACCTGGCCACCCTGGAGACCGCCGTCGCGCAGGCCGCGGTGCGCTACGACCGGCAGGGCGACCAGCACTACGACGTCGCCTCTGCGCTGATCAAGAGCGTCCGGGGCTCGGACGTCGACGCGGCGCTGCACTACCTGGCCCGGATGGTGGAGGCGGGGGAGGACCCCCGGTTCATCGCCCGCCGGCTGGTGATCAGCGCCAGCGAGGACATCGGCATGGCCGACCCCACAGCACTCCCTGTGGCGGTCGCCGCGGCCGACGCGGTCGCGTTCATCGGCATGCCCGAGGGCCACTTCGCCCTCGCCCAGGCCACCGTGCACCTGGCCACCGCGCCCAAGTCCAACGCGCTCACCGTGGCGATCGGGGAGTCGGTGGGCGACGTCCGGGCGGGGCTGGCCGGGCCGGTGCCCCCGGGGCTGCGGGACGCGCACTACGGCGGTGCCAAGCAGCTCGGCCACGGTGCCACCTACGTCTACCCGCACGACCACCCCGACGGCGTGCTCGCCCAGCAGTACCCGCCGGACGCGCTGGTCGGCAGGGACTACTACCGCCCGACCGGTCGTGGGGCCGAGGCCGGGATCGGCGCCCGGCTGGTCAAGCTGCGGGCGATCGTGCGGCGCAGGAGCTGAGCGACTCGGGGTGCAGGAGCTGAGCGACTCGGGGTGCAGGAGCTGAGCGACTCGGGGTGCAGGAGCTGAGCGACTCGGGGTGCAGGAGCTGAGCGACTCGGGGTGCAG
>JBBSVA010000205.1:0-3828 GCA_038233915.1 Mycobacteriales bacterium | reverse complement strand
GGCGATGACCGCCCGGACCCCGGGCAGGCTGGCCGAGGACAGCGCCGCGGTGTCGATCGCCGCGAGCTGCGCCAACGCGCCCTCGGGTGTGCGCGGGAACCCGGTCGGCACCCCCGCCGGACCGGCGGCACTGGACCGGGGCAGCACGATCGGTGGCCCAGGATCGGCCAGCGACACCGGCAACGGATGCGACGCCGACTCCGGCACCGCGGGCATCGGGCGGGCCGACAACTGGTCCTGCTCGGACACGCCACCCTCGACGGCGGTGGTCGGGTTCCCGGACGGCTGCGGCCCGACCGGGCCGGCCGGCGCGACCGCGTCGGGCGCCTTGCCGGCCGGCCCTGGCCGCGCCGCGTCGAGGACCGCCAGCACCAGCCCCACCGCGAGCAGAAGCGTGACGGCCGCAGCGGCTATCAGCAGGGCCAGCATCTTCTGCCGGGTCCACACCACCGGCTGGCCGCTCGGCCCGCCCGTGGCACCTTTGCCTCGCCCGAACATCAGCAGCCCGAGCCGGTGATCGAGGTGATGACCGCGTAGCCGACGACATACACGACCGCGCCGAGCAAACAGACCAGCAACCCGTCGGTACCCAGCCGGGCACCGCGGGGGTGCTGGGTGACCCGACCCCAGATCAGCATCCCGACCGAGGCGAAGAAACTCAACGCCAAGATCGCCAGGACCCCCCACTTCACCCAACCCAAGATCTGGTCCTGATACGCCTGCAACCCTGGGGGGGCCTGCGGGCAGACGGCGACCGCCAGCAGTTGCTCGTACACGCGCATCAGTTGTCCTTCGGGCCGGGGCGGTCCGGCGCGGGACGCGCCGGCAAGAATGCGGTCGGGGTGCGGCGCGGACGACGTGATCGGCGCGGCTCGGGTTCGGCCAGGACCGGCAGGCCAGCGCTGAGCTGTCGCAGTACCGCCCCGCCGGCGGCGCTGACCTGTCGGGGCAGTGCCGCCCCGGACGGTCCGGTGCTGTCCAAGCGCCGGTCCACCGGCACGGGCACGACCCGCCCGGCCGCACGCAGTCCTCGTAGCAGCGGACCGCTGCTGCCCATCACCACACCCGGCCAGCTGCTCGGGCCGACCGCGGCCAGCAGCACCGGCCGGCCGGCCGCCGGGCTCAGTTCCGCCAGGAGCCGTTCGGCGTGCCGGACCCCGGGCACGCTCACCCGGCACACCACCAGCACCGCGCTCGCACCGGCCAGCGAGCGGACGTGCTGCTCGGCGCCGGCTTCCAGGTCGACGACGGTCAGCACCACCGCCCCGCCACCGGGCGTCGGCCAGTGCGCTGGCCCGACGCCGGATCCGGTAAGCCGGTGCACGGTGATCCGTGGTCCGCGCCGGCCCGAGCGCCAACGACCGCCGGCGTCGACGCCGAGCTCGGTCGAGGTCACCGCCGCCAGGCCGCAGCGCGCCGGGGGGCTGCAGCTGACCAGGTGCACCCCGCGCCCGTCCGTCGCGGCGGCGTCGGCCACCGCCAGGGCCACCGTGGAGGTACCGGCGCCTGGATGCGCGCCCAGCACCGCGATCCACCCGCCGACCGAGGTCGGATCCGGTCGCGGACCGGGCCCCACCGCAGGACCGGCCGACCAGGCAGTGGCCGGCTCCGACGGTGCGCTCGGTGCGCTGCGGCCTGTCGCGACCGGCGCCGCACCACAGCGCAGACCGGCGGGGGCGGTGGCGCGCAGGACGCGTTGCAGCTCCGCGACGCTGAGCAGGCGTCCCGTCGTCGGCTCGACATCACCGCCGTCCAGCACACCTCGGGGCCGGCCCGGTCGGCCGAGCTCCGCCAACAGCCACGTCATCGGCCGGGCCGCCCACCCGGCGCCGCGGCGGGCTGGCCGGCCCACAGCGCGGCGCCGGTCCGCAGCAGTTCTGGGTCCAACCGTGCCAGGTCCGCCCGGACCCGAGCGGCGTCCCGCAGACCGACCAGCAACGACTCCAGCCGCAGCACGGTCTCGGTGCAGACCGGCGCCCGGCAGGCCCCGATCCGGTCCAGCTCGCCGGCCAACGCACGGTCGGCACAGGCGACAAGCTCGATCTGACCGGCGACCTGCCCGATCACTTCTCGGTCAGGCCCGAGCTGTGCTTCCAACATCGGCGTCCCTTTTCGCTGGTCTGTGCTCGGGACAGGTGATGTGCACCGCCGGCAGTGGACACATCCGCCGGCGGGTCTCGTCTCGCAGCGCGCCCGGACGGTCAGGCGCACACCGCGAGATAGGTGGCGCTCGCACCCTGCAGCGCGGTGAGCGTGCGCTGGCGGCGCCGGCGCAACGTCCGCTCGTTGATCCCCCACTCGGCGGCCGCGCGCAGCTGCGCGGCGCCGCCGCGCTCGCGGGCGTGTTCGACGTGCAGCAGCAGCGCGACGTCCTGGGCGTCGACGACACCGGTGCGCTTGGCCCACACCAGCAGGTCCAGCAGATCCAGGTTCCCATCGCCGTCCGGACCCGGCACCGACCGGTCGAACAAGCCCGCGACCCGGCGCGCGTCGGTCGGGTCGACCAGCACCTCCCCCGCGCCGGGGAAGGTGCGGGTGCGGTGCGGCCGCAACTCCCGCCACAACGCCGTCTTGGTGTCCAACAGCAAGTTCGCCGCGTACGCCCGGGTGCGGCGTCGCCACGGAAACACCCGGATCTGCACCGTCAACTCCCCAACGACCAACCCGAGCATGTCGTCAGCCAGATCCGCCAACCGGACGGCCAACGCCCGAACCCCCTCGCTGAGCAGGTGCAGCAGCACCAGGACCGCATCGGGGTCGTCATGGCCGTCCGCCGCCGCCAGGCGCACCAACGCGCCGAGCAGCGCATCGGCCCGGACCGGGTCGCTACCCGGACGCAGCTGCGCCGCGAGCTCGGGCAACCCCGACACGTCCGCCAAGGCCGGCTCGAGCCGTCCCCAGCGGTGCAGTGCACCGGCCCGTTCGGACCGGTCGATCAAATCGTCCCAACTACCGATCGTGCTGTCGTCACCGAACACGAGCTCTCCTACACGCCGAGGGATGAGCCCTCGACGCTGCGCAGAGCGGTGCACTTTCCCGTCCCCCCACCCGGCCCCGCCGGGGTGACAGGCCGAGGACCGCATCGGACGCCGGGGCCGGTGACGCTGCGCCCAACGGCGCACCAATCCGCGCCCGTCACCCCTGGACCGAGTCATCGCCACCCGCCACGTCACCCACGCTTGAGCAGCGCCGACAGCGAACGCAGCCACCGCAGGCCGTGCTGGCCGGGCAGGACCGACGTGCCGCGCCCAGCACGTCACCCCGCGGCGGATTAAGACCGTGATCTGTTCGGGCCGGCCTGGGCCGACGTCGACCGGAACGGCTGCGACACCCGCAACGACGTCCTGGCCCGGGACCTGACCAGAGAGACCTTCCGGCCCGGCACCCGCAATTGCATCGTGCTCACCGGCACCCTGACCGACCCGTACACCGGCCGCTCGATCATCTTCAGTAAGGAAGACGCGGGCGACGTGCAGATCGACCACGTCGTATCCGTAGCGGCAACAGCGTTGGGCAGCTGAGAGTGCAGGTCACGTCAGCAACGGGCACGCCGACGACGCCATGAAGTCTCGTGCAGGAGGATCGGCCCCGTTTGAGGATCGTCGAGCGGGACTTCGGTGATCATCCTGTCCGCGGCATGAGCGGATGTTCTGAGGGTGACCGTCCGACCTCGCCCGCGCTTGCACCGGGGCGGGTGCGATCACCACCAAGCCGGGGCTACGGTGCGAACGTGGCGCTCCCGCGTGACCTCGTGCTCGGCCAAGCTCTCACCGGGGTTGGGCCGCGCCTTCCGCTCGAACCCGACGTCGTGACCACAGGCGACCGGGG
>JBBSVA010000204.1:0-3831 GCA_038233915.1 Mycobacteriales bacterium | reverse complement strand
TGCCGGTCTCGGCCCCGGTGAGCCGGCCCAGCCCGTTGTAGCCCCAGACCAGCTCCCACACCGAGTTCGTCTGTGAGCCGCCGATGAAGGGCCGCCAGTCCGCGGGCACCAGCTCGACGACGGCGACCCACCAGCCCGCCGCGGCCACCATCGCCGCGCCCGCGGCGAGCAGGTGCCCGCACCGGGCGCGCAGCGTCGTCGGCGCAGCCACCAGGTAGACCAGCCCGAACCCGGGGACGACGAGCAGCGCCTGCAGCATCTTGGTCAGGAACGCGACGCCGATCAGCACCCCGACGCCCACCAGCCACCGCATGCTGGCCCGCTCGGCGGCCCGGACCACCGCGTAGCCGGCCACGGTCAGCAGCAGCACGAGCAGCGCGTCGGGGTTGTCGAAGCGGAACATCAGCACCGCGACCGGGGTGGTCGCGGTGACCGCGGCGGCCAGCAGCCCGGCGCCCGGGCCGACCGCCCGACGGACGGCGAGGTACACGACCCCGACGGTCGCCACGCCCATCAGTGCCTGCGGCACCAGGATCGACCACGAGGACAGCCCGAACACCCGGACCGACGCCGCCATCACCCACAGCGACACCGGCGGCTTGTCCACGGTGATCGCGTTGGCGGCGTCCGAGGACCCGTAGAAGAAGGCCTCCCAGCTCTGCGACCCGGCCTGCGCGGCCGCGGAGTAGAAGGCGTTGGCCCAGCCGGATGCCCCCAGGTCCCCGAGGTACAGCACCCCGGTGGCCGACAGCAGGGCCAGCAGCGACGGCCGGACCCACACCGGGTCCGCCTCCCGACCGCGCCACGCCCGCCGGGCCCAGCGCCGGGACGGTGCTCCTGCGGGTACCGGCCAGGGCGCCGGGGCGACGGTGGGGGAGTCCAGGGCCGCGCTCACGGGGCGACGGGCTCGAGGCCGACCGTCGGCACGACGGCGGCCCGGGGGAGGCGGGCGGGGGCGCGCCGGGTGCGGAACACCCAGGCCCGGAACAGCACGAAGCGCAGCAGCGTGGCCAGCAGGTTCGCCCCCACCAGCAGGCCGACCTCGGTGAGCCGCCGGGGGTCGGGGTCCCACTGGTGCAGGCCGGCCAGCGTCCCGCTGGTCAGCGCCAGGCCGAGGGCGAAGACGACCAGGCCCTGCAGCTGGGCGCGGGTGGCGCCGTCCCCACCCCGGACGCCGAACGTGAGCCGCCGGTTGGCTGCGGTGTTGGCCACCGCGGTGACTCCCAGCGCGACCAGGTTGGCCGGCTGGGCCTCGATCGCCCCGCGCAGCAGCAGGAACAACGCCAGGTAGGCGACCGTGGACAACGCACCGATGACGGCGAAGCGGACCAGCTGGCCCAGCAGGCCCGGCGGCACGCCCTCCACGGTCGTGTCCACCAGCGGCCCGCGCCCGATCTGGGCCCGCAGGTCGGCCACCGGCAGCCGGCCGGTGGCCAGCGCCCGCGTCATCCGGAGGATCCCGGCCAGGTCGGCCCGCGCGGTCGCCACGATGTCGACCCGACTGTCCGGGTCGTCGACCCAGTCGACGGGCACCTCGGCGATCCGCAGCCCGGAGCGGTCGGCGAGCACCAGCAGCTCGGTGTCGAAGAACCAGCCGGTGTCCTCGACCAGGGGCAGCAGCCGCTGGGCGACGTCGGCGCGGATGGCCTTGAACCCGCACTGCGCGTCGGAGACGTGGGTGGCCAGCGTGCCGCGCAGCAGCAGGTTGTAGCTGCGGGAGATGAACTCGCGCTTGGCGCCGCGGACCACCCGGGAGGACCCGGCCAGCCGAGTGCCGATGGCCAGGTCGGAGTGCCCGCTGAGCAGCGGCGCGACCAGCGGCAGCAGCGCGTTGAGGTCGGTGGACAGGTCGACGTCGGTGTAGACCAGCACCTGCGCGTCGCTGGCCAGCCAGGCATCCCGCAGCGCCCGACCGCGCCCGGCCTGCGTCTGCACCCGGACGACGACGCCGGACAGCTCGGCGGCCAGCCGGTGGGCCACGGCCAGGGTGTCGTCGGTGCTGGCGTTCTCGGCCACGGTGATCCGGGATGTCCACGGCAGCCGGGTGAGGTGCGCGTGCAGGCGGCGCAGGCAGGGCTCGAGGTCCACCTGCTCGTCGTGCACCGGCACGACCACGTCCAGCACCGGCGGTGCGAGGACGGCGTCGGAGGCACCGGCGGAAGCCATCAGCGGGGGCATGGGGGCACTGTCGGGTCCGTGTCTGCACCTTGGCCCTGACCAGGCTGCACACCGGCTGTGACAGTCGGGCGGAATCCCCGGCCCCCGGGTGCGCCTTGCACGGGCATGAGAGCTGTCGGAGTGACCGAGTTCGGTGGGCCGGAGGCCCTGCACCTCCTCGACGTCCCGGAGGTGCACGCCGGCCCGGGCCAGGTGCGGATCGCCGTCCGGGCGGCGACGGTGAACCCCACGGACACCTACGCCCGCAACGGCACGTACGCCCGACGCAAGCACGCGCCGCAGGAGATGCCGTGGATCCCGGGCATGGACGTGGCCGGAGTGGTCGACGAGATCGGCCCGGACGCGGACACCGACCTCGCGGTGGGCGACCACGTGATGGCGATCGTCGTGCCGTCCGGTGCGCATGGCGGCTATCGGGAGCAGATCGCGCTGCCGGCCGCGTCGGTGGTCCCGGTGCCGGCCGGCGTGGACGACGTCGCGGCAGCCACGCTGCCGATGAACGGCCTGACCGCGCGGCTGGCGCTGGACGAGATGGCGCTGCAGCCGGGTCAGACCCTGGCCGTCACCGGTGCCGCCGGGTCGTTCGGTGGGTACGTGGTGCAGCTGGCCAAGGCCGACGGGTTGACCGTGGTGGCCGACGCGAGTGAGGCCGACGAGGAGCTGGTGCGCTCGCTGGGCGCCGACGTGGTGCTGCCGCGGGGCGAGGGGTTCGCGACCGCCGTACGGGAGCGGTACCCCGACGGGGTCGACGGGCTGGCCGACGGGTCGGTGCAGGACGCCGTCGTGCTGCCGGCGGTCGCGGACGGCGGCGCCGTGGCGACGGTGCGCGGCTACCGCGGCGACGGGTCCCGGGGCCTGCGGGTCTTCCCGGTCCTCGTCGCGAAGGTCGCCGAGGACCACGCGGCACTGGACCGGCTGCGTGCGCAGGTCGAGGCGGGCCAGCTGACCCTGCGGGTGGCCGGCACCGTGCCGGCGGCCGAGGGAGCGCAGGCGCACCGCCGGCTGGAGGCCGGCGGCCTGCGCGGTCGGCTGGTGCTCGACTTCGGCTGATCCTCCGACGGGGCGGGGCCGCACCTGATCGCAGAACGTGATCAGGCGACCCCGCCCGGTGTGTGACGTGCCGTCCCGCACGCGGGGCACGTGTCGTTGCGGGTTCACGCACCTCGATCCCGACCACAGTCCAATGACCGACGGCGCCCGGGCCCTGCCCCTGTCCTGGCGCCGGAGGCACCCGTCGCACTGCGTGGTGGTGCGCCCCGGGTGCTGTGAGGCGCCGCGAGATGGGCTGTCACCCGTTCGGGTGATCACGCCCCAGGTTGTCCACAGGCGGCCCCGGTCGGACCCCACGAAGGCCCGTGAGCACTTAGATTCCCCGCCAGTCTCGATGTCCGTCGAGTGGGTGACCGGGGGGTTCCGTGCCGAGCGTGTCGACAGCTCTCGACGTCGTCGACGGCGAGGTCCGGGAGCTGATCCGGCGGCGCGGGCTGGACCCGTTCACCGACCCGGCGCCGATCCGGGTGCTGGTGCGCGACGTGGTGGCCGAGTACTCGGAGCGGTCGCTGTCCTCGACGCTGCCGCCGATCGGTGACGCCGACTCGGTGGTGCGGGACGTGCTGGACCGGGTCGCCGGGTTCGGACCGCTGCAGCGCTGGC
>JBBSVA010000203.1:0-3867 GCA_038233915.1 Mycobacteriales bacterium | reverse complement strand
TGGGAACTGTCCTCGTTCAGGAATTCGGTCGCGTTTCAGCGGGACGACATTCCTGAACGGTGACAGTCCGCGGCGGGGCAGCACCCGGAGCCGGCCGCGAGCGGTCGCTGGTGGAACCTCATCGACGAGGACCCGAACACCGAGGCTGCCCGCGCCGGCAGCCGGGGCTGAGCGACCTCCTCAGAAGGGCCACCGGTCGGGCCGTGTGAGGCGGCTGGGGTGCTTGGCTTCCCGGTCGGCGTGTCCGCCTCGGAGACCTCCTCGTTCCGTTCCGCGGCGGCGCAGGATGCCCCCGGGGTGTCACGGAGGCGTTCCGGAGGAGGCATCGGCGTGGCCCAGTACGGCATCGAGAACGACGGTAAGCCCGCGCGGCGGACGACCCTCACCTGGGTCGGGACCCTGGTGGGTCTCCTGGCGCTGGTGGCGCTGCTCGACAGCGGTGTCGGCGGAGCCGTCAGCATCCTGGGGCTCGCCGTGATCGTCGTCGGGGCCATCGCACTGCTTCGTGGGCGGGCCGCGTGGGCGGGCATCGTGACCCGTCGGGCCGCCGCCGGCGTCGCGACGGCCGGCCTCCTGCTCACGGGGCTCGGAGGGGTGCTCGCCCCGAACAAGGACACCGGGACGACGACGGCCACGACAGCGGCCTCGGTCCCGGCGCGCCCGACCACGACGGCGCCGTCCACGACGGCGCCGTCCACGCCGACACCGAGCGCACGACCACTCGTCGTCGTCCCGAGGACCACGGCACCCACGACCACCCCGGCTCCCGTCCTGCCGCCGGCTCCGGTCATGGCCCTGACCTGCCCGTCCGGGGGATCGGTCGCGAGCCCGGTGTTCGGGCAGCAGATCTCCGCAGCCGGGCCGTACACCGTCACGATCGACTACGGCGACGGCGACGTGTACTCCAACGACGACCAGCACCTCGCGGCCGTCTTCTCGCACACCTACGGCAGCGCCGGATCCTTCACCGTGCAGGCCGTCCTCACCGATGTGGTGGGCCAGAGCACGGCCGCGAGCTGCACGTACGGCTGGACGGCGCCCGTCCCGGCGCCCGCGCCGTTCGTCGGCAGCAGCAGTAGTGGCTCCGGTTCGGGAGGGTCGTCCGGGTCCGGGTCTGGCGCCGGCTCGGGGTCTGCGGCCGGTGGTGGCAGTAGTGCCTCCTACCAGAACTGCGACGCAGTCCGGGCTGCCGGCGCGGCGCCCATCCACCCCGGCGACCCCGGCTGGCAGCAGAAGTTCGACCGGGACGGCGACGGCATCGGGTGTGAGTGACCCACGGCCGCGAGGACGTCGTGCGGGCTGACCGCTCGGCAGACCCCTACCGGGCCCCGGCCAGCACCTCGCGAAGCCGCAGGGCGAAGGCCTCGGCCAAGCCGCCCACCTCGGAGCCGCCGTACCCGCCGTGGTTCCCGGGGAAGACCACGGGTTCGATGTCCAAGGCCTGGGCCAGCGCACGGGCGCAGCGGTGCGCCAGCTCCCCGCCCGATGTCGCGCCCACCCCGATGACGAGGTTCCTGCTCCCGCGCAGCGGCGACAGGTCTGGCCGGTACAGGCAGATCGGCTCCAACGCGGAGAGAATCAGCCGCTCGGTCTCCCGCACCGTGGTGCCCGGGGAGCCGGGCAACGGGCGGTTCCGATGCGGCGTGGGGAGACCGCTGAACGCCCCGAAGGCGGCCAGCCCGGCGTCCAACCCGTGGTGCCGGTGCTCCTCGACCACCCTGTGCACCTGCCGGGCGGCGTGCGCGTCGTCGTCCAGCCACCACACCAGGGGCGGCTCGTGGACGACGGTCGTGCGGGTCAGCTCGGGGTGGCTCAGTGCCAGCGACAGGGCGGTCACGGCGCCGCCGCTCGCCCCGAACACGTCGGCCGGGACGTCCGTGACCTCGCGCAGCACCGCGGCGAGATCGGCCGCGAGCAGCTCGGGATCGGCGGGCTGGTCGGGGTCGTCGAGGGTGCTGCGGCCGGTCCCGCGGGGGTCGTGCAGCACCACGGTGTGGTCCTGCGCGAGCCCGGTCGCCAGGGCCCGGAAGCCGTCAGCGCCGATGGTCTGGCCCACCAGGGCGAGCACCGGCCCGGAGCCGATCACCTCGTAGGCGATCTGCGCGCCGGGAGCCTCCAGGGCGCGCACGGCAGTGCCCCGCCCGCCGTCAATCGCCTCGTCCATCTCGCAGGCTTACCGGGTACCGGCCGGGGAGGTCAACACTGCAGGTCAGCGGGCGGTCACCCGGCGAGCTTCTCCAGTCGCGCCGCCAGCGCGGCCGTGCGGTGCGCATTTCCGTGCAGCTCCACGTACCGCCGTCCGAACCCGGCCAGCAGCGCGTCGTCCAACCGGCGAACCGCGCCCGGCGGGTACTTGTAGCCCATCCGGGCGGCGACCGCCGCGTCGTCGGCGGTCCGGAGCACCTCGCCCAGCTCCACCAGCGAGGTGACGCCGAGTTCCAGCAGCAGCCCGGAGATCCAGTCGTAGTGGTCGGGCCGGGACCAGTCGGCGTCGGCGTACTGACCGGCCAGGAACGCGGCCAGCTCGCGCGGGGCGATCCGCGGGTCGTCGGGGTCGTCGTCGGCGTCGTCCAGGACCGGGGCCTGCAGGCGCTCCCGGATCGCGGTGAACTCCTGGTCGGCCAGCTCCAGCAGACCGGCGGCCAGGGTGAACCGGCGGTCGAACTCCGAGGCGTGCTCGGCCGGCACCGTGCCCTTGTAGCGGATGTCGTGCTCGAACTCGGCCCACGCGTGCTGCAGCACCGTGCGCACCTGGACCTGCACCCGACGGTCCCGCAGCGCCGGCCACTCGTCCGTGCGGGCGGGGTCCACGCTGATCTGCAGGTGCCGGCTGTTGTACCCGAACCGGCCCTCGCGGGCGGTCTGCGAGCCCAGGTCCCGGTCGTCGAGCACCACCACCTGGTCGCCGAGCAGTTCGGCGACGACGACCACGTCGCTCTGCACGTAGGTGATCACCCGGACGCCGATCACGTCGCCGATCTCGGTCAACGGGTCGGTGTAGAGCGCGACCCCGTCGAGCTGCCGGGCCGCCTTCTCGGCGAACGAGGCCACCGACTTCGCCCGGCCGGCCACCGACAGGTAGTTGATCCCGGCCTCGTCCAACAGCCCGGTGACCAGCCGCAATGCCTCGTCCGCGGCGGCCAGCACCCGCGGCCGGTCGTCCGCGTACGCCTGGATCGCCTCCTGCAGCGGGTCCACCACCGGCGCGGGCACCGACCGCAGCGGCACCAGGTCCGAGGGCAGCGTGGGGGTCACGATCGCGCCGGTGGTCGCGTCGCCGTAGGTGGTCACGTCGTCCGGACGACGGACGGCGATCCACCCCACGTAGGCGCAGACGACCGCGTCGACCTGGTCCTCCACCACCCGCAGCTGGGACTTCTTGGCGGCCACGACCACCTGCGCGCGCAGGTCGGCGAACCGCTGGCCCAACGACAGCTCGGCGACCGCGGACAGGTGGTCCATCAGCGCCAGCAGCTCGGCCTGCAGCTGCGGGAACTCCCGGCCGGGCTTGTTCTTGTACTTCAGCGTCTTGCCCAACCGGAACAGCGCCACGGTCGCCGCGTGCGGGTAGACCTCGATGCCGCGTCGGTCCCGGCCCGAGCGCGGGTCCAAGTCCAGCCGCAGCCGCTTGCCCAGCCGGCCGCCGCGGGTGTCACCGTCGGTGAACTCCGGCTTGCCCTGGTTCGTCGGGTGCGCGCCGGCCTGGAACTTCGCAAAGTCCGCGTTCAGCTCCTTCTCGGCATCCCGGTTGCCGGTCTTGTTCGTGACCAGCAGCGGCGCGTCGATCGCCACGATGCACGGGCCGGCCGTGAAGGGCGCGAGCGCGTTCTCGATCTGTTCGTCGGTCCGGACGGCGGACACGTGGAC
>JBBSVA010000202.1:0-3951 GCA_038233915.1 Mycobacteriales bacterium | reverse complement strand
CCGGGCGCCATCTGGGGTCCGCGGATCGCCTACGCCCCGGTGGAGGACCTGCTCTTCGGCTGGGCCATGGTGACCCTGACCCTGGCCAGCTGGGCGGCGGTCAACCGGCGGGCGAACACAGCCAGACGGCGCGGCCTGGACACCGACACCCGGCCGTCCAGCACGCGGTAGTCCGCGCGCTCGATCGCCCCGAGGATGCCGCCGTACAGGTCGGTGGCCGCACGCACGCAGTCCCGGGACTCCGGGGCGAGCATCGGGGTGCCGGGGGCGGCGTCGTCGTACCGGCGCCGGACGACGTCGACCATCTCCCGCATGAGCTGGCGGAACCGGTCGTCGAAGTGCTTGGCCTGCAGTTGCTCGCGGGTCACGCCGTGCGCGGCCATCAGGTCCTCGGGCAGGTAGACCCGCCCGCGGTCGACGTCCTCACCGACGTCGCGCAGGAAGTTGGTCAGCTGGAAGGCCTCACCGAGGGCGATGGCGTGCGGGGCGGCCTCCTCGCGGGTGACGCCTGTCGCCGTACCCAGCACGGGGAGGACCTGCAGGCCGATGACCGAGGCCGAGCCCCACATGTACCGGTCCAGGGCGGCGAGGTCGGCGTAGCCGGTGACGTCGAGGTCGCTGGTCATCGCGGCGAGGAAGTCGATGAAGTGCTCGAGCGGGATGTCGTAGCGCCGCAAGGTGTGTACCAGGGCGAGGCGCACCGGGTCGTCGGACCAGCCGGCCTCGACCTCCTCCAGCGCCGCCTTCGACCAGGTCAGCAGCTCACCCTCGGGGTCCCGGCCGGGCAGGTCGGCCCCGACGTCCACGATGTCGTCGGCGACCCGCGCCGCGGCGTAGAGGGCGTGGATGGCCGGACGCCGGTCCGGGGTCAGCAGCCGGGTGGCCAGGAAGTAGGACTTGCCGTGCTCGGCGGCGATCCCGCGGCAGACCGCGTAGGCGGTGTCGAGCTGCTCCTGGCGGGTCACCCGGTGATCCGCTGGGCTGCTCTGCCGGTGATCCGCTCCGCGGCCAGCCGGCCGCTGACCAGGACCATCGGCACGCCGACGCCGGGCTGCACGGACGAGCCAGCCAGCACCACGTTCTCGGGGCCGCCGCGGGGGTAGGTCGAGGGCCGGAACGGGCCGGTCTGGGCGAACGTGTGCGCCAGCGCGAACGGGGTGCCGGCGGCCATGCCCTGGGCAGCCCAGTCGGCCGGGGTCAGCATCTCCTCGACCTCGATCGAGCCGGTCAGCCCGGTCCAACCGCGGGCCTCCATGGTCTGCAGCACCTCGTCCCGGTACCGCGGGCCCAGCGTCGCCCAGTCGATGTCGGGGTTGCCGCCGGAGTGCCGGTCGGTGTTCGGCGTGGGCGCCACGATGCTGATCACCTGACCGCCCTCGGGGGCCAGTGACCTGTCGGTCTTGCTGGGCATCGAGATCAGCAGGCTGGGGTCGCTCATCGGCCGACCGGTCTTCGTCAGCTCCTCGAAGACCTGCTCCCACGCAGCGCCGAAGCTGATCGTGTGGTGCGCGCGGTCGGCGAA
The DNA here is from genome assembly GCA_038233915.1 of Mycobacteriales bacterium. Classification (GTDB taxonomy): domain Bacteria; phylum Actinomycetota; class Actinomycetes; order Mycobacteriales; family Geodermatophilaceae; genus Klenkia. Next base: position 2,429 of record JBBSVA010000202.1, on the reverse strand, counting down.
CTCCTGCTGCACGCCGACATGGATCGCGACGCAGCTGGGGGAGTAGACGGGCCTGACCCGCCGCTTCCGGCGGGGGACCAGCGAGTCGGGCCGGTCGACGGTGACCACCACGGCGTCGGCGGGCAGCACCTCGCCGCCGGCCAGCCGGACGCCGGAGGCACGACTGCCCGCAAGCACCAGCTCCTCGACCGACGTGTCGTACCGGAACACGACCCCTGCGTCGGCGGCTGCGGCGGCGAGCGCCGCCGGGACGGCGTGGATGCCGCCGACCGGGTGCCAGACCCCCTTGCCGATGTCGAGCTCGGCGATCACCGCGTAGGCGGCGATCGCGGTGAAGGGGGAGACCCCGGCGTAGAGGGCCTGGAAGCTGAACAGCCGGCGCAGCCGCTCGTCGGTGAGCCGCCTGTCCACGTGCGGGGCCAGGCGGCCGAAGCCGCCCTTGGCCAGCAGCTCCAGCATCGGTCGGCCCACGAGGTCCAGCGGGGAGTCCAGGTTCCGGTCGATGAACACGTCCCACTGCAGCCGGTCCAGGTCGCGGATGTGCTGCAGGTAGGCGGCGACCTCGGCACCGGCGCCCGGCCCGCAGACCCGCTCCGCCTCGGCGGCGAAGGCCTGGGGGTCGGCGTGCACGTCGAGGGTGGAGCCGTCGGCGAACTGGGCCCGGTAGGTGGTCTCCAGCGGCAGCAGCTCGAGCCGGTCCTCCAGGACGTCCCCGACGCAGGCCAGCGCGTCCCGGATCAGTCCGGGGGCGGTGAGCACGGAGGGCCCGGTGTCCAGGGCGTACCCGGCCCGCTCGACCCGGCCGGCGCGGCCGCCGGGCTGTGGCCCGCGCTCGACGACGGTGACTTCGCGACCCGCGCCGCGCAGCCGCAGGGCCGCCGAGAGCCCGGCCAGCCCGGCGCCGACGACGACGACGCGGTCGGTCCGGCCGGGGACGGTGCGCAGTGCTCGGCTCACGTGGTGCGGCTCGTCGCAGCGACGGCGAGGGCGTCCAGCGCTGACTGGGCCTCGTCGAGGACCGGGGCGTCGGCGATGGCCTGCCGGGCGGCAACGGTCTGCCGCGCAATCCGTTCCTCGACCCGGTCCAGCGCGCCGGTGCTGCGCATCAGGTCCCGCACGGCGTCCAGCTCGGGGGCACTGGCGGAGGGGTCTCCCAGGACCCGGCGCAGCAGCGCGCGGCCGGCGTCGTCGGTCTCGGTCTCGGTGAGGGCGACCAGCAAGGTCTGCTTGCCCTCGCGCAGGTCCTCGTCGGCGGACTTGCCGGTGACCTCGGGGTCGCCGAACACGCCCAGGACGTCGTCCCGGAGCTGGAAGGCCTCACCCAGGGGGAGGGCCACCTCGGTGTAGGCCTCGACGACCTCGGGGCCGGCGTCGGCGATGGCCGCGCCCAGGTGCAGCGGCCGCTGGACGGTGTAGCCGGCGCTCTTGTAGCGGGCCACCTTGAGCGCGCCCTCGGGGCCGGGCAGGCCGCCGGCGGCGCGGAGCAGGTCCAGGTACTGCCCGGCGGTGACCTCGGTGCGCATGGTGTCCCAGACCGGGCGGGCCCGGGCCAGGGCGCCGGTCGAGATGCCGGAGCGGCGCAGCAGCTCGTCGGACCAGACCAGGGCCAGGTCGCCGACCAGGATCGCGGCGCCGGTGCCGAAGAGCTCGGGGCTGCCGTCCAGGGACTGGGTGGTGTGCCGGTCGGCGAAGCCGATGTGGGTGGCCGGGCGGCCGCGGCGGGTGGCAGCGGCGTCCATGACGTCGTCGTGGACCAGCGCCGAGCCGTGCACGAACTCCAGCGCGGCGACGGCGCGGAGCACGGCTGCGTCGTCCTCGGGGTGGGCGGAGCTGACTGCGCGCCAGCCCCAGTAGGCGAAGGCGGGGCGCAGCCGCTTGCCACCCTCGGCGACCGCGGCCACCTCCTCGATGACCGGCACGAGGCTGGCGTCCATGCCGGCCAGCACGGCGCGCTTCTCGGTCAGGAAGGTGTCCAGGGCGTCGCTCACGGCGTTCCGCAACCGGTCCAGGTCGGCGCTGAGCAGCGCGGGTCTTCCATCAGCGTCGTTTGCGCTGGTCGGTGTGTGCGGTCCTCGCGTCCCTGCCTTCACGTGTCGAGTATGCCCAACCGGGTCGACGATCACGCCTGGCGCCCCGGGTGACGGGGGCGGAGACCGGCTCGACGGTGGGCTGGGCGGAGGTGCTCGCGGTGGTCGTGGCGGAGGTGGAGCTGGCTTCGCTCGTGCTGGAGTCGGTGAACGCGGAGCGTCCGGACAGCATGGGGACGGCCGAGGCCACGGCCGCGGCTCGCGGGGTCCCCGGGCGGTGGTCGGAACGCCCGTACCCTCTGCAGACGTGACGGGCACCGTGCGCGACCTGCTGGCCGAGGGCGGGCCGACCTGGTCCTTCGAGTTCTTCCCGCCGAAGAACGAGGCGGCCGAGGGGCAGCT
>JBBSVA010000201.1:0-4029 GCA_038233915.1 Mycobacteriales bacterium | reverse complement strand
GAGGCCGACCGGGTCGGTGCGGCCACCACATTGGCCGCGCTCGGCCGGCTGGTCACCGCCGCGCAGAGCGGGAAGGCCCCCGTGCAGCGGCTGGCCGACCGGGTGTCGGCGGTCTTCGTGCCGGTCGTGCTGCTCGTCGCCGTCGCCACCCTGGTGGTCTGGCTGCTGGTCACCGGCGACGTCGCCGCGGCCTTCACCTCCGCCGTGGCGGTGCTGGTCATCGCCTGTCCCTGCGCGCTCGGCCTGGCCACCCCCACCGCGCTGCTGGTGGGCACCGGCCGCGGCGCCCAGCTCGGCGTGGTCATCAAGGGCCCCGAGGTGCTGGAGTCCACCCGCGCCGTCGACACCGTCGTGCTGGACAAGACCGGCACCGTGACCACCGGGGAGATGGCGCTGCTCGAGGTCGTCGGCCACCCCGACACGCTGCGGCTGGCCGCCGCCGTCGAGGCCGGTTCCGAGCACCCGATCGCCCGCGCCGTCGTCGCCGGGGCGCCGTCCCCGGTCGCCGAGGTCGAGGGGTTCGCCTCCCGGCAGGGTCGCGGGGTGACCGGCACCGTGGAGGGCCACGCCGTCCTCGTCGGCCGGCCCGGCGAAATGCCCGGACCGGTCCCCGCCGCGCTCGCCGATGTCGTGACGGCCGCGGAGCACGCCGGCCGAACCGCCGTCCTGGTGGCCTGGGACGGCGAGGTCCACGGCGTGCTGGTCGTCGCCGACACCGTGAAGCCGACCAGCGCCGCGGCTATCGCCGACCTCCGGGCGCTGGGTCTGTCCCCGGTGCTGCTCACCGGGGCCAACGCCGGCGCCGCGGCCGCGGTGGCCCGGCAGGTCGGCCTGGACCCCGACGCGGGTGAGGTCGTCTCCGGCGTGCTGCCCGAGGGCAAGGTCGACGCCGTCCGGGAGTTGCAGGCCCGTGGCCGGGTGGTCGCGATGATCGGCGACGGCGTCAACGACGCCCCCGCGCTGGCCCAGGCCGATCTCGGTCTCGCGATGGGCACCGGCACCGACGTGGCGATCGAGGCCAGTGACCTGACCCTGGTGCGGGCCGACCTGGCCGCCGCGGTGAGCGCCGTCCGACTGTCCCGGGCGACGCTGGCGACGATCAAGGTCAACCTGTTCTGGGCCTTCGCCTACAACGTCGCGCTCGTCCCGCTGGCCGCGCTCGGGTTCCTCAACCCGGTGCTGGCCGGGCTGGCGATGGCGGCGTCCTCGGTGCTGGTGGTGGGCAACAGCCTGCGGCTGCGCCGGTTCGCCGGCTGAGCCCCACCACCGGCTGAGCACTGACGGCTGAGCAACTCCGACGTACGCGAGCAGCGGCCCGCCCCCGGGGGGAGGGGACGGGCCGCTGGTCTGTGGGGGTGCTGGGTCAGGCGCCCTCGGTACAGCGCCTCGCGACCAGCGGCAGGACGACGGTGTCGACGATCGAGTCGGCGTAGTCCTCGTCGAGCGGCTCGCCGGTGAGCAGCCAGCGCTGGACGACCAGGGCGGACGCGGAGTCGGCGACGGCGGAGCCGGCCAGGCCCTCGCGGACCTCGCCGCGGGTCTCGGCCCGGCCCCACACCTCGCGGAAGGACTTCGTCCACTGGCCCAGCGGGCCGGTCCGGAACGCCTCGGCCAGTGCGGGCTGGTGCGGCAGCGTGGACAGCAGCGACAGGCTCGCGGCACCCAGCGGGCCGTTCACCACGTGCACGAGCGAGCGCAGCAGCTGCCGCAGATCGCCCTCGAGGCTGCCGGTGTCCGGGACCGAGGTCTCGGCCCGGTTCATCTCGGCGATGGTGTCGACGACGAGGTCGGACTTGGTGCGCCAGCGACGGTAGATCGTGGCCTTGCCGACGCCGGCCTCGGCCGCCACGGCGTCCATGGTCAGGGCGTTGTAGCCCACATCGGCGAGCAGGTGGAGGATCGCTGCCCGGATGACGCCGTCACGGGAGGGGTCGCGCGGTCGGCCACCTCGACTGGTACGGGTGACCTCCGGGGCTGAGAGGGCTGCCATGAGTCTGACTTTAGACTGTCAGTTCATCGACGGTCGTCCCGACCGCGTCACACACGAGGACGACACGCCGCGATTCGCGGAGCAGAACACAGCCGCGCGGGCACGATCTCCTGGGGGAAGCAGCAACGGGACTGTCGACGCCCGCTGATGCTGCCACCCCGCGCGCCTGACCAGAGACGTCCGGGGTGTCGGACATCCTCGAGAGCGTGACCGGAGCCACCGAGCCGCTGCGCCCCCGCTGGCCCCAGCCCGGCCGGGTCGGTCGGCTGCTGCTGGCCAGCCCGGTCCCGCACCTGCTACCCGCCGTCGCCCGGACGGCCACCGCACTGGGTCTCAACGCCGAGCTGCTGCCCGGGCTGCTCGACGTCATCGACGACAGCAGTCCGCTGGACGGCCGCCGCTTCGGCCAGCTCTTCGAACGGCTGGCCCGGGAGCTGTCGGTCGCGGAGACCGACGCCGTCCGAATCGCCACCGACCCGGACTCCGACGACGGCGTCGCGCTGGCCGCGCAGCTGCTGGCCGCGCCGACCCTCTCGGTCGAGCTGGCCCGTCGCGCGGTCACCGTCGAGGTCGGGCTGCTCACCGATGCCGAGCTCTGGCCGGTCTACCAGCCCGTCGTCGACCTGGCCGACGGTCGGGTCACCGGGTACGAGGCCCTGCTGCGCGGCCGGGTCGACGGCCGCGAGGTGGGCGGCGGGGACCTCTTCTTCCTCGCGGCCGCCGCCGGGTGGGGCGACCGGCTGGACCGGCTGGCCCGGGAGGCCGCGATCACCGGGGCCGCGGGCTGGTTGGGCGGTGCGGACCTGTACGTGAACAGCAGCCCGGAGGCGGTCTACCGGCCGCAGGTCTGCCTGGCCGGCACCGAGCAGGCGGTGCACGACAGCGGCCTGGCCCCCGGGCAGCTGGTCTTCGAGGTCGTCGAGGCGCACGCCGCCCGGGACCGTGGCCACCTGCTGGCCGTGCTGGAGCACCAGCGCTCGCTGGGCTGGCGGGTGGCCCTGGACGACGTCGGGGTCGGCTGGTCCAGTCTGGCGCTGGTGTCCGCCGTCCGCCCGGATGTGGTGAAGCTGGACAAGGCGCTGGTCGGTCGGCTCGACGATGTGGCTGCGCGGGCCGTGGTGGGAGCGCTGGTGGAGCTGGCGCACTCGTTGGACGCCGTCGTGGTGGCCGAGGGCGTGGAGACCGAGGCGCGCGCCGACCAGGTCCGGGCGCTGGGCGTGGACCTGGGCCAGGGCTGGCTGTTCGGCCGCCCGGTCCGGCCCGAGCCCGTCCCCGAGCCGGAGCTGCTCGCCGTCCCTCAGTAGCTCTCGGCCCCTCAGTAGCTCTCGGCCCCTCAGTGCTCGGTCGCGACGTTCCAGCCGGTCAGGACCGGGCGCTCGTGCTCGTGGCCCAGCACCCCGTAGGAGCCGGCGCGCAGGGCGAACAGCGACCCCGCCTCCGGGGCCAGGCCCAGCCAGCGGGCGGTGAGAACCCGCAGGACGTGGCCGTGCGCGACCAGTGCGACGTCGCCGTCGGTCAGCCGTGGGCGGACCTCGTCCAGCACCCGGTCGACCCGCGCAGCCACCTGGGCCAGCGACTCACCCGGGGTGTCCCCGGGCTCGGTGCCGTCGGTCCACAGCGACCAGGTCCGGCCGAGCTCGGCGGAGATGTCCGGGGTGGTGCGGCCCTCCCACCGGCCGTAGTCGACCTCGACCAGGTCCGGGTCGACGGTGTCGGTGCTCAGCCCGGCGAGCTCCGCGGTCCGGCGGGCGCGCTCCCGTGGGCTCACTCGGACCTCGACGAAAGTGTGCCGGGACAGCGTCCTGCGCACCGCCCGGGCCTGCGCCTCGCCCTCGGGCAGCAGCGGCAGGTCGGTGACGCCGGTGTGTTGCCCGCTCTTGCTCCACTCGGTCTCCCCATGTCTCAGCACGACCAGTTCACCCACTGTCGACCCCTTCCGTTGCGGTCCGTGGACGGCCCCGGCGGACGGCCCGCCGGCGATCGCCATCACGGCGACGGCACCCAGGATGACGACCGTCGGCACGGTCCAGCCACCCGAG
>JBBSVA010000200.1:0-4094 GCA_038233915.1 Mycobacteriales bacterium | reverse complement strand
CCACCTGGCGATGGACCGCGACGGTGCCCTGGCCTGCTCGATCACCGCGGGCCCGGTCAGGGCACCCTCACGACCTCGCCGTCCACCCAGGTGCGCCGCACGTCGGCCGTCCCGGCCAGGGCGAACACCTTGGCCAGCGCGTCGTCGGGGTCGGCGGCGGCCCGCAGGACGACGTCGAGGGTGCTGCCCGCGGCGGGCTGGAGCCACAGCGCGTCGAACCGCTTGCCCACCGACAGGTCGCCGACGCGGTCGGCCAGGCCCAGTGCGCCGGCTCCGGCGGCGGTGGCCAGGTGCAGCAGGTGCGCGGCGGTCAACAGCTCACCCTCGACACCGAGCAGCCGCTGCAGGAAGTAGGCCTGCAGCCCCTCCTTGAACAACGAGAAACCGGTGCCGGCGCCGACGTCGGACCCCAGCGCCACCCGGACGCCGGCCGCCCGGTGCCGCCGCAGCGGGAACATCCCGCTGCCCAGCGCTGCGTTGCTGGTCGGGCAGTGCGCCACCGCCGCCCCGCGCAGCGCCAGCAGGGACAGCTCCTCGTCGGTCGGGTGCACGTCGTGGGCCAGCACGCTGCGCGGGCCCAGCAGGCCGTGCCGGTCGTAGCAGCCCACGTAGCTGGACCCCTCGAACAGCTCGGCGACCGAGGCGATCTCGGCCGGGTTCTCATTGACGTGGGTGGTGAACCAGGAGTCGGGGACGTCGGCCTGCAGGTCCGCGCAGGAGGCGAGCAGGTCGTCCCCGCAGGACAGCGCGAAGCGCGGGGTCACCGCATACCGGGCGTGGCCCACGCCGTGCCAGCGGTCGGCCAGCGCCCGGCCCTCCTCGAAGGCCCGCTCGGGCGTGGTGAGTAGTCCCGCGGGGAGCATCCGGTCGCCGACCACCAGCCCGCTGGTGACCCGCAGCCCGGCCCGACCGGACGCGGCGAACAGCTCGTCCACCGCGGGCGCGAAGTGCGCTCCGAACACCAGCGCCGTCGTCGTCCCGGCCCGGACCAGGCCACCGACGAACTCCGCGGCCACCGCGGCTGCGTAGTCCTGGTCGGCCAGCCGGCCCTCCTCAGGCAGCGCGCAGCGCTCCAGCCAGCCCAGCAGCGGCATGCCCAGCCCGCCGATGGCCCGCACCTGCGGGAAGTGCACGTGGGTGTCGACCAGCCCGGGCAGCACCAGGCCGTCCCGCAGGTCGACGACGTCCTCGTCCGGGCACCGCTCCCGGATGACGGCGAACGGGCCCCGGTCGACGATGAGCCCGTCCCGGACCCGCAGCCCGCCGTCCAGCTCGGCCCGGAGCGTGCCGCCGGTGGCCGGGTCGTCCGGGGTGTCCAGCAGCGTGCCGCGGTACAGGGTCACCGGGCAGCCGCGGAGGTGCGGGCCTGCTGCAGGTCGCGCAGCAGCCGGGCGGCCACGCTCACCGCGATGGTGGCGGGGTCCTTGCCGCTGAGATCGGGCAGTCCGATCGGGGTGGTCACCCGGTCGATCGCCTCGGCCGGCACGCCCTCGTCGGCGAGCCTGCGGCGGAACCGGGCCCACTTGCCGGCCGAGCCGATCAGCCCGATCGAGCCCAGGTGGGTGGCTCGCAGCGCCGCGTCGCACAGCGCGGCGTCCTCGGCGTGGTCGTGGGTCATGACCAGCACGTGGCTGCCGGGCGGGAGCTCAGCGAGCACCAGCTCCGGCAGCACCGGCACCTGGTGCAGGTGCACGGTCGCCAGCGCGTCGTCCAACGGGGCCAGCCGTTGGGCGGTGAGCTGCTCGGGGCGGGAGTCGACCAGGTGCAGCTCCAGGTCCTGGCGGGCCAGGATGCGGGCCAGCTCCAGCCCGACGTGGCCCATCCCGAAGACGGCGACGGCGGGGACGACGGGCAGCGGCTCCAGCAGCACCGCCACCTCGCCGCCGCAGCACTGCACCCCGTGCTGGTAGGGCGCCTTGTCCGACAACACGATCGGCAGCAGCTCGGGGCGCCGGGCCTGCTCGGTGAGCATGGCGCGCGCGCGGGCGACCGCGACGGCCTCCAGGTTGCCGCCGCCGACGGTGCCGAACTGATCGTCGGCGGTGACCACCATCTTCGCGCCGGCCTCCCGCGGGGCGTGCCCGCGGACGGTGGCGACGGTGGCGAGCACGCCCGGCTCCCGCCGGGTGCGTAGCAGGGCGATCACCCGGGACCAATGCACCGCGCGCCTCCTCAGGTCTCGGTGAGCACGTGCTGCGCGCGCTCGGACTCGGGGTGCATCGCGGGCGCGTCGGCGTCCGGCTGCGGCGGGCGGGTGCCCGGGACGGCATCGGTGACGTGCGCGCCCTCGGCGGCGCGGGCGGCCTCGACCGCCCAGAACACCGCCTCCGGGGTGGCGGGGGAGGCCAGATCCACGCTGGTGCCGGCCGGGCCGAAGGCCGCGGCGGCCTGCCGCAGCGCCTCCCGCACCGAGAACGCCAGCATCAGCGGCGGCTCGCCGACGGCCTTGGCGCCGAAGACGGCGCCCTCCTCGTGGGCGTCGGTGAGCAGCGTGACCCGGAAGTCCTCGGGCATCTCGGAGAAGCTGGGCAGCTTGTAGGTGCTGGCCGAGGAGGTGGACAGCCGGCCGCGGGTCGGGCCCTCACGCTCGTCCCAGCGCAGGTCCTCCAGGGTGAGCCAGCCGGCGCCCTGCACGAAGCCGCCCTCGATCTGGCCGATGTCCACCAGTGGGGACAGCGAGTCGCCCACGTCGTGCACGATGTCCACCCGGCGCAGCCGGTAGGCGCCGGTGAACCCGTCGACCTCCACCTCGGCGGCGGCGACCCCGAAGGCGAAGTACTTGAACGGCTCACCGCGCATGGACGCTGAGTCCCAGTGCAGGCCCTCGGTGCGGTAGAAGCCCGCGGCCCACAGCTGCACCCGCTGGAAGTAGGCCAGCCGGACGACCTCCGCCCAGTCGACGCTCACGCCGCCTGCGGCCAGCCCGCGGACCTGGCCGTCGGCGAACCGGACGTCGGCCGGGGCCACGCCGAGCCGCTCGGCGGCGACCTGGGACAGCCGCTCGCGGATCTGCTCGCAGGCGTTCTTCACCGCCGCCCCGTTGAGATCGGCACCGGAGCTGGCCGCGGTCGCCGAGGTGTTGGGCACCTTGTCCGTCCGGGTGGGGGCCAGCCGGACCCGGCCCAGCGGCACGCCGAGCGAGGTGGCCGCGACCTGCAGCATCTTGGTGTGCAGGCCCTGGCCCATCTCGGTGCCGCCGTGGGTGATCAGCACCGAGCCGTCCTTGTAGACGTGCACCAGCGCCCCGCCCTGGTTGAAGGCGGTGAGGTTGAAGGAGATGCCGAACTTCACCGGGGTGATCGCCAGCCCGCGACGGCGGTGCGCCGAGCCCTCGTTGAATGTCTGGACCTGCGCGGTCCGGGCGTGGAAGTCGCTGCTGTCCAGCAGCGTCTGCCAGGCACCGGCCAGCCGGTGGGCGTGTCGGACCGGCTGCCCGTAGGGCGTCTCCTGCCCGTCGACGTACAGGTTCCGCCGGCGCAGCTCCTCGGCGGTGAGGCCCAGCGAGGGGGCGCAGCGGCCCAGGACGTCCTCGATGACCAGCATGCCCTGAGGTCCGCCGAACCCGCGGAACGCGGTCTGCGACGTCTTGTTGGTCTGCGCGATCCGGCCGTTGACCCGCACCGCGGGGATCCAGTAGCCGTTGTCGATGTGGCACAGCGCCCGGGCCAGCACCGGCTCGGACAGGTCCAGGCTCCAGCCGCCGTCGGAGGTCAACGTGGCGTCCAGCGCCGTCAGCCGGCCCTCGGCGTCGAAGCCGACCCGCCAGCGGGAGTGGAAGCCGTGCCGCTTGCCGGTCATGGTGATGTCCTGCGTGCGGTTGAGCCGCAGCCGCACCGGGCGGCCGGTCAGCCGGGCGCCCAGCGCGGCGATCGCGGCCAGGCCGTGCGGCTGCATCTCTTTGCCGCCGAACCCGCCGCCCATCCGCAGGCACTGCACGGTGACCTCGCTGTTGCACAGCCCCAGGACGTGCGCCACGATCTCCTGGGTCTCCGAGGGGTGCTGGGTGCTGCTCTGCACGAAGACCTGGTCGGCCTCGTCGATCAGCGCCAGCGCGCAGTGCGTCTCCAGGTAGAAGTGCTCCTGGCCGGCGAACT
>JBBSVA010000199.1:0-4170 GCA_038233915.1 Mycobacteriales bacterium | reverse complement strand
CGACCGGCAGCACCCCGCCTGTCGTCGCGAACAGGTCGCCCTGGGTGCCGGGGAGCGTGAGCCCGTCCACCCCCTGCTCGGCTGCACCCGACGACGCCGTCGAAGCGCAGTGCACGACGGGCAGAGGGTGCCGGGGTGATGCACCCCGCGCCAGCCGGTCACGGACCGGGTCACCCGCACGTGTGTTCGAGTGCCGTCGGCGCGTCGGGCCCGGGACTGTCGTACCCCCTGCCTAGCGTCCGCAACGTGCCCGCCACCCCTGCCTCCCGCCTCTCGCTGGACCTGCGCGCTCCGACGTCCGCCGGCCGCTTCGAGCAGGTCTCGATCAACGACCTGGGGACGGCGCTGGCCGGCGTCACCTTCGTGGTCGTCGACCTGGAGACCACCGGCGGCTCCCCCACCGACTGCGCGATCACCGAGATCGGCGCGGTCAAGGTGCGGGCCGGGGAGGTCGTCGGGGAGTTCCAGACCCTGGTCGACCCGGGCGTGGAGATCCCGCCCTACATCAGCGTGCTCACCGGGATCACCTCGATGATGGTGGCCGCGGCGCCCCGCATCGACGCCGTCCTGCCGCACTTCCTGGAGTTCGCCCGCGGCACCGTGTTGGTGGCCCACAACGCCCCCTTCGACCTGGGCTTCCTGCGGGCGGCCTGCGCGGCCTCGGGACTGGCCTGGCCCGCGTTCGCCTCGGTCGACACCGCGGTTCTGGCCCGGCGGCTGTTGACCCGCGATGAGGTGCCCAACTGCAAGCTCGGCACGCTCGCACCGTTCTTCTCCGCCCGCACGACGCCCACGCACCGCGCCTTGGACGACGCCCGGGCCACCGTCGACGTGCTGCACGGGCTCTTCGAGCGGCTCGGCCCGCTCGGGGTCACGTCGCTGGAGGAGTTGACCGGGCTGACCCGCCAGGTCGACCCCGCCCGGCGCAAGAAGCGGCACCTGGCCGCGCACGTGCCGCACGGCCCCGGTGTCTACGTCTTCCGCGGCCCGCGCGACGAGGCGCTCTACGTCGGCACCTCGACCGACCTGCGCTCCCGGGTGCGCAGCTACTTCTCCACCGGGGAGCAGCGCGCCCGGATGACCGAGATGGTGGCGCTGGCCCAGCGGGTGGAGTCGCTGCCCTGCGCGCACGACCTGGAAGCCGCGGTCCGCGAGCTGCGGCTGATCGCCGAGCACAAGCCGCGCTACAACAAGCGCAGCCGCTTCCCCGAGCGCGCGCTGTGGGTGCGGCTGACCGAGGAGCCCTTCCCCCGGTTGTCGGTCGTCCGCCGGGTCCGTCCCGCCGCCGGGGTGTTCCTGGGCCCCTTCCCCGACCGGCGGGCCGCCGACGCCGCTGTGGCCGCCGTGCACGAGTCCCTGCCGCTGCGGCAGTGCAGCGGCCGACTGTCGCCCAGCTCGCTCGGCACGGCCTGCGCGCTGGCCGACATGGGCCGGTGCGGGGCGCCCTGCACCGGAGCCCAGTCCCGGGAGGAGTACGCCTCGGTGGCCGCGGTCTTCGTCGCCGCCGTGGCCACCGACCCCCAACAGCTCTGCGCCCCGCTGCTGGCCCGGGTCGACCGGCTTGCCACCGCGGGCCGCTTCGAGGACGCCGCGGTGCTCCGCGACCGGATCGCGGTGCTGGTCCGGGCGGTCCGCCGACGTCAGCGCCTGGAGCTGCTGGCCGCCGTCCCCGAGCTCACCCTGGCCCGGCCCGACGGCGCCGGCGGCTGGGCACTGTCGGTGGTCCGCCGCGGCCGGCTGGTCGCCGCCGGGGTCGCCCTCCGGGGCGCGTCGGTGCGCGCCCACCTGGAGGGTCTGCGGGCCACCGCCGAGACCCCGGTCGGGCCCGAGGACGAGCTGGCCGCCTCGGTGGAGGAGACCGAGCTGGTCCTGCGCTGGATGGAGAAGCCGGGCACCCGGCTCGTGGACGTCACCGGGACCCTGGCCAGCCCGGTGCCCGGGACCGGGGCCTTCAGCGGCTTCCTGGAGCTCGTCGAGGCCGGCCGGGACGCTCGCGACCCCTTCGGCGACTCCCGTTCACTCGGCACCCACAGCCAGCCGGACCGGGTGCGGCCCATCCGGGGCGCCGAGCGCGGCCTGCGGCCTCGCTCCCCGCTAGCCTCGCGGTTGTGATCACCGCCATCGTCATGATCGACGCCGCGACCGACTCGATCGGCGAGGTCGCCTCCGCCATCGCCGACCTCGAGGGCGTCAGCGAGGTCTACTCCGTCGCCGGCGACGTCGACCTGATCGCCCTGGTGCGGGTCCGGGAGTTCGACGAGGTCGCCGATGTCGTCGCCGGCCGGATCAACAAGGTTCCCGGCGTGGTCGACACCGCCACCCACATCGCGTTCCGGGCCTACTCCAAGCACGACCTGGAGTCGGCGTTCTCGATCGGGTTCGAGTCCACCGACTAAGCCGGCTCAGGCCTGCTCGGCCCGGATCCCGCGGCTGACCCGCACCCAGTCCGCCAACACCGCGGCCGTGCGGCCGTCGTCCACGGCCGCGGCCGCCCGAGCCAGCCCGGCGGCGAGCTGGTCGTGCAGCCGACCGCCCCGCGGGTCGAAGGCGGTGAGCGCCGCGGCCGCGTTCAGCAGCACCGCGTCGCGCACCGGGCCGGGCTCTCCCGCGACCAGGCGCCGGACCACGTCGGCGTTGAACGCCGGGTCCCCGCCGCGCAGCGCGTCCGGGGCCGGGGCGTCCAGCCCGAGCACCGCGGGGTCGACCCGGTCGGGTACGACCTCGCCGTCGCGGACCACCCAGACCGAGGACGTCGTCGCCGTGGTCAGCTCGTCCAGGCCGTCGTCCCCACGGAAGACCAGCGCCCGGTTGCCGCGGCCGGCGAGCACCTGGGCGAGCACTGGGGCCATCCGGGTGTCGGCACAACCGATGGCCGCGGCCACCGGCCGGGCCGGGTTGGTCAGCGGACCCAGGAAGTTGAAGACCGTGCCGATACCCAGCTCGCGGCGCGGCGCGGCGGCGTGCCGCATGCCCTGGTGGAACACCGACGCGAAGAAGAACCCGATGCCGGCCTCGGACACGCAGCGGGCCACCCCGGCGGCCGGCAGGTCGATCGCGACGCCCAACGCCTCGAGCACGTCCGCGGACCCCGAGGACGAGGACGCGGCGCGGTTGCCGTGCTTGGCGACCGGCACGCCGGCCCCGGCGGTCACCAGGGCGGCCATGGTCGAGATGTTCACGGTGTGTGCACCGTCGCCGCCGGTGCCGACGATGTCGACGCAGTCCATCGGAAGCTCCACGCGGGTGGCCTGCTCGAGCATGGTGGCCGCCATGCCGGCGACCTCGTCGGGCGACTCGCCCTTGGCCCGCAGCGCCACGACGAACCCGGCGACCTGGGCCGGCGTCGCGGCACCGGTCATCACCTCGCGCATCGCCCACGCGGTGTCGGCCTGGGACAGGTCCTCCCGGCGCAGCAGGCGCGTCAGCAGCCCCGACCAGGTCGGGGTGGGGGTCGTCACCGGGTCAGCCGTGGACGGCCGGGCGGCCGGCGCGGGCCCGCAGCAGGCCGGCGACGACCTCCGGTGCTACCAGCGGGTCGACCGGGTGGGCCAGCGTGGCCTCGGCCATCGACCAGTGCGCCAGCCAGCGGTCCGCCTGGCGGGCGATCAGCACGACCATCGGCGGGCAGTCTGCGACCTCGTCCTTGAGCTGCCGGGCGATGCCCATGCCACCGGTGGGCTGGGCCTCACCGTCCAGGACGCAGAGGTCCACGGACCCCGCGTCGACAGCGGCCACCACCTCGTCCCCGGTGGCGCACTCCAGGTACTGCACGGGGCCGACGTCGGCGGCCGGGAAACGACCCACGGCGGTGCGGACGGCGTCGCGGACCTCGGCCCGCTGGCTGAAGACCAGCACGGTGGCCGGTGCGGCGGCGGTGCTCACCTGTCCGACCCTAGTGCCCTCGGCCTCCCGGCAGGGCGGCCGCGCCGACGGTGACGTGTCCGCGGGGCCGCGGGACACACAGCCGGCGCCTGGTCGGGGGGTGCGTCCGCGGGGGCACGCAGCGTCCTCCCGGCTTCGCCACGCGGGTGCACCCGCAGTCGTCGCGCGCCTGCAGCGATGCCATGATGAGCCGGTGACAACGGCCCCCGTGGCGAGCAGCACCTTCGACACCTCGCGGGTGCACTCCCTGACCCGACCGAACATGGTCAGCGTCGGCACGATCATCTG
>JBBSVA010000198.1:0-4178 GCA_038233915.1 Mycobacteriales bacterium | reverse complement strand
GTTCACCCCGCGCAGGATGATCATGTCGTCGGTCCGGCCGGTGACCTTCTGCATCCGGCGCATGCCGGGGCGGGCGGTGCCGGGCAGCAGCCGGGTCAGGTCGCGGGTGCGGTACCGGATGATCGGCAGCGCCTGCTTGGTGAGGCTGGTGAGGAGCAGTTCGCCCTCCTCGCCCTCGGCCAGCGGCGCGACGGTCGTGGGGTCCACGACCTCGGGGTAGAAGTGGTCCTCCCAGATGTGCAGGCCGTCCTTGGTCTCCACACACTCCTGGCTGATGCCGGGGCCCATGACCTCGGACAGGCCGTAGATGTCCACCGCGTCGATGTCGAGCCGGTCCTCCATCTCCTGGCGCATCTGCTCGGTCCAGGGCTCCGCGCCGAAGATCCCGATCTGCAGGGAGGAGGACCGCGGGTCGATGCCCTGCCGCTCGAACTCGTCCACGACGGCGAGCATGTAGCTGGGCGTGACCATGATGATCCGCGGCTCGAAGTCCCCGATGAGCTGGACCTGGCGTGGCGTCATGCCCCCCGAGATCGGGACGACGGTGCAGCCCAGCGCCTCGGCGCCGTAGTGCGCGCCCAGCCCGCCGGTGAACAGGCCGTAGCCGTAGGCGTTGTGCAGGGTGTCCCCGGCCCGCCCACCGGCGGCCCGGATCGAGCGGGCCATGACACCGGCCCAGGTCGCGATGTCGCGCTCGGTGTAGCCGACCACGGTCGGCTTGCCGGTGGTCCCGGAGGAGGCGTGCACCCGCCGGACCTGGTCCTTGGGGACGGCGAACATCCCGAACGGGTAGTTCTCCCGCAGGTCCGCCTTGGACGTGGTGGGGAACCTCGCCAGGTCGGCGAGGGAGCGGCAGTCGTCGGGGTGCACGCCGTGCGCGTCGAAGGACCGCCGGTAGTGCGGGACGTTGTCGTAGGCGTGCCGCAGGGTCCACTGCAGCCGCTCGAGCTGCAGGGCGCGCAGCTCGTCGACGCCCATCCGCTCGGCCGGGTCGAGCAGGGCCGGGTCGGGGGCCCGGCCCAGTCGCTTGGCGGTCGGGCTGGCGGACGTCGTCACGGGGACTCCCGGGGTGGCGCGGTTACTGACCGTTCGGTCGGTAATGCAAGACCCCCCGGGGTCTGGCTGTCAACCCGTGCCGTGTCGGCCTGGGGCGTGCGCCCGCGTCCCACCCCCGTGCGCCGCGCGGGGGACGTCGTCGGCGCGTGGGGTTGTGCGGCCCGCGGCACTGCGGCACACTATTACCGACCGCTTGGTCAGTAAATGACCGCAGGAGGCTCATCCCGATGTCTGCACCGACCCTCGACCGCTCCGCCGAACCGGCCCTCGACGAGGCCGAGCTCCAGGCGTACTTCGACGCGACGATCGCCGCCGACCGACGGGTCGAGCCGCGCGACTGGATGCCGGAGGCCTACCGCAAGGGCCTGGTGCGGCAGATCGCCCAGCACGCGCACTCCGAGATCATCGGCATGCAGCCCGAGGGAGACTGGCTGCTCGCCACCCCCTCGCTGCGCCGCAAGGCCGTGCTGCTGGCCAAGGTCCAGGACGAGGCCGGTCACGGCATGTACCTGTACTCGGCCGCCGAGACCCTGGGCGCCGACCGTGCCGACCTGACCGACAAGCTCATCGAGGGTCGGCAGAAGTACTCCTCGATCTTCAACTACCCGACGCTGACCTACGCCGACTGCGGCGTCATCGGCTGGCTGGTGGACGGCGCCGCGATCTGCAACCAGGTCCCGCTGTGCCGCAGCTCCTACGGCCCGTACGCCCGCGCCATGATCCGGGTCTGCAAGGAGGAGTCCTTCCACCAGCGGCAGGGCTACGAGCTGCTGATGACGATGATGCGCGGCACCGACGCCCAGCGCGCCATGGTGCAGGACGCCGTGGATCGCTGGTGGTGGCCCTCGCTGATGATGTTCGGCCCGCCGGATGACGACAGCCCGAACTCGGCGCAGTCGATGGCCTGGGGCGTCAAGCGGCACAGCAACGACGAGCTGCGTCAGCGCTACGTCGACATGTCGGTCCCGCAGGCCGCGGCACTGGGCGTCACGCTGCCCGACCCCGACCTGGCGCTGAACCCCGAGACCGGCCGGTACGACTTCGGTCAGATCGACTGGACCGAGTTCAAGCAGGTCGTCTCCGGCAACGGCCCGTGCAACGCCGAGCGGGTCAACCGTCGCCGCGCCGCCCGCGACGACAACGCCTGGGTCACCGAGGCGGCGACCGCCTACGCGGACAAGCACGCCTCGTGAGCACCCCTGACTCGAGCACCTCCGAGAGGGGCGCCACCGAGCCGAGGTTTTCCGAGTCCAGCGCCTGCGAGACGACGGCGGAAGGCGGCCACGGCGCCGTCCCCACCGGGCCCGAGGTGCCCAGCGGGGCCGAGCCGGACAAGGCCACCGCGCGTCGGGACTGGCCGCTGTACGAGGTCTTCGTTCGCGGCAAGCGCGGCCTGAACCACGTGCACGTCGGCTCGCTGCACGCCCCGGACGACGAGATGGCCGTGCACGCCGCCCGCGACGTGTTCACCCGCCGCAACGAGGGCGTGAGCATCTGGGTCGTGCAGGCCAACGACATCACTGCGTCCAGCCCGGACGAGAAGGACCCGATGTTCGCCCCCGCCGGGGACAAGGTCTACCGGCACCCGACCTTCTACGAGATCCCGGACGACGTCCCGCACATGTAAGGACCCCCTCGTCCCCCCGCTCTCACCACCAGGAAGGACGTGCTCGCCGTGGCGCACGAGGAGACCGTGTACGACGCGCTGGACCACGCCCACGGTGGCGAGGGCCAGTGGGCCTTCGGCACCGGGTTCGACGACCCGCTGGCCGGCGTCGACACCACGATCCCGAGCGGGGTGGATGCCGTCGACCTGGGCAGCTACGCGCTGATGCTCGGCGACGACGCCCTCGTGCTGTGCCAGCGGCTCACCGAGTGGACCACCCGGGCGCCCGAGCTCGAGGAGGAGGTCGCGATCGCCAACTGCGGCCTGGACCTGCTCGGCCAGGCCCGGCTGCTGCTGGCCCGCGCCGGCAGCACCGGGGTGCTGGGCCGCAGCCGCGAGCACGCCACCGACTCGATCCCCGACGAGGACGCGCTCGCCTACTTCCGGGACGTCGACGAGTTCCGCAACCACCACCTGGTCGAGGTCGACGGCGGCGACTTCGCCCAGACCGTGGTCCGGCTGCTGGTCGCCAGCACGCACCGGCTGGCGCTCTTCGACCACCTGCGGACCACCCGGGACCCGGTGCTGTCGGCGATCGCCGCCAAGGGCGTGCCCGAGCTGACCTACCACCGCGACCACGCCGCCCGCTGGGTGCTGCGGCTGGGCGACGGCACCGAGGAGTCGCACCGCCGCGCGCAGGCCGCGGTCGACGCAGTCTGGCCGCTGCTGGCAGACCTGTTCACCGCCACCGACGTGGAGACCCGACTGGTCGCCGCAGGTGCCGCCGTCGACCCGGCCGTGGTCCGCGACGAGGTCCGCGACGTGCTCACCATGGTCCTGGAGCGGGCCACCCTGACCGTGCCCGAGTGGCCCGCCGACCGGCCGAGCCCGGGTCGCGCCGGGGAGCACACCGACGAGCTGCCGCCACTGCTGGCGACCCTGCAGGGCTTGGCCCGCGAGCACCCGGCTGCGACCTGGTGACGCCGTGAGCACCGCCGTCGCCGAGGCCCGGGCCGTCGCCGAGACCGTCACCGACCCCGAGCTGCCGATGCTGACCCTGGCCGACCTCGGGGTGCTGCGCGATGTGCGTACCGCCGACGACGGCACCGTGGTCGTCGAGATCACCCCCACCTACTCCGGTTGCCCGGCGATGGGCGTCATGCGGGCGGACCTGGTGCACGCGCTGCACCGGGCCGGGTTCGCCGACGTCGACGTACGGACCGTGCTGTCCCCGCCCTGGTCCACCGACTGGATCAGCGAGGCGGGTCGGCAGAAGTTGTCCGCCGGCGGCATCGCCCCGCCGGGGCACGCCCCCGTCCGGGCCGACGGGCCGGTGCCGCTGAGCCTGGGCCCGACCCGCCGCACCGCGGTGTGCCCGCTCTGCGGTTCGGCCGACACCGAGGAGCTGTCCGAGTTCAGCGGTACCGCCTGCAAGGCGCTGCGCCGCTGCCGGACCTGCCGCGAGCCGTTCGAGCACGTCAAGGAGATCTGACGAGATGACGACCCCCACGCGTCG
>JBBSVA010000197.1:0-4205 GCA_038233915.1 Mycobacteriales bacterium | reverse complement strand
CTACTACCGGTTCTTCGGACCGATGAAGCGGCTCTCGGACAAGGACCTCTACCGGTTCACCCACGTCGACCACATCGCCCGGGTCGCCTTCGTCGTGCTGCTGGGCGACGAGCTGATCGGGGTCGGCCGCTACGACCGGTACCCGGGCACCGAGGACGCCGAGGTCGCCTTCCTCATCGAGGACGCCCACCAGCGGCGCGGCCTGGGCTCCGTGCTGCTGGAGCACCTGGCCGCGGCCGCCCGGGAGCGCGGCATCACCCGGTTCGTCGCCGAGGTGCTCAGCCAGAACTCCGGCATGGTCCGGGTCTTCCTGGACGCCGGCTACGAGGCCCGGCGCTCCTACGAGGACGGCGTCGTGCACCTGACGTTCCCGATCGCGCCCACCGAGCAGGCGCTGGCGGTGACCTACGAGCGCGAGCAGCGCAGCGAGTCCCGCTCGATCGGCCGGCTGCTCACCCCGGGGTCGGTCGCCGTCGTCGGGGCCAGCAACGACGCCACCAAGATCGGGCACGCGGTGCTGCGGCACCTGCTCGACCACGGTTTCGCCGGCCCGATCTACCCGGTCAACCCCGCTGTCCGGCACGTCTCCGGGGTCCCGGCGCACGCCAGCATCGAGGACATCCCCGACGACGTGGACCTGGCCGTGCTGGCCGTGCCCGCCGACGAGGTGCCCGGCGTGGTCGAGGCCTGCCGGCGCAAGCACGTCAAGGCGCTGGTCGTCATCTCGGGCGGGTTCGGCGAGACCGGACCCGAGGGCCGGGCCGCCGAGCGCCGGTTCGTCGCCTCCGCGCGGGCCTCGGGCATGCGCGTGGTCGGCCCCAACTGCCTGGGCGTGGTGAACACCGACCCCGCGGTCCGGATGAACGCCAGCCTCGCCCCGCACGTGCCCGGCCGCGGCCGGGTCGGCTTCTTCGCCCAGTCCGGCGCGCTCGGCGTGATGCTGCTCGAGCGGGCCCGCAACCGGGGGATCGGGCTGTCCAGCTTCGTCTCGGCCGGCAACCGGGCCGACGTCAGCGGCAACGACATGCTCCAGTACTGGGCCACGGACCCGGCCACCGAGGTCGTGCTGCTGCACCTGGAGAGCTTCGGCAACCCGCGCAAGTTCGCCCGGCTGGCCCGGCGGGTCGGCCGCACCAAGCCGGTCGTCGCGGTGAAGAGCGGGCGGCACGTCGGGATGACCGCGGGCCTGGCCGGCACCAGCGTCACCGTGCCCGAGCAGTCCGTGGCCGCGCTGTTCGCCTCGGCCGGGGTGATCCGGGTGGAGACCCTGGCCGAGCTGTTCGACGTCGGCACGCTGCTGGCCCACCAGCCGCTGCCCGAGGGCGACCGGGTCGCCGTGGTGGGCAACTCGACGGCCGTCGGGGTGCTGGTCGCGGACGCCGTCCTGGAGCAGGGCCTGGAGCTGGCCCACGACCGGCCGGTGGACATCGGCACCCAGGCCGGGCCGGAGGACTTCCGGGCCGCGCTGGAGGCCGCGCTGGCCAACGACGCGGTGGACGCGGTGGTCGCGGTGTTCCTGCCACCGCTGGTCCGGGACACCGAGCCCTTCGGCCGGGTGCTCCGCGAGGTGTCCCGCGGGGCGACCAAGCCGTTGGTGGCGAACTTCCTGTCCACCGACGGCATCCCCGACGAGCTCGCCGTCCGCGGCGGGGACGGCATGCCAGAGCGCGGCTCGGTGCCCTCGTTCTCCACCCCCGAGCGGGCGGTCATCGCCTTCGCCCGGACGGCGGAGTACGCGCGCTGGCGTCGCCGCCCGCTGGGCACCCTGCCCGAGCTGTCCGACGTCGACGGGGCCGCGGCCCGCGAGGTCGTGCTCGGCGCGCTGGCCGGCGGTGGCGGCCGAGACCTCACCGACGAGGAGGTCATCGCGCTGCTCGGTGCCTACGGGGTGCCACTGCTGGGCACCCGGCGGGTCAGCGACGCCGAGGCGGCCGTCACCGCGGCCGAGGAGATCGGCTACCCGGTGGTGCTCAAGTCCACCGCCCCGTGGCTGCGGCACCGGACCGACCTGGGCGGGGTCCGGCTGGACCTGCGGGATGCCGAGGACGTGCGCAGCGGGTTCGAGGCCATCCCGGCCGGTGACCCGGTGATCGTGCAGGCCATGGCTGCCCCCGGCGTCACCACCGTGGTCGAGGTCGTCGACGACCCGTCCTTCGGTGCGCTGGTCAGCTTCGGCGTCGGCGGGGTGGCCACCGACCTGCTCGGCGACCGGGCGTTCCGCACGCTGCCGCTCACCGACACCGATGCCGCCGAGATGGTCCGCGAACCCCGGGCGTGGCCGTTGCTGGACGGTTGGCGGGGGAGCGAGCCGGTCGACGTCGCCGCGCTGGAGCAGCTGCTGCTGCGCATCGCCCGGCTGGCCGACGACCTGCCCGAGGTGCTCGCGTTGTCGCTGGAGCCGGTGATCGTGGGTCCGGCCGACCCGTGGCACGGGGGAGCGTCGCTGATGGTCGCCGGCGCCAGCATCCGGGTGGGGCCGCCGACGGCCCGGGTCGACCCCGGTCCGCGCCGGATGTTCGGTCCGCCCGGCTGAGCACGCGGGTGCGGGACGACCCGGGCGACCGGGTCGCCGCCGGGTCACATCCCGCCCGCGGACGACGGGAGCCGGTCACCCCTACAGAGGTGACCGGCTCCGGTGTTGTGCGGGGTGCTCAGGCCAGGTAGTCGCGCAGGGCGTCGGCGCGCTGCGGGGCCCGCAGCTTGCTCATCGTCTCCCGCTCGATCTGACGGACCCGCTCGCGGGAGAGACCGAACCGCTTGCCGATCTGCTCCAACGTGCGGGGCTGCTCGCCGTCCAGGCCGAACCGCATGATCACGACGTCCCGCTCGCGGTCCTCCAGGGTGCCCAGGACCGTGCGCACGTCCCCGCGCATCATCTGGAAGGCCACCGCGTCCTCGGCGACCTCGGCGTCGGCGTCCTCGATGAAGTCCCCGAGCCGGGACTCCTCGTCGGCGCCGACGGTCTGGTCCAGGCTGACCAGGTCGCGGCTGTACTCCAACAACTCGGTGATCCGCTCCGGGGTCATGTCCAGCTCGAGACCGAGCTCCTCGGCGGTGGGCTCGCGCTCCAGTTCCTGGTGGATCCGGCGCCGGGTGCGGACCACCTTGTTGACCTGCTCGGCCAGGTGGACGGGCAGCCGGATCGTCCGGCCGCTGTCGGCCATGGCCCGGGTGATGGCCTGCCGGATCCACCACGTCGCGTAGGTCGAGAACTTGAACCCCTTGGTGTAGTCGAACTTCTCCACGGCGCGGATCAGCCCGACGTTGCCCTCCTGGATGAGGTCCAGGAACGTCATGCCGTGGCCGGTGTAGCGCTTGGCCACCGACACGACGAGGCGGAGGTTGGCCTCCAACAGGTGCGCCTTGGCGGCCTTGCCGTCGGCGGCGAGCAGCTTGTAGTCGCGCTTGACCGCCGGGGTCAGCTTCTTCTCACCCAGCAGGCGGTCGGCGTACAGGCCGGCCTCGATCCGCTTGGCGAGCTCCACCTCCATCTCGGCGGTGAGCAGGGCGGTCTTGCCAATGGTGTTGAGGTACACGCGCACCAGGTCCGTCGACACCAATCCGCTGGTGTCCGGCGCACGGCGCGACGTGCGCACCTCGAGGGTGTCGGTGGGGGAGGACTGCAGCAGCGTCACGATGTGTCTTCGTCCTTGCCTCTGGGGTCGGATGTCCGCCGCTGGTGCTGGCGGGTTCCGGCCGGGCGTGTTCGGTGCGGGAAGACGGGTCCGGGGTCACCGGACGGGCCTCCAATGGGTTTCCATCCCCTGTGGTACGTCCTACACAACGGCTGGGACCACCTCTGGTGTTCCTGGCTGTCACACGTTCACAGCAGACGGACAGAGTGCTCCGTCACAGGCCTGCTACCCGCGTAAGCGCCATTTCACTCGCGCGGGGGGACGTCGATCAGCAGCGTCATCGGTCCCTCGTTGACCGAGGACACCCGCATCGAGGCACCGAAGAGCCCGGTGGCGACGACGGCGCCGCGGTCGCGCAGCTCGGCGACGACGGCGTCCACCAGTGGCTGGGCGACATCGCCGGGTGCGGCGTCCACCCAGGAGGGGCGGCGGCCCTTGCGGGTGTCGCCGTACAACGTGAACTGGCTGACGACGAGGAGTTTCAGGCCCAGGTCGGCAGCCGACCGTTCGCCGTCCGCGGTGTCGAAGACCCGCAGCTGGTGGATCTTGCGAGCCAGCTCGCGGGCCTGG
>JBBSVA010000196.1:0-4216 GCA_038233915.1 Mycobacteriales bacterium | reverse complement strand
GCATCCACATCATCGAGCACCTGGACCTCGAGCTGGCCGCCACCGAGGGGCTGACCGAGTTCGTCTTCGTGCTGGCCCCGCTGCGGATCGTCGGCGGCACCGGCTCGCCGGTCCGGCCCTTCGCCGCGGTGCCGGCATGAGCACCCCGACCGTCGTCACCCGGCTGGCCGACCTCGCCGTCCGCACTCGGGACGACGGCCTACCCGGGGGGCTCCGTGACGATGTGGCCCGTCGGGTGCTGGACCTGCTGGGCAACAGCCTGGCGGCCACCGGAGAATCACCTGCCCGCGCGGTGACCGCGGTGGTCACGGGCTGGGGCGGACCCGAGGACGCCACGGCGATCGGCACCGGGCTGCGGGTACCCGCGGCAGCCGCGGCCCTGGTCAACGGGACGCTGGCGCATTCGATGGACTTCGACGACACGCACCTGCCCTCGGTGCTGCACCCCTCCTCCCCGGTGATCCCCGCCGCACTCGCGGTGGCCGAGGCCACCGGTGCGACCGGGGCGGCACTCCTGGACGCAGCCGGGGTCGGGATCGAGGTGGCGGTCCGGCTGGGTATGGGCGGCTATGACCGGGAGCTGGGGAACTCGGAGTTCTTCGAGCGCGGCCAGCACGCGACCTCGATCTGTGGTGCGGTCGGCGCGGCTGTGGCAGCCGCGACCGTGGGCGGCCTGGACCGCGACCAGATCGCGCATGCTGCCGGCATCGCCGCATCGATGGGCTCCGGGCTGCTGGAGGCCAACCGCACCGGCGGCACGGTCAAGCGGGTGCACTGCGGGTGGGCCGCGCACGCCGGCGTCGTCGCGGCCGACCTGGCGCGGCACGGGCTGACCGGTCCACCGACGGTGGTCGAGGGCCGGTTCGGGTTCCTGCACGCCTTCTGCGGCGAGCGGGCCGACGTCGACGCCGTGGTGGACCGGCTCGGTGAGCACTGGGAGCTGCCCGGCATCTTCTTCAAGCCCTACCCGTGCAACCACTTCACCCACGCCGGCATCGACGCGGCCCTGGAGATCCGCTCCCGCGGGGTGCGCCCGGGCGACATCACCGCGATCGAGCTGGGCGCACCGACGGCGGTGCTGCGCACGATCGGCGAGCCGGCGGAGGAGAAGGCCCGCCCCCGGTCGGGGTACCACGCCGCGTTCAGCGGGCCCTACACGGTGGCCGCGGCGCTCACCGGCGGAGGGGGTCTGGGCGTGTTCCACGACGACTTCACCGACGCTGCCGCCGCGGACCCCGAGCGCCTGGCCCTGGCCGCGTTGGTCAGCTGCGTCCCCGACGCCCGGTGCGACGAGATCTTCCCGCACCAGTTCCCGGCCGTGCTGCGGGTGACCACCTCCGACGGCACCCGGCACGAGGTCCGGGTGGACGCCAACCGCGGTGGACCTGACAACCCGCTGAGCTCGGCCGAACTCGCCGAGAAGTTCCGGCTCAACGCGCTGCGCGTGTTGGACGACGACGCGGCTCGTGCCGTCGCCGCTGCCGCACTCGACCTGCCAGGGGCACCGGACCTGACGCTCCTCATGTCCGGCGTGCGGGGATGACGAGCGTCGCCCGGGAGGCGCGGCAGCTCGACGACATCGCGGCCAACGCGGTCACCGAGCACGGCGTCACTGTGCTGGCCGACGCCGTGGCGGGCACGGACTGGGCCACCGCACCGCGCCCCGTGCAGGAGCGGGTGGTCGACCTGGTCGCCGACACCGTCGCCGTCATGGCACTGGGCTCGCGGCGGTCGGAGTTGCGCTCGCTGGCCGACGGGCTGCGGGGTGCCGGGACCGGGAGCGCCACCGTCGTGGGGTCGCCGACCGGCTGGCCGACGGCCACCGCGATCCTGCTCAACGGCTGCGCCGCCGCGGCCGACCAGCTCCAGGACGGGCACCGCAGGGCCCGCGGACACCCGGCCTCGCACGTCGTGCCCGCCGTGCTCGCCGCCGCCGAGGAGCTGGACTCGACGGGGACGGAGCTGCTCTCGGCGGTGCTCGCCGGCTATGAGGCCGGGGTGCGCGTGGGCCGGGCGATGGGAGGCACGGCCGACGGGGTGCACGACATCGGCACCTGGGGGTCGTTGGCGGCCGGCGCCGGGGTGGCGCGGTTGCGCGCCCCGGGAGATGCCGCCGCGGCCCGCCGGGCCCTGGAGCTGTCGGCGGCCGCGGTGCTGCTCACCGACGCCCGCACCGTCTTCGCCGGGACCACCGGTTCGCACGCCTTCCTGGGCCTGTCGGCCCAGCTGGGTGCGGGTGTTGCGGATGCCGCCGTCGCCGGCCTGCGTCCCGAGCCCGGGTCGCTGGACCGGCAGCTGGGCCGGGTGGCCGCCCGCGACTGGACGCCGGCCCTGCTCACCGCGGGCGTGGACGGCAGCGGCTGGACCGACCACGAGGTGCTGCACGGCTACCTCAAGGTGCACCCCACCTGCGCCCACCTGCACGGAGTCAACGACGCCGTGGCCGATCTGATCGCGGACGGCGTGCGCGGTGCCGACGTCGTCAGGGTGGACGTGGACGTGTGGGCCGGAGCCGCCGGGTTCGCCTCGGCTGCCAAGGGTGAGCTGGCCGCGCGGTTCAGCATCCCCAGCAGCGTCGCGGTCGCCCTACATACCGGCCGCCTGGACGAGGCCACCCTGGACGAGGCGACGGTGGGCTCCCCCGAGGTCCGCGCACTCGCCGCGCGGGTGCACGTCCGACACGACCCGCAGCTGGACCCGGGCTACCCCGCCGGCCGCCCGGCCAGGGTGCGGGTGCGGTTGACCGACGGGACACAGCGGGAGGCGGCTTCCGACCGCCCCCGCGGGGACGCCGACCGGCCACTGCGCCGCGCGGAGCTGCGCGGCAAGGCCGACCGGTTGCTCGGGCTCCGGTTCGGCTCGGCCGGGGCCGCGGTGCTGGCCGCCGTGTACGACCTGGGCGAGCGCGGCTCGGCGCGCGCCGTGGGGTCCGCGTTGCGCGCGGCGGCGGGGGTGCCGGCATGACCGCCGAGGACCCTCTGACCGCGGAAGCCGCCGAAGACGCCGCCCGGGCCTTCGTCCTGGACGAGGCCGGCTTCGCCCAGCTCACGACCCTGGACGCGAAGGGCTTCCCGGTGGCGCGCACCATGACCGCCTTCCTCGACCCGGACTGGTCGGTGGCCCTGGTGCAGCGTCGCAGCCACGCCCGGTTGGTCCAGCTGCGCCGGGACCCACACGTCCTGGTCGCCTGGGTGGGCGACCCGGCCCCGGGCGCCAGCAACGACAACCCGCACGTCTTCGACATCGGCCGGCTGCCGCCCCGCGCCGTGTTCCTCCGCGGCACAGCAACCTTCATGCCCGAGGAGTGGACCATCGCCCGCTACCAGCGGGAGGTCGCCGCCCAACGGGCGCGGGGCGCCACCAAGGCCCCGCTGCGCACCCCCGAGGAGGTGGTCGCGGACCTGATGGGCGTCCACGTCCGCCCCCACCGCCTCCGCCTGGAGGGCTTCGGGCAGGGCGCCCAGTCCTTCGACCGGGTGCTCGAGCCGACCGACCGCACACCGATGGGAGCACCATGAGCATCACGACCATCCTGGGCTACGAGATCCAGCCCGGGGTCAGCCCCGAGGAGTACGAGACGTGGCTCTTCGACGTCCATGCCCCGGACCTGCTGGCCAACCCGCACCTGGACCGCATCGTGTTCAACAAGGTGCTGCGGCCGGTCCGGCAGGCCTCCGGCGGCAGCGCCTCGGTGCCGGAGGGCTACAGCTTCTATCGGATCGCCGAGATGCACTACGCCGACGAGGCGGCCTACCAGGCCTACCTCGACTGGTTCGTCGACCACCCGATCCCCGCTGAGCGGGGACCCGCCGGCCGGACCGACTTCAAGTTCTACGTTGTCACCGAGAGCACCGAGGTCACCCGCTGAGCACCCGGCTGCGGGACGCCCTGGACCGGCTCCGCACGCACGCCCGGACCCGGCCGCCGGCTGACCTGGCTCACCGGGCGGGTGCGCTGGGCTCGCCCGAGGGTCCGCTACCCCTGCTGGGCACGGGACTGCGGGCCGGCAGCTACCCGGGCCTGCAGTGGAACGGGGCCCTGCTGCACCGCTGCGGGGCGCCGCTCGACGACGTGCTGGTGCTGGTGGCCCTGGCCTCGGCCGCGCCGGGGGCGACAGGGGTTGATCTCGCCCGCGGTCTGGCCGCCGGGCTGGCCGTCGCCGATGAGGTGCGCACCTGTCCCCCGTCGTCGAGTCCCGCGGAGCCCACTGCCCTGG
>JBBSVA010000195.1:0-4240 GCA_038233915.1 Mycobacteriales bacterium | reverse complement strand
CTAGGAGACTCCTGAACAAAGCGTGTCGTTCGGGTTTGGGTTCGAGCGGGCCGAGACGATAGGGGTGTGCAGGGTCGGTCTGAGGATCAGCGTGAGTTGCTGGATGCGGAGTCGGTGGTTGGGCATCTGGTGAGGCCGGGCAGTGTGTTCGCGTTCCTGGCTGAGCACCGCCGAAGGTTGTTTCCCGATGGGTTGTTCGCTGACTTGTTCCCGTCGGGTCGTGGCCGGCCGTCGGTGCCGGCTGATGTGATGGCGTCGGTGATCGTGCTGCAGACTCTGCACGGCTTTTCGGATTCGGAGACCACCGATGCGGTGACGTTTGACCTGCGGTGGAAAGCGGCGATCGGGTGGCCGTTGACGCAGGCAGCGTTCCACGACACGACGTTGACCTATTGGCGGCGTCGCCTCGCCGGGTCGGCGGAGCCGAACCGGATTTTCCGGGTGGTGCAGCAGGTGATCGGCCAGACGGGGGCTTTGAAGGGTAAGACGCGGCGGGCGTTGGACTCCACGATCCTCGACGACGCGGTCGCCACCCAAGACACCGTCACCCAGCTGGTCGCCGCGGTCCGCCGGGTCGGGCGCGACGTTCCCGGCGCCCAGCAGGTCATCGCCGAGGTCACCAACGCCCACGACTACAACGACCCGGGCAAGCCGCGGATCGCGTGGAACGACCAGGGCGCCCGGGAGGTGTTGGTCGATGCGTTGGTGCGGGACTCGTTGGCTGTGATCGCCGGGGTTGGTGAGCAAGAACCCGGCAGCCGCGCCGAGGAGTCGCTCGGGTTGCTGGCGTTGGTCGCCGGGCAGGATGTTGAGCTGGTCGACCCCGACGATCCGGGTGGGGTGCCGCGGTGGCGGATCGCCCGCAAGGTCGCCCCGGACCGGGTGATCAGTGTCGTGGACCCCGACGCCCGCCACGCCCACAAGACGGTGTCGAGGCGCCAGGACGGGTTCAAGGCCCATCTCGCGGTGGAACCGGAGACCGGGCTGGTCACCGACTGCCGGCTGACGAAGGCGGCCGGGCCCGACAGCCCCGACGCCACCGTCGGAAATGGTATTGCTCACCGGTGAGAGCGGACCGCTCGACGTGCTCGCCGACAGTGCCTACGGCACCGGGAAGGCACTCGCCGTCCTCGAGGAGGCTGGGCACCGGCCGCTGGTGAAACCGTGGCCGCTCAAGCCGGCGTTGCCGGGCGGGTTCAGTGTTGACGACTTCACGATCGACGAGACGGCCGGCACCGCGACCTGCCCGGTCGGGGTGACACGCCCGATCAGCCGAACCCGGGTCGTCACCTTCGGTGTCGCCTGCCGCGGCTGCCCGCTCCGTAACCGGTGCACCACCGCGGGACAGGGCCGAAGCCTGCACGTCCACGAACATGACGCGTTGCAACGCGTCCACCGCCGACGAGCCGAAGACCCCGACTGGCAGGCCGACTACCGCCAGTACCGGCCGATGGTCGAACGCTCCATCGCCTGGCTGACCGCTCGCGGCAACCGGAAGCTCCGCTACCGCGGCATCACCAAGAACAACGCCTGGCTGCACCACCGCACCGCGGCGCTGAACCTGCGCCGACTCCTCAACCTCGGGCTCCAGCACCACAACGGAGCCTGGGCCATCGCTTAGCAGGCCCTACGGGGGATTGAGAACCCCTGCGCTTCGCGCAGGGCCGCCCCGAACAGCCCAGCAACCCCCGGACGGACCCCGCAGAGCATTCATCCACTTCCTGACGCCAACGCAATGCCCACCGATCATCGATCTCCGAGACCATCAGACGGCCCCATCGGCGCTTGACCCGCCCTCAGAACCTCCCCTTGTTCAGGAGTCTCCTAGGTCCAGCGGGTGCCTTGGACCCTGGGGCCTCAGTCGAACAGGTTGCCGAACATCTCCCCGATGCCATCGCCGATGCTGCCCAGGCCCTCACCGACGCCATCCATCATCCCGCCGATGCCCTCGCCGATGCCGCCGATGCCGTCCCCGACCCCGCCGAACACGTTGCCCATGCCGCCGAAGAGCATGCTGCCGATCAGCACCCCCGACATCATGTCGCTCCCGCCCCACCGGCTGTAGTAGCCCTGGGCCCACGGCGCGTACGCCGGGCCGCCCTCCCAGTAGGGCACCCGCTGGGCCCCGACCTGGACGGTCCGGATGTAGGGGTCAGCCCCGGCCAGGACGCGTTCGGCGTCGGCCGGGCAGGCCGGGATGGTGCGCAGCGCGCCGCCGGCCGGAGCCCACTCGACGTCGCGGGAGGAGGGGCCGTGGGCCGGGTTGAAGAAGCAGGGCGGACGCTTAGCGGGCAGCTTCTGGCCGGCGATCCGGGCCTTGACGCACGCCACCGCGTAGCGCCCGTCCTCCAGGATCTCGGTGACGTGGCGGATCTCGTCCGGCTTGGTCACCGCGTCCAGGGAGGACTTCGAGTCCTCGTAGGCGTCCAGGGCCCGCTGGTAGTCCTGCTGCATGGCCTCGTCCAGCGCGTGGCCGGCGACGTCGTTGTCCAGCCGCTGCAGCTCCTCGCCGAACTTGGTCACGTCCTCGTCCGCGGCCCGCTTGGAGGTGCTGAGCTGGTTGTCGAGAGCCAGCTGCTCCTGCTGGGCGCGCTGACGGACGGCGTGCCGCCGGTACAGCCCGACGCCGCCGCCCACGATCACGAACAGCATCAAGAGCACGACGAAATCCATAGGTCGAGTCTGCCCCGTACCCAGGAGGTTTCCCGCACGCCCAGGGGGGTTCTTACCGACCTTTTAAGGCCCGTCGGACGCCGACCGCGGGTTCAGGGGGCGTCGAGGATCTCGCACAGGGTCGAGCCGCTCGTCACGGTGGCGCCGACCTGGGCGGTGAGCCCGGTGACGACCCCGGACCGGTGCGCGGTCAGGGGCTGTTCCATCTTCATCGCCTCCAGGACCACGACCAGGTCGCCGGCCGCGACGGTGTCGCCCTCGGCCACCGCGACCTTGACCAGAGTGCCCTGCATCGGAGAGGTCAAGGCGTTGCCCGAGGCGGCCGTGGCCGTCTTGCCGCCGGCGCTGCGCCGGGCCGGCTTCTTCCCCGCGCCGCCGCCCCCGTTGGACCCGACGCCCAGGCCGGCCGGCAGCACGACCTGCAGCCTCTTGCCGTTGACCTCGACCACCACGGTCGTCTTCTCGACCGCTTCCGCCGTCTCGGCGGGCACTCCGGTCCAGGCGGGGATCGTGTTGTCGAACTCGGTCTCGATCCAGCGGGTGTGGACCCCGAAGGTGCCGTCGGCGGCGGTGAAGGCCGGCTCGTCCAGCACGGCGCGGTGGAACGGGACCACCGTCGGCATCCCCTCCACCACGAGCTCGGCCAACGCGCGGCGGGACCGGGCCAGGGCCTGGGTGCGGTCGGCCCCGGTCACGATGACTTTGGCGACCAGCGAGTCGAAGCTCCCCGGGACGGTCATCCCGGCCAGGTAACCCTCGTCGACGCGTACGCCGGGTCCGGCCGGGGCGTGCCAGGCGCTCAGGGTCCCCGGGGCGGGCATGAAGTTGCGGCCCGCGTCCTCGGCGTTGATCCGGAACTCGATCGAGTGGCCCCGCACCTCCGGGTCCCCGTAGCCCAGGGCCTCCCCGTCGGCGATCCGGAACATCTCCCGGACCAGGTCCAGCCCGGCGACCTCCTCGGAGACCGGGTGCTCGACCTGGAGGCGGGTGTTCACCTCGAGGAAGGAGATCGTGCCGTCCTGGCCGACCAGGAACTCACAGGTCCCCGCGCCGACGTAGCCGGCCTCGACCAGGATCGCCTTCGACGAGACGTAGAGCTGCCCCCGCTGCGCGTCGGTGAGGAACGGCGCGGGGGCCTCCTCGACCAGCTTCTGGTGCCGCCGCTGCAGCGAGCAGTCCCGGGTCGAGACGACCACCACGTTGCCGTGGCTGTCAGCCAGGCACTGGGTCTCCACGTGCCGCGGCTGGTCCAGGTAGCGCTCCACGAAGCACTCGCCGCGGCCGAACGCGGTCACGGCCTCCCGGGTCGCGGACGCGAACAGCTCCGGTACCTCGGCCAGTGTCCGGGCCACCTTCAGGCCGCGGCCACCGCCGCCGAAGGCAGCCTTGATGGCGATCGGCAGCCCGTACGTCTCCGCGAACGTCACCACCTCGGCCGCGTCCGCGACCGGGTCGGAGGTGCCCGGCACCAGCGGCGCCCCGACCTTCTCCGCGATGTGGCGGGCCCGCACCTTGTCGCCCAGTGACTCGATCGCCGACGGCGGAGGGCCGATCCACACCAGCCCCG
>JBBSVA010000194.1:0-4298 GCA_038233915.1 Mycobacteriales bacterium | reverse complement strand
CTGATCAGTGCAGGTCGAGCGCCGCCGCGTGCCGGACGTGCCGGCGTGCGGCTGCTCCGCAGCCGACGGTGGCCGAGGCGAGAACCAGCAGCGACACGATCCCGGTCACCGGGGGCACCCACGTCCCCGACCGCGCCCAGCCCCCGGGTCGGGGGCCGTCGCCGGTGCTGAGGATCAGCCGCTGCGTGGTGCAGAACGCGATCCAGGCCATCCAGACCACGGTGAGCGGGCCCACCGCCGGGGCCACGGAAGGTCGTGGGTGGTCCGGGCGTGCGCGCCGTAACCGCCGCCGGCGGCGGTCGTCGGCACCCCCACGGGCCCGCTGAGGATCGGACCCGGCCGATGCCGCCGGATGACGTGCAGCTGTGCATCGGTGCTCGGTCGGTGTCGTCCACGTCCTCATCCCCGCACGGTCGGGCCACCGGCGGGGCCCAGTGAGCACATCTGTGGACACCGCTCCCGGCTGTGGACGACGGCCGACGCGACATCGGCTCCTGGTGGTCGGGTCAGGACCCCGAGCCCCAGGAGGACACCGTGACCCGCACCCCCGAGACGCCCGTCGTCGCCGCCGAGGAATTCGTCGCCGAGCTCGCCGAGTCGCTCACCGCGCCCGTCCGCGGTGAGTGCGTGCTCTGCTACTGCGCCCGGAGGGTGGGTCAGTTCGGTTGTGACGGCTCCCCCCGCTGGGCCCGGCGCTGGCGGGACGTGGTTGCGCCCCGGGCCACCGCGCTGCTGCGCCGGCTGTCCGAACGCGGTGGGTTCTGCGACTGCGAGGTGTTCCTCAACGGCTGGCAGCTCCGCGAGGACCTGCTGGTCGTGGAGGTGGTCTCCGGCGAGCTCGTGCTGCCCGAGGCCGATCCGCCCTGCGCCGGGGTGCGGGCCGGGTCGTCCCGGCCGTGCCCGCTATGGCTGCCCCGCAGGAGCGGCTGGTGAGCGGTCGGGGGAGGATCGGTGCATGGGTCAGGTCGTCGCCATCGCAGAACGGGTCGTCCACGCACCCGCCGACCGGGTGCAGGCCGCACTCGCCGACTACGCGGGCACCCGCCAGCGGATCGCCGGGCCGCAGTTCAGCGAGTACCGGGTCGAGTCCGGCGGCCAGGGCGGCGGCACCCGGGTGCACTGGAAGCTCGCGGCCACCGAGAAGCGGGTCCGTGATCAGGTCGTCGCGGTGTCCGAC
This sequence comes from Mycobacteriales bacterium, assembly GCA_038233915.1. Classification (GTDB taxonomy): domain Bacteria; phylum Actinomycetota; class Actinomycetes; order Mycobacteriales; family Geodermatophilaceae; genus Klenkia. Next base: position 3,121 of record JBBSVA010000194.1, on the reverse strand, counting down.
CTCCCCGACGGCGGTGGCCTGGTGGAGAGCGACACGAACTCCTCGATGGTCACCACCTGGACCGTGCACCCGGCCGGTGCCACCGAGGCCACGGTGCGGGTGCGGACCACCTGGAACGGGGCCGGCGGGATCGGCGGCTTCTTCGAGCGAACCTTCGCGCCCAAGGGCCTGCGCCGGCTCTACGACGGCATGCTCGAGCGGCTCGACGCCGAGCTCACCGCGGGCTGAGCCCGGGCGCGGGCCGCGCGCAACGGGGACGATGGAGGGCGTGACCGCCCCCTCGCCCGTCGTCCCGGGCGCCGAGCTGGCCGGGTTCGAGGACCTGGCCGCCCTCCTCGGCAACGGGAACGCCGTCGTGCTCTCCGGGGCCGGGCTCTCCACCGACTCCGGCATCCCCGACTACCGGGGTGCGACCGGCTCGCTGCGCCGGCACACCCCGATGACCTGGCAGACGTTCACCCGCGATCCGCTGGGCCGGCACCGGTACTGGGCGCGCAGCTTCGTGGGCTGGCGGCAGATCGAGCGGGCCAGGCCCAATGAGGGCCACCGCGCGGTCGCCGCGCTGCAGCACGCCGGGCTGCTCGGCGGACTGGTCACCCAGAACGTCGACGGCCTGCACCAGGCCGGCGGGGCGACCGACGTGCTGGAGCTGCACGGCGGGCTGGATCGGACCGTCTGCCTGGCCTGCGGCGACATCGCCGATCGGGCGGCGCTGGACGTCCGGTTGCGGACGGCCAACCCCGGCTTCCGGCCCAAGCCCCTGGACGACCGGGTCAACCCCGACGGTGACGTCGAGCTGCCGGAGTCCGCGCTCGACCGTTTCGTGATGGTCGACTGCCTGGCCTGCGGGAGCGGGCCGCTCAAGCCCGACGTCGTCTTCTTCGGCGAGACCGTCCCTCCCGAGCGGGTGGCGTACGCCTACGAACTGGTCACCAGCGCGCGCTCGTTGGTCGTCCTGGGTTCTTCGCTGACCGTGATGAGCGGTTTCCGGTTCGTGCTGCGCGCGGCCAAGGAGGGCATCCCGGTGGCGATCGTGAACAGCGGGCCCACCCGGGGCGACGAGAAGGCCGACGTCCGCATGGACGCCCCGCTGGGCACGGTGCTGCCCGAGCTCGCGCGCCGGCTGGTCCGCTGAGGTGGCGCGCGAGGTCGAGCACACGACCGACGGCCGGTGGATCGTCGTCGACGGGCGACGGTGGCGGACCCAGGACCCGCAGCTGCCCGACGACGTCCGGGAGCGGCTGCTGCACCACCTCGGCGTCGGTCGCAGCGGCGTCCGGACGGCGAAGCGGGCCGGCGACGCGGACGCTGTCCGGGCCGCCCGGGCACTGGTGCAGGCCGCGAAGACCGGGCTGGGGGAGCGCGGCGAGCCCTGGTGGGAGCAGTCCGACGACGCCCGCCGGGCCCGCTGGGAGGCAGCCCTCAGCGAGCTGGACCGGCCGGTCTGACCCAGACTGGAGGAGGTGCAGACCTTCCTCCCCGCCGCGGACTTCGCCGGCAGTTCCCGGCTCCTGGGCTCACCCCGGCTGGGCAAGCAGGGGTCGAGACGCTCCAGGTGCTGCGGGCACTGGAGCTGCCCGACTCCGGGTGGTCGACCCACCCGGCGGTGCTGCCACTGGTTGGGCGATGAGGCACTGCACCGCTCGCACCGGTCCAAGCTGCTGGCCAAGGAGCCGGCCACGTACCGGTCGCTGTTCGCCGAGGACCCCGACGACCTGGAGTACGTCTGGCCTGAGCCCGACGACCTGCCTGAGCCGCTGCCGCGGACGGGGTCCTGGTGTGGGTCGCCCGGCCGCGGACGCACTTCGAGCTGGGCGCCGCGCTGGCGTCCGCGTCGTGGGGTGGCGGCACCGGGCTGCTGCTCGGTGAGGTGACCGGCGACTCCGTCTTCGACGGCCGGGAGCTGCTCCCGCACCGTCGGCCGGTGTGCTTCGACCGGGTCGTGCCACGGGGAGCGGTCCGCCCGCCCGCGTCGATGCAGGACCCGCGGTCGCTGTTCCGGGTCACCGTGGACCCGGCCGCGGTCGGGCCGGCCGGGCGCTGACGGCGGCCACCGCGTCCCGCAGCCGCTCGTCGGCGGCGAAACGGTACCCCGGGTCGCCCACGGCCAGCACCTGCCACCAGACCGCGGCGTGCAGCGCACGGAGGGACAGGAATGGTGCCAGCTCGGCGTCTGAGAGCGGCCACGGCGTGGCCCGTACCGCGGCCGCCCCGTCCAGTCGGCGGGTGCTGCGCAGGCAGGCCAGGTCCCAGGCGACGGGACCCGGGGTGGTGTCCTCCAGGTCCGACCACAGCAGGCCGCGCGCGGTGTGCAGCAGGTTCCCCGGGTGCGCGTCGCCGTGCAGGGCACCGGTCCCGCCGACCAGCTCGGGGCGCAGCCGGTCGACCAGTGCCGCGACCGCGGCCACCTGGGCCGGGTCGGTGCCCAGCCCCTCGCCGACCTGGACGAACGTGTCCAGATCCGCGAGCGGGGTGTCCAGCAGGGTCCCGTCGGGCGGGCGGACGTCGGCCAGGGCGGCGTGCAGTTCACCCAACGACCGGCCGACCGTGGTGGCGTCGGGGTCCCCGGGCTGCAGGTCCTCCAGGCGCCAGAAGGAGACGCACCTCCCGGCGTGCTGGTGCGGCCCGGGCGGCACGAGGTCCGAGGGCGGCACCACGGGGGCGCCGACCGCGGTCAGCGCGCGCGCCAGTTCGACTTCCCGGCCGAACGCCCGGTCGACCTCGGGGCGCAGCAGCGGGGTGAGCGTGGCGACCCGAGCGGCGACCGGAGCCGGCCCGAGGCGCACGACGATGTTGACCCCGTCGTGCAGCACCCGGGGCTCGACCACGGTCAGCCCCAGCGACCGGGCGCACCCGGTGGCCGCGGCGACCGCGTGGGCGACCCGGTCGCTCACGCGCCGGGCAGCGGCACGTTCTGCAGCCGGACCTGACCGCGGGCCACTGTCTTGCCGTCCTCGGCGCGGGTCAGCGTGACCAGCCACAGCTGCAGGGTGCGGCCCTGCTGCACCGGCTCGGCCAGGACGTCGAGCCGGCCCTCGGTGGCCGGGCGCAAGAAGTCGGTCGAGTTGTTCACCCCGACGGCGAACTGGCCGCGTTCGGCGACGGCCACACTGGCCCCGAT
>JBBSVA010000193.1:0-4365 GCA_038233915.1 Mycobacteriales bacterium | reverse complement strand
AGAAGCTGTCGCACTACTCCAAGCGCACCGTCGACATCGAGTACCGGTTCGGCTTCCAGGGCTCGGAGTGGGGCGAACTCGAGGGCATCGCCAACCGCACCGACTTCGACCTGAAGACGCACTCGGAGCACTCAGGCACCGACCTGTCCTACTTCGACCAGACGACGAACGAGCGCTGGACGCCGTACGTCATCGAGCCGGCAGCCGGGCTGACCCGCTCGCTGATGGCGTTCCTGGTCGAGGCCTACCGCGAGGACGAGGCCCCCAACGCCAAGGGCGGCGTCGACACCCGCACGCTGCTGGCGCTGGACCCGCGGCTGGCCCCGGTCAAGGCCGCCGTCCTGCCGCTGTCCCGCAATGCCGACCTCTCGCCCAAGGCACGGGACCTGGCGAGCGCGCTGCGAAAGAACTGGAACGTCGAGTTCGACGACGCCGGTGCGATCGGCCGCCGGTACCGCCGGCAGGACGAGATCGGGACGCCGTTCTGCTTGACCGTCGACTTCGACACCCTCACCGACGACGCGGTCACCGTGCGCGAGCGGGACACGATGACCCAGGAGCGTGTCGGCCTGGACGCCGTCGTCGGCTACCTGGCGCAGCGCCTGCCCGGCTGCTGACCCGACCACGGGACGCGGACGGCAGTCCGTCGTCACACGCTCCCGCACACGGCGCCGTCCCACCCTGCTCACACCACCCCCGGAGAGCAGGGAGTCCGCCATGACCACCAGCGAGACCACGACCGCCGACCGAGCCCTCAAGCAGAAGCACCGCGCGATGTGGGCGTCGGGCGACTACGGCGCGGTCGCCACCGATCTCATCGCCGACCTCGGCCAGATGCTGGTGGGGGCCTGCGAGGTCACGGCCGGCCAGCGGGTGCTCGATGTCGGCGCCGGGACCGGGAACGCCACGCTGCCGGCCGCCGCCACCGGGGCCTCGGTGGTCGCCAGCGACCTGACGCCCGAGCTGTTCCCGGCCGGTCAGCAGGCAGCCGCCGCCCGCGGTCTGGACGTCACCTGGGTGGAGGCCGACGTCGAGGCATTGCCGTTCGAGACCGGCGAGTTCGACACCGTGCTGTCCTGCGTGGGCGCGATGTTCGCCCCGCACCACCAGGCCACGGCCGACGAGCTGCTCCGGGTGTGCCGGCCCGGGGGCACCGTCGGGATGGTCAACTGGACGCCCGAGGGCTTCATCGGGAACCTCTTCGCCACCATGCGGCCCTTCGCCCCGACGCCGCCGCCCGGGGTCGACCCGGCACCCCGGTGGGGCAGCGAGGACCATGTCCGCACGCTCTTCGGCGACCGGGTGGCCGACCTGCAGCTCGAGCGCCGCACCACGGTCTTCGACCACAGCCCGGACCCGCTCGCGTTCCGCGAGTACTGGAAGCAGAACTACGGCCCGACGATCGCGGTCTACGCGGCGAACGCCGGCGACCCGGCCGCGACGGCTGCCCTCGACGAGGCCTTCCTGGCGCTGCTCACCACCTGGGACACCGCACCGACCGGGCAGCCCGCGCGCTACGAGGCGGAGTACCTGCTGATCCGGGCGCGCACCCGGGCCTGAGGACCCTCGACCCGGGCCCCGGGTGCTGCCATCCTGGGCGCTCGACACCGAGAGGCCCACGAGATGACCGTCGTCGTCCGGCTGCTGGGGCCCCCGCACGTGCTGCGGGCGGGGTGTCCGCTGCCCACACCCCGGGGCCGCAAGCCGTGGGCGCTGCTCGCCGTCGTGCTGTCCAGCAGCGGGCCGGTGCCGCGCAGCAGGCTGCAGGACCTGCTGTTCCCCGACGCCGCTGACCCGCAGGCGGCGCTGCGGTGGACGCTGAGCCAGCTGCGCCGGGCGCTCGGCGAGGCGCTCTGGATCGGCGGCGACCCGGTGCGTTGGCAGCTCGCCGGGGGGACGGCTGTCGACGTGCTGGACGTGCTCGCCGGGCGGACCGACCCGGCGTGGCCGCTGGTCGAGGCCACCCTGCCGCTGCTGGAGGGCGCCGAGCCCGACGTCCCGGAGTTCGGCACCTGGCTGGTCGGTCGACGCCGCGCCCTGCAGTTGGCCGGCCGCGGAGTGCAGCGTGCCCGCGCGGTGGGGCGGTGCGCCCCGGCTGGACGCTCGGCGGTCGGCGACGTGGTCGACCTGGGCCGCCGGATGCTCGACGCCGGGGCGGCCCACGACGGGGTGCGGGTGCTCGCCGGGGCGATCCGCCGGGCACGGTCGCTGGGCGACGATGCCGTGCTGGCCGACGCGCTGGCGCACTACGGCTGCGGGGTCGTGCACGCCGTGTCCAGCACCGACCCTGCAGCCCGCGCCGCTCTCGGGGAGGCCGACCGGCTCGCGGTCCGGCAGGGCCTGCCGGCGACCGCTGCCTTCGCCCGTCGCGAGCTGGGCTTCGTCGCCCCGGCCACCGGCGACCTGCCGACCGCGCTGCGCGCCCTGGACGCCGCCGCCGGCGCCGCGTCGACCCCCGCTGATCGGGCCGGGGTGCACTACGTGCGGGGCTTCGCGTTGGTCGACGCCGGACGCAGCAGCGCGGCCCTGCACGAGCTGGACGCCGCCGTCCGGGCCGCACAGGACGCCGGGCGGCCGCGACTGCTGGCCAACGCGACGGCCATGCGCGGGCGGGCCCGGTTGCAGCGCGGCGAGGACGACCTGGCGGCTGCCGAGATCACGCAGGCCCGGGACCTCATCACCGGGCTGGGGTGGTCGGCGGCCCGGCCCTGGATCGACTCGCTGCACGCCGAGGTGCTGCTGCGCGCGGGCCGGGCGGTCGAGGCCGAGCAGGTGCTGGCCGACGCGCTCGCGCTGGCCGAGGTGCTCGACGACGCCTGCTGGACCGCGCTGGTCTCGCGTGGGCTGGCCGCGGTGCAGGCCGGCCAGGGCCGGCACACCGAGGCCCTGGCGCTGCTGAGCCAGGCCACCGCGGCCTTCGCGGCGGGCACCGACTCCTGCTCCTGGATCGAGCTGACCATGCGGGACCTGTTGTGCGTCCTGGCCGCCCCGGTCGACCGTGCCGCCGTGCTGCGGGAGGCCGACACGATGACCCGGCTGGCGCTGGCGACCGGGCTGGTCGAGTTCGCCACCCGGGCGGCGGTGCACCGCGCGCGGGTGGGCCGCAGCGACGACGCCCGGGCCGAGGCGCGCGGGAGGGCCGCGGACCAGCACAACCCGGCATTGGACGCGCTCGCCGCGGCGCTGGGGCCGGGCCGGCCCGCCTGACCCCCGCCCGGTGACCGGGCGCCGGGGCCGGCGCGGGCAGCCGATGACAGGTGTCACGGTGGGGTCGTGATGCTCGGCCGAGGCCGGGGGATCCAGGCGACGCCAGGCTCGGGGCATGACGCAGACCAGCGCGGCCCCGGGGGTCGCTGTGCAGCTCCCTGCGGGGCCACCCGCCGTCCGGATGGCCGGGCTCACCAAGCGCTTCGGCTCCGGAGCTGGCGGCCGAGACCCTCACCGCCGGCACGACGCCGCTGTCCCCGCGGGAGACCAAGGTGCTCCGGGCCGCCCGGGACGGCGGTACCGTCGCCGACCTCGCCGGGGTGCTGCACCTGGCACCGGGCACGGTGCGCAACCACCTGTCCGCCGCGATCGGTAAGACCGGGGCACGCACCCGGGCCGAGGCGGTCCGGTTGGCCGAGGAGAACGGCTGGCTGCCGGGCTGACCGCCCGCCGTCGTCAGCTCACTCAGCCCACGCCGGTGTCCAGCACCCGCAGCGCGCCCCCGTTCAGCAGCGTCACGTAGGCCCGTGACCCGTCGGGCAGCACGGCCACGCTGGTCGGTCCGTCCCCGGCCGGGATGGTCGCGGTGACCGCCCAGGTGGCGGTGTCGATGACGCTCACCGAGTCACCGTCGACGTTGGCGGTGTAGAGGTGCCGGCCGTCTGGGGCGAAGGTGACGTCCTGCGGCTTGAGCCCCACCGGGACGTCGCGGATCACCGCGTACGTGGCGGTGTCGATCGCGGTCAGGGTGCTGCTCTCGTAGTTGACGACGCAGATCGTCGAGCCGTCGGGGGAGATCGCCAGGCTGTGCGGGGCCGTCCCGGTCATGATCTGGGCCAGCTGCTCGTCGGTGGCCGTGGAGAAGGCGGTGACCACGCCCGACTCGTGGTCGGCGGTCCAGTACCGGCTGCCGTCGTCGTCGAACACCACCCAGTGCGGGTTCGGCGGCGTGACCACCTCGCGCAGCAGGTCGCCGGTCGCGGTGTCCACGACGTCGACCAGGCCGTCCTCGTGGCTGGGCACGTAGAGCAGCCCGCCGTCGGGGTCGGTCGCCGGGGCGAAGGGTCGTCGTCCGACGTCGACGGTGCGCACCACCTGGTTGGTCCGGGTGTCCAGGAAGACCACCCGGTTGACCGTGTACTCCGGGTCGAACACCGT
>JBBSVA010000192.1:0-4541 GCA_038233915.1 Mycobacteriales bacterium | reverse complement strand
GCCCGCCTCACCGCGGGTGGCCAGCAGGTAGCGCACCTCCCTGCCGGCGTCGGTCCAGGTCGCGACGGCGGCCGCGACCCCGTACTCGATGTCGTCGGGATGCGCGGCGATCACGAGCGCACGGGACCAGTCGGTGGGGAACGGGGCGGGCATACCCCGAGTCTGGACCCGTGGCTCAGCCCGCCGCGACGCGGCTCCTCCGCCCGGACGACGGCGCCCAGGTCGTCCGCGTCGGTCTGCATCGTGACGCCGGCCCCCTGCAGGTGTGCCTTCTCCCCCACCCCGGGTCAGCGGCTCGGGGAGGTCTCCGGCGCCTCGTGTCCGGGCAGGTGCGCGGCCTCGTGCCGGCCGGCCGCGTGCTGCTCGTCGTCCGCGTGCTGCTCGTCGTCCGCGTGCCGACCGTCCGCGTGCCGACCGTCCGCCGGGTTGCCCTCAGGATGCCCACCGGACGGCTGGCCCTCGGCGGGGCGGGCGCTCTGCGGCACCGGACCGCGCACCATCAGCAGCACCAGCAGCGCGCCGACCAGGCCGGCCACGCCCGCGACCAGCAGCACGTCGCGCAGGCCGTCGGTGTAGGCCGCGGTCAACAGGTCCGACAACCCGGCGCGGGCCTCCTCCGGGGCGGACCCCACGATCTGCTGGGCCTGCCCGCCGGACAGCGCGGACGCCGTCCCGTCCGGGTCGGTCACACCGCCGTCGGTGAGCCGGGCGGTCGCGCCGGCAGAGAACACCGACCCGAGCACGGCGACGCCGACGGCGAAGCCGAGCTGGCGGGCGGTGTTCACTGCACCGGAGGCCATCCCGCTGCGCTCCCGCGGCACCGAGGACAGCGCCGCCGAGGTGACCACCGGGTTGCAGACGCCGACGCCCAGTCCGAGGACGGCGAGACCGGGCACGAGGATGCCCCAGCTCGCGCCGGCGTCGACCCGGGCCATCAGCAGGCTGCCCAGGCCGATGACGGCCAGGCCGATCGTGAGGGTGGCCCGCGGCGGGGCGTCGGTGAGCAGCCGGCCGGTGAGCGCGGCGGTCACGAAGCTGACCAGCGACAACGGGATGAAGACCAGGCCGGCCTCCAGCGGGCTCAGGCCCAGGATCGACTGCAACCACAGCGACAGGTAGAGGCTGCTGGCGAACGCTGACAGGTTGAGCAGCAGCGAGCCGATCATGATGCCGCTGAACCGGCTGGTGCGGAACAGCCGCAGGTCCAGCATCGGTGCCTCGCGGCGCAGCTCGACGACCACCCACAGCGCCAGGACGACGAACCCGGCGACGATCGGGCCCCAGGAACCGGCCGAGGCCCAGCCGTTGGCCGCGGCCTCGACCAGCCCGTAGACGACGGCCCCGGCGCCGACGGTGAACATGGCGATGCCCGGCACGTCGGGGTGCGGGGCACCGCGCTGCTTGGACTCCTCGACCGCGCGCAGGGTCAGCAGCACCGCGAAGACGCAGATCGGCAGGTTCACCAGGAAGATCCACCGCCAGGACAACTCGGTGAGCAGCCCGCCCAGGATCGGTCCGGCGGCGGCCGCGGCGCCGACGACGGCGCCCCAGATGCCGAACGCCGTCCCCCGGTCCCGGCCGGTGTAGATCGCGTTGATCAGCGCGATGGTGGTGGCGAACATGGCCGCGGCGCCGACGCCCTGCACCGCCCGGGCGAGGATCAGCAGCCCGGCGTCGGGGGCCAGCCCGCAGGCCAGTGAACTGACCGCGAAGAGCACCAGGCCGAACAGGTAGAGCCGGCGCCGGCCGTACAGGTCGGCGAGCGAGCCCGCGCCCAGCACCAGGGCGGCCAGTGCCAGGGCGTAGACGTCGACGACCCACTGCAGCTGGTCGAACGACGTCCCCAGGGACGAGGCGATGTCCGGCAGCGCGACGTTCACGATCGTGACGTCGATGAGCAGCATGAACGTGCCGGAGCAGACCGCGACGAGCGGCCACCACTTGCGCATGGCGCCCAGCATGCCCAGTGGTTGCTGTGGTCAACCGCCCGGCTGCTCGGCATCCCGACCTGCGGAAGTCCCGTTGGTCACAGCCCGTTCAGCGGGACCCTCAGCGGGAGCGGGCCACCCGGAGTGCGGCGGCCACCATCGGGACCTGGAACGGCAGCCGGGCCAGCGCGACGACACGACGCCGGCCGTGCAGCGCCCGGACCGTGTGCAGGTGCGCGGGGAGAAAGGAGGCCAGTAGTCCGGCTGCGGCCCAGCCGCCGGCCTGCCGGGTGGCCGGCACGACGAGCAGGCCCGCCGCCGCCAGTTCGACGACGCCGCTGCCGGTGACCCAGGGCCGCGCGGGACCCAGCTCGGGCGGCACCATCCAGTCGAAGGTCTGCGGCCGTACCAGGTGCAGCACACCCGATCCACCCAGCGCCACGGCCAGTCCGGCTGCTCGTACGTCGATCCCCATGCAGTGACCGTAGGCTCGCGGCTCGTGTCCGTTGTCGACCTGCTCATCGCCGCGGGGGTGGCCCTGCTCGCCGGGGGGATCAACTCCATCGCCGGCGGTGGGTCGCTGATCCTCTTCCCCACCCTGATCGCGCTCGGCCTGCCCACCGTGGCGGCCAACGTGACCAACTCGGTCGCCCAGTGGCCGGGGTATCTGGGCGGGGTGATCGGCTTCCGCGAGCACTACCGCGGCCAACGGACCCGCCTCATCGCGATGTCGGTGGTCGCTGCGTCGGGCGGGACGGCGGGCAGCATCCTGCTGCTGACCACCCCGTCCTCCGCCTTCAACACGATCGTGCCGGTGCTGGTGCTGCTGGCCAGCCTGCTCATCGGCCTGCAGCCGTTCCTGGCGAGGAAGCTGAAGGCCGGGGAGACCGACGGCGAGCGACGCGACCCGGTCTGGCTGTACCTCGTCGTCTTCCTGGCCACCGTCTACGGCGGCTACTTCGGCGGCGCGCTGGGCGTCATCCTCACCGCCGTGCTGGCCGTGGGCCTCGGCAAGCTCAAGCTGGCGAACGCGATCAAGAGCCTGTTGTCCCTGGTCACCGCCAGCGCCACCCTCGTCGTGTTCGGGTTCTTCGGCCCGGTCGACTGGCTGCTGGTCGCGGTCTGCGCGCCGGCCTCACTGGTCGGTGGGTTCCTGGGCGCCCGGGTGGCGTCCCGTATCCCGAGCAACCCGCTGCGGGTCTTCATCGTCGTCTTCGGGGTGGCGGTGGCGGTCTACCTGTTCCTCCGGCTGTGACCGGTGGCCAGCTCTCCGTGGACCCGGCGGCGCTCGTCGTCGCCGGGGTGCTGCTGGTGGCCAGCCTGGTCGCCGCCGTCGTCGACTCGCCGCGGGTGCCGGGCGCAGCGATCGCCGTGCCCGGTGCGGTGTTCCTGGCCGCGATCGGCGTTGTCGGCTGGCCGGACGCCGAGGCCACCGTGCGCGAGGTCGCCCCCACCGTCGGCTTCCTCGTGGTGATCCTGCTGCTGGCGCACCTGGCCGACCGGGAGGGGCTGTTCGGCTGGTCGGCCGCGGTCACCGCCCGCCGCGCCGGGCGCTCGCCGCAGGGGCTGCTGGTCCGGGTCGTCGCGCTGTCCGCCGTCGTCACCGCGGTGCTGAGCCTGGACGCGACGGTGGTGCTGCTGACCCCGGTCGTGCTGGCCACCGCCGCCCGGATGCGGGTGCCCTCCCGGCCGCACGCCTACGCCGCCGGGCACCTGGCCAACTCGGCGTCGCTGCTGATGCCGGTGTCGAATCTGACCAACCTGCTCGCATTCGCCGCGACCGGGCTGACCTTTCTGCACTTCACCGCGCTGATGGCCGCGCCCTGGGTGGTGGCGGTGCTGGTCGAGTACGTGGTGCTGCGTTGGCTGTTCCGGGCCGACCTGCGGGTGCCGGTCGGCGAGCCGGTGCACGACGTCCCGCCCGCGCCGGTGCTCGCCCTGGTCGTCGTCGGGCTGACCGTGCTGGGGTTCGGCGTCGCCTCGCTCACCGGGCTCTCCCCGGTGTGGCCGGCCCTGCTCGGCGTGCTGGTGCTGGCGGGCAGGCAGCTGGGCGCCCGGCGCACGAGGCCCACCGAGCTGGTCGCGGCGGCCAACCTGCCGTTCGCGCTGTTCGTCTTCGGGCTGGCCGTGATCGTGCTGGCGCTGCAGCGCAACGGGCTGGAGCGGCTGCTCACCGCGGTGCTGCCCGCCGGGGACGACCTGCTCGCCCTGCTCGGGGTCGCCGTCGTCGCCGCGGTGGTGGCCAACCTGCTCAACAACCTGCCGGCCACCCTGGCCCTGCTGCCCGCCGCGGCCGTCGGTGGCACGCCGACCCTGCTCGCGGTGCTGATCGGGGTGAACGTCGGGCCGAACCTGACCTACGTCGGATCGCTGGCCAACCTGCTCTGGCGGCGGGTCTTCGCGGCCTCGGGCGGGGAGTCCCCGGGGGCGGCCCGGTTCAGCCTGGTCGGCCTGGTCACGGTGCCCCTGACCCTGGCGCTGGCCACCGTCGCGCTGTGGGCCGCCCTGCAGGTCTGACCCGCACCCGCTGCCCCCCCATCGGGCAAGGAAACGCTACACCCCCATATGGGCCCGCGGGGGGGGGTTAAGGGTGCGTTGCCGCGGGGGGGGGGG
>JBBSVA010000191.1:0-4705 GCA_038233915.1 Mycobacteriales bacterium | reverse complement strand
GGGCTCCAGGCGGCCGCGACGGTGCCGCCGCCCGATCGGGTGGAGTCGACGAACACCCTTCCCGCCCGGTCCTCCTTGAGGTAGGCCACCGTGGCGACGTCGGGGTCCAGGTCCGCGGTCCGCGACGCCAGAGCCCGGGTGGCCGCGGCGACGTCCTCGAACCCGGACCCGGTCACCGGCACGACGACGTGCAGCCCCTTGGCGCCGCTGGTCTTCACCGCCCCGGCCAGCCCGGCTTCGGTGAGCCCCTGCCGCACCAGCCCGGCCACCGCGACGACGGCCGCGATATCCGCGCCCTCCGGCGGGTCCAGGTCGATGACCAGCGAGGTGGGTTCGTCCTCCCCGATCCGGCTCATCGGCACGTGGAACTCGACCGCCCGCTGGTTGGCCAGCCAGACCAGCGTGCGGACGTCGTCGCAGACCACGAAGTGCACGATGCGCTGCGAGCCCGGGGACCAGATCGGCTCGGTGCGCACCCACTCCGGCGTCCCCTTGGGCGCATTCTTCTGCATGAACGGCTGCTGGCCCGGGCGCACCCGGACGACCGACAGCGGACGGCCGGCCAGGTACGGCAGCATCCGGTCGGAGCACCCGACCAGGTGGTCGACCAGGTCGCGCTTGGTCACGCCCAACCCGTCGCCCAACGGGTCGTCCGGGTGCGAGAGCGGGACGCCCTGGACCTCCTCGGCTGCCATGCCACCCACCGTGCCCACCCGGGGCGCCGCGGGCAACCCCGGGGGTCACACGCGGTAGGTGGCTCCCGGCCGGGCCAGCTCGGTATCGGCGAAGACCTCCGAGGCCGCGGCCAGTTGGGCCACCCGGTCCACCCACGGCGGCACGTGGGTCAGCAACAGCCGTCCGACGCCGGCGTCCCGGGCGTGCTCGCCGGCCTCCCGGCCGGTCAGGTGCAGGTCCGGCGGCAGCCCGGGGACGTCGGGGTGCGCGGCCTCGGCCAGCAGCACGTCGGCCCCACGGGCCAGCTCCACCAGGGCCGGGCAGACCCCGGTGTCGCCGGTGTAGACCAGCGAGCGCCCGCCCACGCTCAGCCGGACGGCGTGGCACTCCACCGGGTGCGCGGTGCGCGCCGTCGACACCTGGAACGGGCCCAGCTGCCACTCCCCGGGGCCGATGGCGACCACGTCGAACACGTCGTCGATCGGGCCGTCGGCCGCGTCATAGGCCAGCCGCAACCGACGGTCGGCACCGACCGGGCCGTACAGCGGCACCCGGCCGCGGGTGGAGCGCCCCGAGTACCGCTTCCAGACGACGAACGGCGCCACGTCCAGGCAGTGGTCGGCGTGCAGGTGGGACAGGAACACTGCGTCCACCGCGTCGGGGTCGACCACGCCCTGCAGGGCGCCGAACGCACCGTTGCCCAGGTCCAGCACCAGCCGGTAGCCCTCGTGCTCCACCAGATAGCAGGACGCCGGGGAGTCCGGCCCGGGGGCGGAACCGGAGCAGCCGATGACCGTCAGGTCCACGCGGAGCTCACCTGCTCGATCTCGGGGCCGAGGAAGCGGCGGCCCAGCCGGGCGAAGGGCTCGGGGTCACCGGTCGCCAGGAAGGCGTGCCGGGGCGGGCCGGCGGACTCCGGGCGCAGCAGGTCCGCCGTCGTCAGCACGCGGTAGACGTCCTTGGCCGTCTCCTCCGCGCTGGACACCAGGGTCACCCCGTCGCCGAGCACCAGGGACAGCACACCGGTGAGCAGCGGGTAGTGCGTGCAGCCCAGCACCACGGTGTCGACGTCGGCGGTCAGCAGCGGGTCCAGGTAGGACTGCGCCAGGCCCAGCAGCTGCCGGCCGCTGGTCACCCCACGCTCGACGAAGTCCACGAAGCTCGGGCAGGCGGCGCTGGTCACGGTGATCTGCGGGGCCGCGGCGAACGCATCGGGGTAGGCACCCGAGGTGACCGTGGCCGTCGTGCCGATGACGCCGACCCGGCCGGTGCGGGTCGCCGCGGTGGCCCGGCGCACGGCCGGCAGCACGACCTCGACGACCGGGACGTCGTAGCGCTCCCGGGCATCGCGCAGGCAGGCGGCGCTGGCCGAGTTGCAGGCCACCACGAGCATCTTCACCCCGGCCTCGACCAGGTCGTCCATGACCGCGAGGGAGTGCCGGCGCACCTCGGCGATCGGCAGCGGACCGTACGGGCCGTGGAGCGTGTCCCCGACGTACCGCACCGCCTCGTGCGGCAGCTGGTCCAGCACCGCCCGGACGACGGTCAGCCCGCCCACCCCGGAGTCGAAGACCCCGATGGGTGCGCTCGCGGCAGGGGCACTCCGGGGCGTCGCCATCTCGGCCGTCAGGCTAGCTGGCGGCCGGGCCCCGCAGCACGGTGGCGGCGGGCAACAGCAGCCCATCACCGGCCCAGCGGGCACCGGCCAGGTCACGCACGACGAGGTCGGCGGAGGTGCCCAGGGCCTCCTCGCCAACGCCCAGCACGCGGCACCCGGCAGCCTGTCCGGCGGCGATCCCGCTCGGGCTGTCCTCCAGCACCAGGGCATCGGCCGGGGTCAGGCCCAGCCCGGCGGCCGCGGCCAGGTAACCGGCCGGGTCGGGTTTGCCGGCGGCGACGTCCTCGGCCGCGACGAAGACCTCGGGCACCGGGATGCCCGCACTGCGCAGCCGGGCGGTGGCCAGCACCCGGGTGCCGGAGGTGACCACGGCCCACGACCCGGGCGGCAGTACGGCCAGCAGGCCCGGGACACCGGCCATCGCCGGGACGACCTCGGAGTCCTCGAGCTCGAAGGCGTTGATCAGCGCGGTGGATGCAGCCCGCTGCTCCTCGGCGACGAGCAGCGCGACGGTGTCGGCGGCCCGGCGTCCGTGCACGATGGACAGCGTCCGCTCCGGCTCCAGGCCGTGCGCCTGTGCCCACCGGCTCCAGGACCGCTCGACCGAGGCGAGGGAGTCGACCAGGACCCCGTCGTTGTCGAACAGCAGTCCACGGGCCGGGACGTGCAGGTCCGGGGCGAGTTCGGGTGCCCCGTCGTCGCTCAGGCCCACAGCTGGCCCTCCAGGGCGGCCGTGGCCTCGTCCAGGGTGCCGCCGTAGGCGCCGGTGGACAGGTACTTCCACCCGCCGTCGCAGACGATGAAGCAGATGTCGGCCTTGCGTCCGGCCGCCACCTCCTTGTCCGCGATGCCCAGCGCCGCGTGCAGGATCGCCCCGGTCGAGATGCCCGCGAAGATGCCCTCGCGCTCGACCAGCTGACGGGTGCGGTGCACGGCGTCGTCCGGACCGACGGAGAAGCGGCTGTCCAGCAGGTCGGCGTCGTACAGCTCGGGGATGAACCCCTCGTCGATGTTGCGCAGGCCGTAGACCAGCTCGCCGTAGCGCGGCTCGGCGGCGATCACCTGTACGCCGGGCTTGTGCTCACGCAGGTAGCGCGAGACGCCCATCAGCGTGCCCGTGGTGCCCAACCCGGCCACGAAGTGGGTGATCGAAGGCAGGTCGGCCAGGATCTCGGGGCCGGTGCCGGTGTAGTGCGCCTCGGCGTTCGCCGGGTTGCCGTACTGGTAGAGCATCACCCAGTCCGGGTTCTCCGCCGCCAGCACCTTGGCCTGCGCGACCGCCTGGTTGCTGCCCCCGGCGGCCGGCGAGCTGATGATCTGCGCGCCGAACACCTCCAGCAGCTGACGCCGCTCGATCGAGGTGTTCTCCGGCATCACGCAGATCAGCCGGTACCCGCGCTGGCGGGCGACCATGGCCAGCGAGATCCCGGTGTTGCCGCTGGTGGGCTCCAGGATCGTGGCACCCGGGCTCAGCCGGCCCTCCTTCTCCGCCGCCTCGACCATCGCGATGGCCGCCCGGTCCTTGATCGACCCGGTCGGGTTGCGGTCCTCCAGCTTGGCCCACAGACGGACGTCCGGGGTCGGCGAGAGCGACGGCAGCCCGACCAGCGGGGTGCCGCCGAGGGACTCGACGAGCGAGGCGAAACGGGCCACGGGAAGAGCTCCTCGGGAGGTCGGGTCAGCCGCCGGCGACCGCGGGCAGGATGGTGACCGAGTCGCCGTCCTGGACCGGGGTGTCCAGCGCGCCGGTGAAGCGGACGTCCTCGTCGTTGACGTAGACGTTGACGAAGCGGTGCAGCTTGCCCTCGTCGGTGACCAGGCGGCCCTTGATGCCGGGGTGCTGGCCGTCGATGTCGTCGACCAGGGCGCCCAGGGTCTCCCCGGCGCCGGAGACCGTCTTGTTGCCGCCGGTGTGGGTGCGCAGGATGGTGGGGATCCGGACCTCGATGGCCATGTCGTACCTCTTCGTCGTCAGTGGGGTGCCTCACCCAGCACGCAGCGAGGCAGGTCTCTACGGGTCTGAACGTCCGAGCACGGACGGGGATTCCACCGGCCCTGCTGCAGGAGGGTGCCCGTTCAGTCGTAGACGACGGTGGTGGGCGAGTGCCCGAACAGGTAGGACTCGACGACCTCGACGTCCTCCTCGGTGATCTGACCCTCGACGATCCTGAAGCTCCGGAACTCGACGTCGTCACCGGCCAGACCGGTCTGCGCGCCGTGTTCGCGGGTGGACACGAGCACGTAGTGCGCGAACGGCTCGGAGGCGTAGCTGACGTCGGTGCGCGAGGGGTGTGCCTCGGTGGCGGTGTGTGAGTGGTAGACGACGACGGGCACCTCGTCCCGGTCGTCCATCTCCCGGTACAACCGCAGCAGGTCACCGCTGTCGAACTCGTAGAACGTGGGCGACCGGGC
>JBBSVA010000190.1:0-4714 GCA_038233915.1 Mycobacteriales bacterium | reverse complement strand
TAGGGCCGGGCGTAGGGCCACAGCCGCCACAGCGCCGAGAGCCGGCCCCGGGTCTCCGGGAGCGGCGGGGGTGGTGCGGTGGCGGTCACCCCCCGAGGCTAGGTGCGACCTCCGACAGTCTCGACCGCTTTAGCGGTGAGGCGCGGGAACGGGCCCTGCAGCCAGGCCCCTCACCGGTGCCGGCGGACCCCGAAGACGATGTCCTCCCAGGCCGGGATGGCCGCGCGCGGGTCCTCGGTCTCGCCGTCCACCCGCTCGAAGACGACGGTGTCGTGCTCGGGGCCGCCGTCGCCGGACAGCAGCACGTCGACCGGGCTGCCGTCGGTGGGCACCACGTTGCGCACCTCGGCGTCCAGCTCCTCGGCGGTCCGGGTGTCGACGTCGTCGGCCCGGTCCCCGGCGAGGTCGTCGTCGGAGTCGTCGGAGTTGTCGTCCTCGAGGACGGGGGCGCGCACCACGCCGATCGCCCGCCGCGGCGCGGGCGTGAGGGCGGGCAGACCGGCCGGGACGTCGGGGACGACGCGCACCAGGCGGGTGCCCTCGGCGAAGTCCATCGTCGTCGCGTCGACCGGGGTGACGGTGCGGGTCGCGGTGTCGTAGCTCCACTTGGTGGTGCCGGACTTGTGGCCGGCGCGCCAGGCGGCGCGCACCTGCCAGGTGCCGTCCTCGGTGCGGTGGGCGTCCCAGCGGACGGCATCCAGGTCGGCGCCCAGCAGGCGGAGCCGGTCGGACATGAACTGCTCCAGCGGCACGCTCGGGGTGCCCTCGGACAGTCGGACCCGGGCGTTCTGCGCCTGCTCGGCGACCCGCTCGCGCTCCTGCAGCACCGGGTGGGCGAAGCGCATGATGCGCTCGACCGAGGTGCCCGAGGCGTGCGCGACCTGCTCGGGGGTCTCGCCGGCCCGGATGCGGGCCTGGATGACGCGCGGGGGCAGGGCGTTGCCCTGGTCCAGTTCGATCTGGCCCATCCGCTGGGCGTCGCCGCGGACGGCGGCCTTGAGCCGGTCGTCGATGGGGACGTGGAATCGCTCGCCGTTGTCGATGGAGGCCGGGACGTCGACGGCGAGGACCAGGCTGTGGCCGTCGTCGGAGAGCGCCACGAGGCGCAGGGTGCGCATGAGGGCGACCTCCAGGGAGCCGTCGGAGTGGGTCCGGGACGAGGATCCGCAACGAGGCTATCCGGGCCGGTGGGGACCCCCCGGGCGACACGCCACACCCTGTCGGTCTGCAGGGCAGGAGGGACTCAGGGTCACCGGTCAGACGCTGAGAGTGTCCCCCACTCCTCTCCCACGCACGCCAGGGACATGCCGTGGGACCACGGACGGGGCAGGCTGGGCCTCGTCGTCCTCGGCCCCGCGCCGGTGGGAGGCGGCGCTCGTGTGCGGCACCTCGGCCGAGATCCGGTTCGACGGTGACGCCGGCCGTCGCTGTCCGGTGACACGAGATGGCCGCCCGCGTCCGGACGGTTCGCGACCACCCGCCGGGCGACGCCGGGCAGCAACCAGCTGTGGCAGGTGGGGCTGTGTGGCCGCAGTGTCGACCATCGAGTACGGCGATCCGATCACCGAATGCGAGATGTTCGTTACGATCGGTGTGATGACCGCGCTCGAGTGCTTGCGCTTACCGGGCCTGCCGGCGCACGGTGACCGGGACACCAACGTGCCCGTCACGGCGTCCGTCCGGGCCGACCAGCCAGGCCCTGATGGCCTTCAGGACCCCCGCCGAGCTGCTGCTGCTACCCGGCGAGGGGCACACGATCGTGGGCCGGGGACACCTGGTCGAGCTGACGGAGGTCTGCGAGTGGTCCGACCGCTGGCTGGGAGGGACACGTGACCGAAGCGACCGGGGTCTTCGCGAGGTACCCGGGAACGTCGGCCGACGAGGCCGTGGGCGCGGACGGGACCCTGGCGCCGGGCTACGCACCGGTCGCCCCCGTGCTCGAGGAACTGGGTGGGGTCGGCCTGGCTTCGGCGGTCGGGGAGATGGGCCGGGAGCGGCGTGCCCGTGGCGTCGTGGTCGGTGCCTTCGTCGACGGCGAACTGCGGGAGCACCCGTTCCCGCTGGATCCCCTGCCTCGCCTGGTCACCGCCCACGACTGGGCGCATGTGGGAGCTGGCGTCGAGCAGCGCACCCGAGCGCTGAACGCCTTCCTTGCCGATGTCTACCGGCCGGTCGGCCGGCGCCGCTCGGACTCCCGGGCCGAGCTCCCGGAGTCCGTGCGAGCCGGTGTCGTCCCCGAGTGGCTGGTCACCCGTAGCCCCGGCTTCCGCCCGCGCGCGGTCAGCCTGGCCTCACCCGGGCAGCAGCGGGTCACCGTCGCCGGGCTGGACCTGGTGCATGGCCCGGGTGGTTGGGTGGTCCTGGAGGACAACCTGCGGGTGCCCTCGGGACTGGGTTACGCCATGGTCAACCGGGACAGCAGCCGCGCTGCCCTGCCCGAGCTGTTCGTCGGGATGGAAGCGCTGGCCGAACCGCACACCGCGGTCCACGTCCTGAAGGCAGCGCTGTGCGACGCAGCTCCGCCGGCCTGTGCCGGTGTCCCGCGGATCGCGCTGCTGACCGATGGCGCGCTGAACACCGCCTGGTTCGAGCACCGGCTGCTGGCCGAGTCGATGGACGTCCCGATCGCCACCCCCGACACGCTGTGGTCCACGCCCTCGGGTGGCGTCGCCGTGGAGGTCGACGGGGAGCGCATCCCGGTCGACGTGCTGTACCGCCGGTTCGACGAGGACGACCTCGCTGCACACCTCAACCCGAACGGCACCCCGCTGGACGTGCTGCTCGGTGCGGCCGTGCGGTCAGGAAAGCTGTCGATCTGCAACGTGCCGGGCAACGGGGTGGCCGACGACAAGGCCACCTACCGCCACGTGGCGGCGATGATCCGCTTCTACCTCGGGGAGGAGCCGGTCCTGGACACGGTGCCCACCTGGGTGCTCGCCGACCCCGGTGACTACACCGAGGTTCGTGACCGGCTCCACGAACTCGTGGTCAAGCCGGTCGACGGCTACGGCGGGCAGGGCGTGGTCTTCGGGCCGATGTGCTCGACGGTCGAGCTGGCGCAACTGCAGGCCGAGGTTGCCGCGACCCCGCACCGCTTCGTCGCCCAGGAACCGGTGGCCTTCTCCACGGTGCCCACCCTGGTGGACGGTGTCGTGGTGCCCCGGCACGTCGACCTGCGGGTGTTCGCCGTCGCCGGGGCCTCGACCCGGGTCGTTCCGGCGCCCCTGACCCGGGTGGCGCTGGAGGAGGGCTCACGCCTGGTCAACTCCCGCTGTGGCGGGGGCAGCAAGGACACCTGGCTGCTGCCAGCCTGACCCAGCCCGACAGCGTGGATCCACGCCGGAGGAGGGCGCGGCTCGCTACAGCTGGCCGACGACGTGGTCGATGCAGGCGGTGAGTGCGCTGACGTCGTCGGGGTCGACGGCGGGGAAGCAGCCCACCCGAAGCTGGTTGCGGCCGAGCTTGCGGTAGGGCTCGGTGTCCACGACGCCGTGCGCGCGCAGGACCGCGGCGATCGCGGCGGCGTCGACGGACTCGTCGAAGTCGATGGTGGCGACGACGAAGGACCGCTGCGCGGGTTCGACGACGAACGGTGTCGCGTACGGCGACTTCTCGGCCCACTCGTAGAGCCGGCCCGAGGAGTCCTGGGTCCGTGCGACCGACCCGGAGAGCCCGCCGAGGCCGTTGAGCCAGTCCAACTGATCGGCCAGCAGGAACAGCGTGGCGACCGACGGGGTGTTGTAGGTCTGGTCCTTCGACGAGTTGTCGACCGCGATCGACAGGTCCAGGAAGCCGGGGATCCAGCGCTCCGAGGCCTTGATCTCAGCGACCCGCTCCAGGGCCTTCGGGCTCATCAGCGCGATCCACAGGCCGCCGTCGGAGGCGAAGCACTTCTGCGGGGCGAAGTAGTAGGCGTCGGTCTCCAGGACGTCGACCGGTAGCCCGCCGGCACCCGAGGTGGCGTCGACCAGGACCAGGGCATCCGCGTCTGCGCCGTGCGGTCGGAGGACGGGGGCCATCACCCCGGTCGAGGTCTCGTTGTGCGCCCAGCCGTAGGCGTCGACGCCGGCCTGGGCGGTCGGCAGCGCCAGCGAGCCCGGCGCGGCCTTGGTGATCACCGGGTCGGCCAGGAACGGCGCCTCGGCCGCCCCGGAGGCGAACTTCGCGGAGAACTCCCCGTAGGTGCCGAACGCGGCCCGGTCCCGGATCAGCCCGATGGTCGCGGCGTCCCAGAACGCCGTCGTCCCGCCGTTGCCGAGCACCACCTGATAACCCTCGGGCAGGTCGAAGAGCTGGGACAGTCCTTCCCGGACCCGGCCGACCAGGTTCTTCACCGGGGGCTGCCGGTGCGAGGTACCCATCAGCCCGGCGCCCTCGGAGGCCAGCGCGGCCAGCGCCTCGGGTCGCACCTTGGACGGGCCGCAGCCGAAGCGGCCATCGGCGGGGAGCAGCTCGGACGGGATGGTGATGGTCATCGGGGTCCTCGGGTGGTGGGGGCGGGACGACGGCCCGGCCGCGAGGGGATCGCGACCGGGCCGTCGGACGTGTGGTGTGCCGGGACCTCAGGCGGGTCCGGGCTCGGTGAGCTGCTTGGTCCGCACGAGGTCCCAGCCCTCGACCTCCTCGGGCTTGCGCGGGTCCGGGCCGATGTAGCGGGCCGAGGGACGCACGAGCCGCCCGGTGGTCTTCTGCTCGAGGATGTGCGCACACCAGC
>JBBSVA010000189.1:0-4748 GCA_038233915.1 Mycobacteriales bacterium | reverse complement strand
GCCCCCCCCCCCCCCCCCCCCCCGCCAACTTCAACATAACCCCCGTGTTGGGCTTAAATGGGGGGTTTATATGTTCCTTGGGCGGGGGGTGGGGGGCGAGGGGTCAGAGCCAGCCGCTGCGTTTGAAGGCGCGCCAGAGGAGGGTGCAGGCCGTGGCCATGACCAGCAGCACGAGCGGGTAGCCGAGGGTCCACGTCAGCTCGGGCATGTGCTTGAAGTTCATCCCGTACACGCCGGCGATGGCGGTGGGGACGGCGATGATGCCGGCCCAGGCCGAGATCTTGCGCATGTCCTCGTTGTCGGCCAGCGAGGTGCGGGCCAGCGAGGCCTGCAGGATCGACGTCAGCAGCTCGTCCAGCGAGGCGATCTGATCGCGCACCCGGATGCTGTGGTCCTGCACGTCGCGGAAGTAGGAGCGCATCGCTTCCGGCACGACCGCTACCTGACGTTCGGACAGCTCGTGCAGGGGCAGATCCAGCGGGGTGATGGCCCGGCGCAGCTGCATCAGCTCCCGCTTGAGCTGGTACAGCCGGGGGATGTCGTCGGTGCGGGCGGGGGAGAAGACCGAGGTCTCGAGTTCGTCGACGTCCTCCTCGACGTCGGCGGCGACCTCCACGTAGTGGTCCACGACCAGGTCCGCGACGGCGTAGAGCACCGAGGACGGCCCGTGGGACAGCAGGTCGGGCTGCTCCTCCAGCCGGTGGCGCAGCTCGGCCAGCCCGCCGTGCTGCCCGTGCCGCACGGTGATCACGTAGCAGTCGCCGACGAAAACCATCACCTCGCCGGTGTCCACGACCTCGCTGGTGGACGTCAGGTGCTCGTGCTCCACGTAGGAGGCGGTCTTCAGCACCATGAACAGGGCGTCGTCGTAGCGGTCGAGTTTGGGGCGCTGGTGGGCGTAGACGGCGTCCTCGACGGCGAGCGGGTGCAGCCCGAACTCGGCGGCGATCGACTCGAACTCCTCCGCGGAGGGCTCGTACAGACCCAGCCAGACGAAGCCCTGCCGTTCCCGGGCGGTCCGCAGCGCGTCGGCGGGGTCGATGTGGGGGACCCGGTGGCCCTCGACGTAGACACCGCACCCGACGACGGGGTCGCCGTCGGCCCGGTGCGGGGCGGCGTGCAGAGGGACGCCGGCCGGTCGCGGGGTGTGCCGGGGGCGCGGCTGCGGGGCCCGCGAGTCGGTGCTGGTCATGTCTCTCCTCAGCTGCACGGTCGACGCGGAGCGTAGGCGTGCGAGAGGGGGTGACGCGTGGCACGCTCCGCACACCACATCGTGATCAACAGCAGGGTCAGGGGGAACGCACATGACCGTGGCCAACGGCAGGCGCGTCAAGAGCGTCGAGGACTCGATCTCCGACACCGAGGAGCCTGAACACCAGCTCAAGAAGAACCTGTCCGGGCTGGACCTGACCGTCTTCGGGGTCGGCGTCATCATCGGGACGGGCATCTTCGTGCTCACCGGCGAGGTCGCCCAGACCACGACCGGGCCCGCGGTCGCGATCTCCTTCGTCATCGCCGGCATCGTCTGCGGGCTCGCGGCGCTCTGTTACGCGGAGTTCGCCTCGACGGTCCCGGTGGCGGGATCGGCCTACACGTTCTCCTACGCAACCTTCGGCGAGCTGGTCGCCTGGATCATCGGCTGGGACCTGGTCCTGGAGCTCGCGCTGGGCGCCGCGACCGTGAGCGTGGGCTGGTCGGGGTACCTCAACCAGCTGCTCAGCGACATCGGCATCGGGCTCCCGGAGTCCATCGCCGGGGAGACCGCCAGCTTCAACATCCCGGCCATGTTCATCGCCCTGCTGATGACCGGCGTGCTGATCCTCGGCGTCAAGCTGTCGTCCCGGGTCACCTCGATCATCGTGGCGATCAAGGTCGCGATCGTGGTGCTGGTGATCGTCGTCGGGGTCTTCTACGTCAAGGCCGCCAACTACACGCCGTTCGTCCCCCCGGCCGCCCCCGGCGAGGGCGAGACCGGGCTGACCCAGCCCTTCATCCAGCTGCTCAGCGGCTTCACCCCGAGCACGTTCGGGGTCGGCGGCGTGATCGCCGGCGCGGCCATCGTGTTCTTCGCCTTCATCGGCTTCGACATCGTGGCCACCGCCGCGGAGGAGACGAAGGACCCGGCCAAGGACCTGCCGCGGGGCATCTTCGGCTCGCTGGCCGTCTGCACCGTGCTCTACGTCCTGGTCAGCCTGGTCGTGGTCGGCATGCAGAACTACACCGAGCTCAACGCCGAGGCCCCGCTCTCCGGCGCCTTCTCCAGCGTCGGGCTGCCGTTCTTCGCCGGCATCATCTCCGTCGGGGCGCTGGCCGGGCTGACCAGCGTGGTGATGATCCTGCTGCTGGGCCAGTCCCGGGTGCTGTTCGCGATGAGCCGGGACCACCTGCTGCCGGTCGGGCTCGCCAAGGTGCACCCGAAGTACGGCACGCCCTACCGGATCACCCTGATCACCGGTGTGATCGTCGCCATCATGGCCGGGCTGATCCCGCTGGGCACGCTGGCCGAGCTGGTCAACATCGGCACCCTGTTCGCCTTCGTGCTGGTGTCGATCGGGGTCGTGGTGCTGCGCCGCACCCGCCCGGACCTGCCCCGGTCGTTCCGGGTCCCGCTGATGCCGGTGATCCCGATCGTCGCGGCGTTGGCGTCGTTCTACCTGATGCTGAACCTGCCCACCGACACCTGGATCCGGTTCGCGGTCTGGATGCTGCTGGGCGTGGCCGTCTACTACGCCTACGGCCGCAAGCACAGCCGGCTGGCCGAGGGCGGCGACCATGACCACAGCGTGGCGACCGGTGACGGCACGGCCGAGCAGGGCAGCAGGCGCTAGGCAGCACGACTGTCGTCGACGGGGCCGGCTCACCCGGGAGGGGGAGCCGGCCCCGTCGTCGTCTCACGCCCGACGCCCGGGGTGACGACGTGACCAGTGACCACCCGTCACAGGTCAGGGAGTCCCGTTGTCGAGCACCGCAGTCTGGGAGGACACCGCCGCGCTACCGCGCGTCGTCGTCCCGGTTCCCCCGCGCGCCCGGACGGCACCCGCCCGGACGGCACCCGCCCGGACGACGTCCCGCCGCCCACCGACCGCCGTGCTGGCCGCCGGGTCGCTGGCGGTGCTGGAGGCCGTCGGGCTGCTGGCCCTGGGCCTGACCTCGCTCGACGTCGTCTGGGGCCCCGGACTGCGCCCGCCCGGCGCGCTCGTGGCGCTCACCTTGCTGCTGATTGCCGGCTGGGTCGTGCTGGCCGCCGGTGGCGGAGCCGGCCTGGTCGACGGCGCCGGACCCCGGCTGCTGGTCACCGTGGCGCTGGGCGAGCTCGCGCTGCTCGCCGTCGTGCTGGTGAGCGGCGCCAGCGGCGCCGTCCCCAGCGCGGTCCCGGTCGGCGGGCTGACCCTGCCGCTGCCCGGCCTGGCGCTGCTGGCCGCCACCGTCCCGCTGACCAAGCTGCTGCTGGCGACCAGCGGGCCGGCCCGAGCCTGGACCCAGGCCTCCCGTCCCGTCGTCCGGGCACCGCGGGCACCGGTGCCGCACCGCGTCGTCCGGGCGGTCACGCTCGTGGGGATCGGTCTGGCGCTGACCGCCGTCGCCCTCCTGGGGTCGCCGTCGACCGACGCGGCGGCCACCCCGACCGGGAGCAGCACGACCCGCTGACCGGCGGCCGGGACCACGGTGAACACCCATCCGTAGGCTCGCCCCGTGAGTGATCGGCACATCCTGACCGCGGTCGCCTGGCCCTACGCCAACGGCCCGCGGCACATCGGACACGTCTCGGGCTTCGGCGTCCCCTCGGACGTCTTCAGCCGCTACCACCGGATGGCCGGTGACCGGGTGCTGATGGTGAGCGGCACCGACGAGCACGGCACCCCGATCACGGTCGCGGCCGACGCCGAGGGCGTCACGCCGAAGGAGATCGCCGACCGGAACAACCGGGTCATCGTCGACGACCTGACCGGTCTGGGGCTGAGCTACGACCTCTTCACCCGGACGACGACGGCCAACCACGCCGCGGTCAGCCAGGAGATCTTCCTGGGGCTGCTGAAGAACGGCTACGTCTTCCCGCAGACGACGCTGGGCGCCATCAGCCCGTCGACCGGGCGCACCCTGCCCGACCGCTACATCGAGGGCACCTGTCCGATCTGCGGCTACGACGGTGCGCGCGGCGACCAGTGCGACAACTGCGGCAACCAGCTGGACCCGGTCGACCTGGTGAACCCGGTCAGCAAGATCAACGGCGAGACCCCGACGTTCGTGGAGAGCGAGCATTGGTTCCTGGACCTGCCGGCGTTCGCCCGGGCCCTGGGCGACTGGCTGGCCACCCGCGGGAGCTGGCGGCCCAACGTGCTGAACTTCAGCGTCAACCTGCTCGCCGACCTCAAGCCACGCAGCTACACCCGGGACATCGACTGGGGCGTCCGGGTCCCGCTGCCCGAGTGGCAGGACCGCGACGACAAGCGGATCTACGTCTGGTTCGACGCCGTCGTGGGCTACCTGTCGGCGTCCATCGAGTGGGCCCGCCGGTCCGGTGACCCCGAGGCGTGGCGGCAGTGGTGGCAGTCCCCGGACGCGGACGCCTACTACTTCATGGGCAAGGACAACATCGTCTTCCACGCCGAGATCTGGCCCGCCCAGCTGCTCGGTTACAACGGCGAGGGCGACAAGGGCGGCTCCCCGGGTGCCTATGGCCGGCTCAACCTGCCCACCGAGGTGGTGTCGAGTGAGTTCCTGACCATGGAGGGCAAGAAGTTCTCCTC
>JBBSVA010000188.1:0-4748 GCA_038233915.1 Mycobacteriales bacterium | reverse complement strand
GCTCGTCGACCAGGCGCTCATCGACCTCGACGGCACCCCCGACAAGTCCCGCCTGGGCGCCAACGCGATCCTCGGCGTCAGCCTCGCCGTCGCCAAGGCCGCGGCCGAGTCCTCCGGGCTGCCGCTGTTCCGCTACGTCGGCGGACCCTCGGCGCACCTGCTCCCGGTGCCGATGATGAACATCGTCAACGGCGGCGCGCACGCCGACAGCAACGTCGACGTCCAGGAGTTCATGATCGCCCCGATCGGCGCGGCGACCTTCGCCGAGGCGCTCGAGATGGGCACCGGGGTCTACCACGCGCTGAAGTCGGTGCTGAAGGGCCGCGGCCTGGCCACCGGCCTGGGCGACGAGGGTGGCTTCGCCCCCTCGCTGCCCAGCAACCGGGACGCCCTGGACCTGATCACCGAGGCCGTCGAGAAGGCCGGCTACACCCCCGGTACCGACATCGGGTTCGCCCTCGACGTCGCCGCGACCGAGTTCCACTCCGCCGACGGCTACGCCTTCGAGGGCAAGACGCTCACCGCCGGGGACCTGATCGAGTACTACGCCGGGTTGCTCGACGCCTACCCGATCGTCTCCATCGAGGACCCGCTGTCCGAGGAGGACTGGGAGGGCTGGGTCGACCTGACCACCGCCCTCGGCGACCGCGTGCAGATCGTCGGCGACGACCTGTTCGTCACCAACCCGGTCCGGCTGGCCGACGGCATCGCCCAGGGCGCCGCGAACGCGCTGCTGGTCAAGGTCAACCAGATCGGCACGCTGACCGAGACGCTGGACGCGGTCAACCTGGCGCACCGGTCGGGCTACCGCTCGATGATGAGCCACCGCTCCGGCGAGACCGAGGACACCACGATCGCCGACCTCGCCGTCGCCACCGACTGCGGGCAGATCAAGACCGGCGCCCCCGCGCGGTCCGAGCGAGTCGCGAAGTACAACCAGCTGCTCCGCATCGAGGAGGAGCTGGACGACGCCGCCCGCTACGCCGGTGCTGGCGCCTTCCCGCGCCACACCCCGTCCTGAACCGCGGGGCCTGACCGGCCCCGTCCCACCCGCGTCACCCGAGCAGGAGAGCGCACCCCCGTGGCCACCCCCCGCACCCGGCGCAGCACGTCCGGCGGCACCCGCCGTCGGACGAGCGCACGCCCGGCGCGGGCGGGGGCGCGGGGGAGCGCCGACCCTCGGCAGGGCCGGCGGCGCACCCGTCGTCCCGCCCGGACGGCGACCACCGCCCGTCGCACCCCGCTCCTCACCGGCCGCGCCGTGCTCCTGGGCGCACTGGTGCTGCTGCTCCTGCTCACCTTGGCCGGCCCGGTCCGCTCCTACGTGGCCGGCCGGCAGGAGCTCGCCGAGCTGGCCGCCGAGAGCCAGGCACTCACCCTTCGCCAGGAGCAGCTCGAGGCCGAGCTGGCCCGCCAGTCCGACCCGGCCTACCTCGCCCAGCAGGCCCGGGAGCGGTTGAACTACGTGCTGCCCGGCGACCGGCTGATCGTCATCGCCGACGGCGAGGTGGTCGAGGGTGAGCAGCCGGCCCAGACCCCGGACGCCGCCACCCAGGATGAGCAGCTGCCCTGGACCGCCGGCCTGCTGGAGTCCATCGCCACCGCCGACGGCTGAGGAAGGACCCCGGTGCCCCCCAGGAGACGCTCCGCGCCTCGCGGGTCCCTGTACCGGGGCCTGTCCAGCACGATGCGGTCGTCAGGCAGACTCCTCCGGTGAGCACCCCCGTCAGCCCCGAGGACCGCGACGTCGTCGCGCGACAGCTCGGCCGGCCCCCGCGTGCCCTGGTCGGCGTCGCGCACCGCTGCCCGTGCGGGCAGCCCGACGTCGTGCAGACCGCCCCCCGGCTGGAGGACGGCACGCCGTTCCCGACGCTGTACTACCTGACCTGCCCGCGGGCTTCGGCCGCCGCCAGCCGGCTGGAGTCAGAGGGCGCGATGAAGCAGTGGCAGGCCGACCTCGGCACCGACCCCGAGCTCGCGACCGCGTACACGGCCGCACACGAGTCCTTCCTGGCCACCCGGGACGCCGTGGACGTGCTGCCCACCCGGGCCAGCGCCGGGGGGATGCCCGAGCGGGTCAAGTGTCTGCACGCGCTGGCCGCCCATTCGCTCGCCGCCGGTCCCGGGGTCAACCCGATCGGCGACCGGGCGTTGGCGGGCATGGGGGAGTGGTGGACCGCCGGCCGGTGCGCCGCCCCGTCCGCCCAGGACCCCGACGACGTGGAGGCGGGCTCGTGACCCGGGTCGCCGCCGTCGACTGCGGCACGAACTCGCTCCGGCTGCTGGTGGCCGATGTCCCGGCGTCCGGACCGCACGTCGAGGTGTTCCGCCGGATGGAGGTCGTCCGGCTGGGTGAGGGCGTCGACGGCACCGGCCGGCTGGCACCGCAGGCGATCGAGCGCACCCGACGGGTGCTCGCCGAGTACGCCGCCACGGCCCGCGAACTGGGTGCCGAGCAGGTCCGGATGGTCGCCACCAGCGCCAGCCGGGACGCCACCAACCGGGCCGACTTCGAGGAGATGGTGCAGACCACCCTCGGTCAGCTGCCCGACGTCGTCCCCGGGCTGGAGGAGGCCCGGCTGTCGTTCCTGGGCGCGACCGGCTCGCTGGCCAGCGCTGCCCGGGCGCACGGGGGGCAGCCGCCGGCGGCGCCGTACCTGGTGGTCGACATCGGGGGCGGGTCGACGGAGTTCGTGCTGGGGGACGACGACGGCGTCCGCGCGGCCCGGTCGGTGGACATCGGCTGTGTCCGGCTCACCGAGCGGCACCTGCACTCCGACCCGCCCACGGCCGAGGAGATCCAGCGCGCCGAGTCCGACGTCCGGGCGGCGCTGGTGTCCGTCGTGTCCCAGGTGCCGGTCGCCGAGTCCCGGACGCTGGTCGGGCTGGCCGGCTCGGTCACCACCGTCGCCGCCCTGGCCCTGGGCCTGCCGGCCTACGACGCGGACGCCATCCACGGCTCCCGGATCCCGGTGTCGGCCGTTCGCTCGGTCACCGCCGGTCTGCTGACTGCCAGCCGGGCCCGCCGGGCTGCGTTGCCGGTGATGCACCCGGGCCGGGTCGACGTCATCGGCGGTGGGGCGCTGGTGCTCCGCGTCCTGATGGACGCCCTGGAGCTGGACGAGGTCGTGGTCAGCGAGCACGACATCCTCGACGGGATCGCGCTCACGCTCGCCCGCAGCTGACCGGCCCCGCCCGGGGAGGGCGGGGCCGCGCGCTCAGGCGGCGCTGTCGGTGTTCGCGCCGATCGGGTACTTGCCGGTCAGCTTCGTGTAGGCCTTGGCGGCGCCGCGGGCGGCGAACAGCCGGCCGAACGCCACCAGCACACCGGAGACCGCGGCCCAGGCCAGCGCGTCGCCCCAGCCCACACCGGGGACGTCGGGGTTCTTCGGCGGCGGGGTGCCGCGCACCTTCAGCCAGACAGCGTCGGCCATCTTCTTGACGACGATGCCGCTCGGGATGGCCAGGGCGGGGCCCAGCAGCTTGTAGAGCGCGGGGGTCTTGACCTTCTGCTTCTTCGCCACCGGACGATCATGCCGCGCGGACCTGTGCTGTGCTGGGTGGGTGGCACGCGACGCCGACGGCTACCCCGTCACCCGTACCCCCGCCGGTGTCCAACGCGGCGCCCGCACCGCGCTGGACCTGGCCGCCGTCGACGAACGGGTCTCGGGCTGCCGGGCCTGCCCGCGGCTGGTGTCCTGGCGCGAGGAGGTCGCCGTCGTCAAGCGGGCGTCCTTCCGCGACCAGGACTACTGGGGTCGCCCGGTGCCCGGGCTGGGCCCCGCGGACGCCCGGATCGCCGTCGTCGGGCTGGCCCCGGCCGCGCACGGCGGGAACCGGACCGGCCGGGTCTTCACCGGCGACCGGTCCGGCGACTGGATCTTCGCCGCGCTCTGGCGGGCGGGGCTGGCCAACCAGCCGACCTCGGTCAGCCTCGACGACGGGCTGACGCTCACCGACGTCCGGGTGATGGCCTCGGTGCGGTGTGCTCCGCCGGGGAACGCGCCCACCCCGGCCGAACGGGACACCTGCGCGCCGTGGATGGCCCGCGAGCTGGCCCTGCTGCCGCGGTTGCGGGCCGTGGTCGTGCTCGGGGGCTTCGGCTGGACGGCGCTGTGGCCGGTGCTGGCCGCCGCCGGGATCCCGCTGCCCCGTCCGCGCCCGGCCTTCGGGCATGGCGTGGAGGTGGAGCTCACCGGACCGCACGGGCCGCTGACCCTGCTCGGCAGCTACCACGTGAGCCAACAGAACACCTTCACCGGCCGGCTGACCGAGCCGATGCTGGACGCCGTGATCAACCGGGCCACGGAGCTCGCGCGCGGCGCGTGACAGGCTGACCGGCACATCGCCCCCGTAGCCCAACCGGCAGAGGCAGGCCCCTTAAAAGGGTCCCAGTGTGGGTTCGAACCCCACCGGGGGCACCGGTCCCACGACCCCCGGCGCACGCAGCGCACTCCCAGGAACGCATCCGGGCGGTGGGGCGTTGGCATGATCGAGTGGGGTGCACGACCTGCAGCCCACGCACCCGACCCCAGTCACCTCAGGGAGATGACGATGCCCAGCAGCAACCCGGCGTTCAGTCGGGGCTTCCCCGGCGCCGCGCAGGCCGGCCAGACCGGCCAGTGGGGCCAGGCCCCGCAGCAGCAGTACGGCGCCCCGGCGCAGCAGAACCCGTACGCCCAGCCCTCGCCGTACGCGGCCACCGGCAACCAGTACATGACGATGGACGACGTCGTCACCAAGACCGG
>JBBSVA010000187.1:0-4859 GCA_038233915.1 Mycobacteriales bacterium | reverse complement strand
GGCTTGCCGGCGAACCGCTCCCGGTCCTTGACGCCCACGTCGACGGCGAAGATGACCGCGGCGGCCTTGCTGACGATCGAGGGGTCGATCGGGGTGGAGCCCGAGGAGCCCTGGGTCTCCACGTGCAGGTCGACGCCCATCTCGCGGGCGGCGGCGGCCAGCTTGTCGGCGGCCATGTAGGTGTGCGCGATGCCGGTCGGGCAGGCGCTGACGGCGATCAACGTCGGGCCGGCGTCGGTGGTCGCGGCGGGGGCAACCGCCGGGTCGGCGGCGGTAGCCCCCGCGGCACCGGCGGGGGCGGCGGCCGGCTCGGGGGCGACGACGTCCTGCACCAGGGCGACGATCTCGCTGTCGGAGGAGGCGGCGCGCAACGAGGCGACGAACTCCGGCCGGACCAGCGCGCGGGCCAACGCGGTGAGCAGGGTCAGGTGGTCGGCGTCGCCGTGGGCCGGCGCAGCGATCAGGAAGACCAGGTCGGCGGGGCCGTCGGAGGCGCCGAAGTCGACCGGCGGGGAGAGCCGGGCGAAGGCCAGCGAGGCCTGGGTGACGGCCTCGGAGCGGCAGTGCGGGATCGCGATGCCGCCGGGCAGGCCGGTGGCGACCTTGGACTCACGGTCCATGGCGTCGGCGTAGAGCCCGTTGGTCGAGGTGGCCCGACCGGCGTCGGCGACCATGCCGGCGAGTTGGCGGATGACGTCGGTCTTGGCCGGCCCTGGACTGACGTCGAGAGCCACCAGGTCGGTGGTGATGAGTGCGGACACGGAGGGCTCCAGGGATCAGTGGGCGTCGAGGGCGGGGACGGGCTGGTCGAGCGTCGGTGCGGTGGAACTGCCGTCCAGGCCGGTGGTGACCCGGACGGCAGCGCCGTCCACCTGGGCCGGGGTGGGGACGGCGGAACCGGGCAGCGACGCGGACGCCGCCCCGTAGGCGACGGCGTTGCGCAGCCGGTCGGCCGGCGAGGCGCCGGCCAGGTCGGCGAGGAGATAGCCGGCCAGGCTGCAGTCGCCGGCACCGACGGTGCTGCGCACGGTGATCCGGGGCGGGCGGGCCGAGTAGAGGCCGCCGTCGGCGGTGCTGAGCAGGGCGCCGTCGGCACCCAGCGTCAGCAGCACCGCACCGACCCCGCGCTCGTGCAGGGTGGCGACGGCGGCCAGCGCGGCGTCCGGGTCGGACACCACGACCTCCTCGTCGACCCCGGCGAGCTGGGCCAGCTCCTCGGTGTTGGGCTTGAGCAGGTCCGGCGCAGCGTCGGGGCCGGCCGCCAGCAGCGCGAGCAGCGGGGCCTCGGAGGTGTCCACGGCGATCCGGGCGCCGGTCGAGCGGACGGCGCGGACCAGGTCGGCGTACCAGTCGACCGGGGTGCCCGGGGGCAGCGAGCCGCACAGCGCCACCCAGCGGGCGGTGGCGGCGTGCTCCACGACGGCGGCCAGCAGCGCGGTACGGACGTCCCCGTCGAGCCGGGCGCCGGGCTCGTTGAGCTTCGTCGTCGTCCCGTCGGGCTCGGTGAGCGTGTAGTTGGTCCGGACTGCGTCGGTCACCGGGACGGTGGCCAGCGTCAGGCCCAGCGCGTGCAGGGCCGAGACGATCGGGTCGGCGCCGGCGGCCGGGAGGACCGAGACCACCTGGGCACCGGCGGCGGCGACGGCACGGGAGACGTTGACCCCCTTGCCGCCGGGCTCGGTGTGGCTGACGCCCAGCCGGGCGACGCTGCCCCGCTCCAGCGGGCCGGGCAGCTCCAGCGTGCGGTCCAGGCTGGGGTTGGCTGTCAGGGTCACGAGAGCAGGACCCCCGTTCCCCCCTCCGCTCGCAGGCTCGCGAGGGAACCCTGAACGGGGGCCGGGGGGAAACTGCGTTGCCTTCATCATGCGGTGAGGACCTCGATCCCGTGCGACTCGATCTCTGCGACGACGTCCGGGTCGGCTTCGTCATCGGTGACCAGGACGTCGACGTCGTCGACGCCGGCGAAACGGACCAGGTGCTCGCGGCCGAGCTTGCTGCTGTCGGCCAGGACCACGACCCGCTGGGCGGAGCGGACCATGGCCCGCTTGCTGGCGGCCTCGGTCTCGTCCGGGGTGGAGAACCCGTGGGTCGGGCTGACGCCGTTGGCCCCCAGGAAGACGACGTCGACCCGCAGGTCGACAAGGGCGTGCACGGTGCTCTCGCCGACCGCGGTCTGGGTGATGCCGCGGACCCGGCCGCCCAGCACGTGCAGGCCGATGCCGGGGGCCACGGTGAGTCGGTGGGAGATGGGCACCGAGTTGGTGACCACCAGCAGCCGGCGGTCGGCGGGCAGCACCTCGGCGAGCGCGGCGGTGGTGCTGCCGCCGTCGAGGATCAGGCTGCCGTCGACGTCGGGGACCAGGGCCAGGGCGGCGGTCGCGATCTTCCGCTTCTGGTCGGTGCGGGTGCCGCGCCGCTCGCCCAGCCCGGGCTCGACGACTGTCAGGGCCCCGGTGGGCACGGCGCCACCGTGCACCCGGCGCAGCATCCCGGCCCGCTCGAGGACGGCGAGGTCGCGGCGCACGGTCTCCGTGGTGACCCCGAAACGCTCGGCGACGGCGGTGACGGCGAGGCGTCCGCGCTGGGTGACGAGTCCGGCGATGGCCTGCTGGCGCTCTTCTGCGTACACGGTCACCCCGCTCCGTCGTCGTCCCGGTCACTGGATTATGCCCGGTTGTGTGGCTTTCGCCGTGTGTTGGTGTTGTTTTACGTTCGTTACGTTGACAAGTCAAGGGGCAGTCGTGAGTCTGGTCACCGGAGTCGCCACGAGGGTCCACCCTGGAGACACCAGACCGCCACACCCCGTCACCCGGCACGCAGCGCCCTCAGAGCCACCCAGCGCCACCCGCACCACCACCCGCACCACCACCCGCACCTCGTCCGGCACCGGCACCGGCACCGGCACCGACGCCGGCGCTCGGGTGCCGCCGCACCACGCCCCGGGCGCACCACAGCCCGCCCACTGTCCCGACAGAGAGGCCCCGCACGATGTCGACCACGTTCTCCGGCAATGGCGTCAGCACCCCGAGCGCCGACGGGCCGACGGTGCTCACCGGCACCCCCGTCGTCCCCGGTGTGGCGCTCGGCCCGGTCATCCGCCCGCACGGCGCCGTCCAGCTGCCGACCGAGGACGCCGAACCGGTCGGCGAGGCCGACCGCGCCGCGGAGAAGGCGCGCTTCGGTGCCGCCGCCGAGGTCGTCGCCTCCCGGCTGTCCGAGCGCGCCGCCGCGGCCAGTGGCGTCAGCGCCGCGGTGCTGGGCCCGACCGCCGGCCTGGCCCGGGACCGCGGCCTGCTGTCCTCGGTCGAGCAGCGGATCGAGACCGGCGCGTCGGCCCCGGTGGCCACCGTCGGCGCGGCCCAGCAGTTCGCCGAGCTCTTCGCCAGCCTGGGCGGGCTGATGGCCGAGCGGGTCACCGACGTCAACGACGTGCGGGACCGGATCGTGGCCGAGTTGACCGGGCAGTCCGAGCCCGGTGTGACCAACCCGGACGTCCCGTCGGTGCTCTTGGCCGATGACCTGGCCCCTGCCGACACTGCGGGGCTGGACCCGACCCGGGTCGTCGCGCTGGCCACCAGGCTGGGCGGCTCGACCAGCCACACCGCGATCATCGCCCGCCAGTTGGGGCTACCCTGCGTCGTCGCCGTGGGCGGTCTGAACGACGTCCCCGAGGGTGCTGTCGTGCTGGTCGACGGGGAGCAGGGCACCGTCACGGTCGACCCCGACCCGGCCGAGGCCCGGTCCCGGGTGGAGGCTGCGCGGGTCGCCGCCGAGGCGCTGTCGGGCTACCGGGGCCCGGCGACGACGTCCGACGGGCACGCCGTGCAGGTGCTGGCCAACGTGCAGGACGGCGCCGGGGCGCGCGCCGCCGCTGCCGCGCACGCCGAGGGCGTCGGGCTGCTGCGCACGGAGCTCGCCTTCCTCGGGCACGCCGAGGAGCCCGGCGTCGAGGAGCAGGCCCAGGGCTACGCCGAGGTGTTCGAGGCCTTCGCCGGCCGCAAGGTCGTGCTGCGCACCCTGGACGCGGGTTCGGACAAGCCGCTGGCGTTCGCCACCCCGCCGGACGAGGCCAACCCGGCCCTCGGGGTCCGCGGACTGCGCACCTCGCGGCTGGCCCCGGGCATCCTGACCCGCCAGCTGGATGCCGTCGCCCAGGCCGCGCAGGCCACCGGCTGCACCCCGTGGGTGATGGCGCCGATGGTGTCCACGGTCAGCGAGGCCGCGGAGTTCGCGGCGCTGGTACGCGAGCGCGGGATGGTCCCCGGCGTCATGGTCGAGGTGCCGTCTGTGGCGCTGCTGGCCGACCGGTTCCTGCAGCACCTGGACTTCCTGTCCATCGGCACCAACGACCTGTCCCAGTACACGTTGGCTGCCGACCGGCTCTCCGGCGACCTTGCCGACCTGACCGACCCGTGGCAGCCCGCGTTGCTCCGGATGGTGCAGCTCACCGCCGAGGCCGGTCAGCGGGCCGGCAAGCCGGTCGGGGTGTGCGGCGAGGCCGCGGCCGACCCGCTGCTGGCCTGCGTCCTGGTCGGGCTGGGCATCACGTCGCTGTCCTGTGCGGCCTCCTCGGTGGCCGGGGTGGGTGCCAAGCTCGGGACGGTCACGCTGGCCACCTGCCAGCGCGCGGCCGAGGTCGCGCTCGAGTCCGACGACCCGACGGCGGCCCGCGCCGCCGTCCGTGAGGTGCTGGACGCCGCCTGACGCACGGCCCGACCGCTCTGCCACGTCCTGTGGTGTCCTGTGCCCAGACCGCCCGAGCCCCCGTCGACCACCCGGTCGGCGGGGGCTCGTCGCGTCCCGGACCGACACGCGCGAGGGTCGGGGTGCGTCCCCTCACACGGCGGACCCCGTGTCCG
>JBBSVA010000186.1:0-4896 GCA_038233915.1 Mycobacteriales bacterium | reverse complement strand
CTGGAAGACCCGGAACGGGGTGTCGCTGAAGTAGCCGGTCAGCTCGGTGAGCTCCAGGCCGAAACGCAGGTCGGGCTTGTCGGAGCCGAACCGGTCCATCGCCTCGCGGTAGGTCATCCGCGGGATCTCCCCGACCTCGTGGGACGCCAGCTCCGACCACAGCGCGGTGACCACGGAGGACGCGACGTCCAGGACGTCGTCCCGGTCGACGAAGCTCATCTCGAAGTCCAGCTGGGTGAACTCCGGCTGCCGGTCGGCCCGGAAGTCCTCGTCCCGGAAGCAGCGGGCGATCTGGTAGTAGCGCTCCATGCCGCCGATCATCAGCAGCTGCTTGAACAGCTGCGGGGACTGCGGCAGCGCGTACCAGGAGCCGGGCTGCAGCCGCACCGGGACGACGAAGTCGCGGGCGCCCTCGGGGGTGGACCGGGTCAGCGAGGGAGTCTCGACCTCGACGAAACCCTGAGACGCCATGACGGTGCGGGCTACCCGGTTGACCTCCGAGCGCAGCCGCAGCACCGCAGCCGGGCCCTGCCGACGCAAGTCCAGGTAGCGGTAGGAGTACCGGACGTCGTCCCCGGCGGCCTGGGTGCTCTCGATCGGGAACGGCAGCGGCGCGGACGCCGACAGCACCTGCAGCGTCGAGGCGACGACCTCGATCTCCCCGGAGGGCAGCTCGGGGTTCTCGTTGCCGGCGGGGCGGGCCTGCACCTGGCCGGTGACGAGCACGCAGTACTCGTTGCGCAGCGCGTGCGCCTCCTCCTCGCGGACGACGACCTGGGCGTAGCCCGAGGCGTCGCGAACGTCGAGGAAGACCACCCCGCCGTGGTCGCGGCGGCGGGCGATCCAGCCGGCGAGGGTGACGGTGGTGCCGGCGTCGGCGGCCC
The DNA here is from genome assembly GCA_038233915.1 of Mycobacteriales bacterium. Taxonomy (GTDB): domain Bacteria; phylum Actinomycetota; class Actinomycetes; order Mycobacteriales; family Geodermatophilaceae; genus Klenkia. The sequence goes on along the minus strand of JBBSVA010000186.1, from coordinate 4,012 downwards.
GGAGGGTGCCGGCGTCGTGGGTGCGGAGCACGGAGGTGCCTTTCGAGAGGGGGTCGGACTTACCAGCGGGCGTGCACGTGGGCGCGGATGCGCTCGTCGTACACCCGCTCGAGCTCGGTGAGCTGGGCGCCGGTGAGCGGGGCCAGCGAGGCTGCGGCGACGTTGCCGAGCACCTGCTCCACGTTGCGGGCGCCGGGGATCACGGCGGTGACGCCGGGCTGGTCGATCACCCAGCGCAGCGCGAAGGCGGCGGTGGTGGTGCCCGCCGGGACGACCGCGGCGACCTCGCGGGCTGCGGCGACGCCGACCTCGAAAGGCACCCCGGAGAACGTCTCGCCGACGTCGAAGGCCTCGCCGTTGCGGTTGAAGGTCCGGTGGTCGTCGGCGGCGAAGGTGGTGTCCATGGAGTACTTCCCGCTCAGCAGCCCCGAGGCCAACGGCACCCGGGCGAGGATGCCGACCTGGGCGCGCACCGCGGCGGGGAGCAGCTCCTCCAGCGGCTTGCGGCGGAACACGTTGAGGATGACCTGGATGGTCTGCACGCCCTTGTGCTCGAGCGCGGTCAGGCCCTCGGCGACCGTCTCCACCGAGACGCCGTAACCGGCGATCGAGCCGTCGGCGACGAAGCCGTCGAGGGTGTCGTAGACGCGCTGGTCCGCGTAGACGGCCGGCGGCGGGCAGTGCAGCTGGACCAGGTCCAACGTGTCCACGCCGAGGTTGCGCCGGGACCTGTCGACCCAGGCGCGCAGGTTCTCCGGGGTGTACGTCGCGGCCTCGAACGGGTCGGCGCGGCGGCCGGCCTTGGTGGCCACGAACGGCCGGTCGGACCGGGTGGTCAGGGCCTGGCGGATCCGCTCCTCGGAGCGGCCGTCGCCGTAGACGTCCGCGGTGTCCAGCAGGGTGACGCCGGCGTCGAGGGCGGCGTCGAGGACCTCGGCGGCACCCGCGGAGCTGACGTCGCCCCAGTCGCCGCCGAGCTGCCAGGTGCCCAGGCCGACGACGGAGACGTCGGCTCCGGTGCGGCCGAGGGGGCGCTGTTCCAGGGATGAGGTCACGGGGAGACCGTCGCACGCACCCGGTCGACCAGCTCACCGAGGGGGACGGGGACCTGCTCGCCGGTGGCCATCGTCTTGAGCTGACCGACGCCCTCGGCCAGGTCCCGGTCGCCGATGACGACGACCTGCGCGGCCCCGGAACGGTCGGCGGCCTTCATCGCGCCCTTGAGCCCGCGGTCGCCGTAGACGGTGTCGGTGGCGACGCCGGCCGCGCGCAGCTGTCCGACCAGCGCGACGGCCAGCTTCTTCGCCGCCGCACCCAGCGGGACGACGAACGCCTGCACCCCGGCCTCGACCACGACGTCCAGACCCTCGGCCTGCACCGCGAGGATCGTCCGGTCGACTCCGACGGCGTACCCGATGCCCGAGACATCGGGGCCGCCGAGGGCCGCGGACAGCCCGTCGTACCGGCCGCCGCCACCGATCCCGGACTGCGAGCCGAGGCCCGCGTGCACGAACTCGAAGGTGGTCTTCGTGTAGTAGTCCAGCCCGCGGACCAGCCGTGGCGCCTCGACCCAGGAGATCCCCAGGTCGGTCAGGTGCTCCCGGACGGCGTCGTAGTGCGCGCGGGTGGCATCGGACAGGTGGTCGACCATGAGCGGCGCGTCGACCAGCTGGGCCTGCACCTCGGGCCGCTTGTCGTCCAGCACCCGCAGCGGGTTGATCGCGGCGCGACGCCGGGTGTCCTCGTCCAGGTCCAGCGTGGACAGGAACGCGGTGAGCAGCTCGCGGTACTGCGGCCGGCAGGTGCTGTCGCCCAACGAGGTCAGCTGCAGCTCGTAGTCGCGCAGCCCGAGGTCCCGGTAGCCCTGGTCGGCCAGCGCCACGACCTCGGCGTCCAGCGCGGGGTCGTCGGTGCCCAGGGCCTCGACGTCGACCTGGGTGAAGTGCCGGTACCGACCGGCCTGCGGGCGCTCGTAGCGGAACGCCGACCCGACGCTCCACAGCTTCACCGGCAGCGCACCGGCGTACAGCCGGTGCTCGATGAAGGCACGCATCAGCCCGGCGGTGAGCTCGGGACGCAGGGTCAGCGAGCGGCCGCCCTTGTCGGTGAAGGAGTACATCTCCTTGCTGACGACGTCGGTGGACTCCCCCACCCCGCGGGCGAAGACCGCGGTGTCCTCGAAGGCCGGGGTCTCCACGTAGCCGTAGCCGGCCCGGCGCAGCGGGGCCGTCAGCGTCTCGCGGACGGCCAGGAAGCGCGCCGAGTCCGGTGGCAGGACGTCGAAGGTGCCCTTGGGGGCAACGAGGTCGCTCACAGTCCACGTCCTCGAGGTGCGGGGCCCCGGGGCTCGGCGGCGGCCTCGGCCAGGTAGGGGTTGCTCGCGCGCTCGCGGCCGATCGTGGTGGCCCCACCGTGGCCGGGCAGCACCACCGTCGCGTCGTCCAGCGGCAGGACCACGTCGCGCAGCGAGCCGAGCATCGACTCCCACGACCCGCCGGGCAGGTCGACCCGGCCCACGGAGCCCGCGAAGAGCACGTCGCCGGCGAGCAGCCCGGGGCTGTCGTCGAGGTCGAGGGTGAAGACCACCGACCCGCGGGTGTGCCCGGGGGCGTGCCGGACGGTCAGCTCGACACCGGCCAGCGACAACACCGCGCCGTCGTCCAGTGACAGCACATCGGCCGGGTCGGGCAGCCGGACGCCGGTGATCAACGGAGCCAGCGCCGGGCCGTGCCAGCGCGCCGGGTCCGAGAGCATCCCGGAGTCAGCGGGGTGCAGGTAGGCGGGGATGTCGTAGCCCTCGCACACCGGCAGCACCGAGGCCGTGTGGTCCAGGTGGCCGTGGGTCAGCACGACCGCGACGGGCTTGAGCCCGTCCTCGGCCAGCATCCGGGCCAGCGGTTCCACGGCCTCCATCCCGGGGTCCACCACGACGCACTCGGCGCCCGGCCCGGTGGCCACGGCATAGCAGTTGGTGCCGAACGCGCCGGCGGGGAACGAGCGGATGAGCACCGGGTCAGGTTACGCGGGGCCCGGCACTCCCCCGCCCGGCCTGCAGGGAGCACGCAGGTCGGCCACCTAGACTCGGCCCCCGACCAGCGGGGACCAGCAGCACGCGCGCGTCCCCGAGCAGCCGCACCGAGGAGCCCGCAGACCCGTGCCCAGCAACAAGCAGCGCCGCGAGGCCGCCCAGCGACACCTGCAGCGTCAGCTGGAACGACGTGCCGAGCAGGCCAAGAAGCGGCGGCGCAACCTGCTGCTCGGCGTCACGGTGCTCGCCGTCCTGGTGGTGGCAGGTGCGGCCTTCCTGATCACCGGCCTGGGAGGGGACGACAACACCTCCACCGCCGACGCGGGCACCTCCTCGGCCGCGGCCACCGACCCGGCGGCCGTGCCGTCGCCCGGTCCCGGCGCCGAGCGGGCCGGCCAGACCACCACCGCCGGGCCGTGCACGTACACCTACGACGCGCAGGGCAGCTCCGGGGTCGCCAACGACGCGCCCACCGGGGACATCGGCACCGAGGGCACGGTCGCCGAGACGATCACCACCGACGCCGGCGCCATCGGGGTCACCCTGGACCAGGCCGGCACCGCCACCTGCGCCACCGCGAGCTTCGTGTCACTGGCCGCCCAGGGCTACTTCGACGGCGCCCCCTGCCACCGGCTCACCACCGGCGACTCGCTCGCCGTGCTGCAGTGCGGCGACCCGTCGGGCACCGGGTCCGGCGGCCCCGGGTACACCTTCCCGACCTCGGTCGACGGCACCGAGACCTACGGCCGCGGCGTGGTCGCGATGGCCAACAGCGGCCAGGGCACCGACGGCAGCCAGTTCTTCCTGGTCTACGGCGACAGCCAGCTGAGCCCGGACTACACGGTCATCGGCACCATCGACGACTCCGGGCTGGCCGTGCTGGACGGCATCGCCGCCGCCGGCGTCGCCGACGGGTCCTCCGACGGCGCCCCCGCCACCCCGGTGACCATCACCTCGGTCGTGCCGGCGGCGTGAGGCCGGCGG
>JBBSVA010000185.1:0-4999 GCA_038233915.1 Mycobacteriales bacterium | reverse complement strand
GCGGTCTTCTGCTGCCCGGCCTCGCCGAAGGAGTAGGCCATCGGGGACCCGCTGTAGCGCAGCCGCGGGGTCAGGGTCTGCGGACGGTGCAGGTGGCCCAGCGCCACGTAGTCCACGCCGTCGAAGACCGACGGACTGACCAGGTCGACCCCGCCCACGGCGATGTCCCGCTCGGAGTCGCTCGGTTCACCGCCGCCGACGAACGCGTGTGCCAGCACGACCGAGCGCGCACCCGGCCGGAAGTACAGGTCGGACCGGACCCGGTCCATGGCCGCGGACAGCACGGCCTGGTGCGAGCGGCCGACGTCGGAGCCCAGCTGGTGCCGGGCGACCTCGGGCTCCAGGAACGGCAGGCCGTAGACCGCCACCTCGCCGTGCTCGTCGACCAGCAGCACCGGCTCGTCCAACGCGGGGGTGGACGCCCGGACGTGCACACCGGAAACGGCGAGCAGCCCGGAGGCGAAGCCCAGCCGACGGGCGGAGTCGTGGTTGCCCGGCGTCAGGACGACGGTGGCGCCGGCGGCCCGGAGCCGGGACAGCACCCGGTCCAGCACGCCGGTGGCATCCGCCGAGGGGACGGCGCGGTCGTAGACGTCCCCGGCCACCAGGACGACGTCGACCCGCTCGGCCCGGACGACGTCCGCCAACCGGGACAGCACGGCCTCCTGCTCGGCGAGCAGGTCGGTCCCGTGCAGGGACCGCCCCACGTGCCAGTCCGAGGTGTGCAGCAACCGCATGGACCCGACGCTAGGCGGACCCTCCGACAATTCCCGAACCGGACCCGACGGGTGGGGCCGGTGGGGTCAACGCTGCGGCGGGACCGGCCCGGTCTCGCCCCGGTAGTACTGGCCGATGTACCCGGCGCTCTCCTGCGCCCGGCGGTCGGCGTCCTCCTCGACCATGTGGTTGAGCAGCTGCTGCACGCCCTCGGAGTCCGGGATCGCGGAGAAGACGGTGGACCCGCCCTCACCGGCTGTCTCGATCGTCAGGGTCCCGGAGTTGATGATCCGGTCCCAGAGCGTCTGGCTGTAGGAGACGTCGGTGATCCGGGACAGGCCGAGGTCGCGGCCGGTGCGGGACAGGATGCCGACGCGGTAGAGCAGCCGGTGCGTGGTGATCACGTAGTGCGTCGTCCGCCACTTCAGCAGCGGCACGATGACGAACGCGATGGCGAGCAGCCCGGCGGCGATCACGATGACCAGCCGGTAGACCCCCTGATTCGAGCCCTCGGGGATCAGCGCCGCACCGAAGGAGCCCAGGCCCACCAGGACGAGGAAGACCACGACCGGCCAGAAGACGGTCAACCAGTGCGGGTGCAGGTGCCGCACGACCTCTTCGTCGTCGGCCAGCAGCTTGTCGGGGTAGGCCACGGCGACAGGATGACCGACGGGTGCCCCGTCGTCATCACCCTGCGGTGCGGGGTCGCACGTGTCGCACGTCGCCCACGGCCAGCTCCACACGACCCTCGGGCGTCCGGACGACGAGCCGCCCGTCCCAGTCGACGGCCTCGGCGACGCCGTCGAGCAGCCGGCCGTCGGGCAGCGTGACCGAGACGTCGAGACCGACGGTGGAGCACCAGGCCAGGTAGTCCCGGGCCAGGCCCGAGGAGACCGGGTCGCCGGCGTGCTCCACCCAGGTCCGGTACCGCGCCTCGAAGGCCCGCAGGTAGGCCAGCAGCACCGGCCCGCGGTCGACCGGTCGGCCCGCGGCCAGCGACAGCGACGTGCCGGTCTCCGGGAGCTCGTCGGCCCGGGTGGACACGTTGATCCCGACCCCGACGACCACCGCGGCACCGCTGGCCTCGGACAGGATCCCGGCCAGCTTCCGCCCGTCAGGAGCGAGCAGGTCGTTCGGCCACTTCAGCGACGTCGCGACGACGTCGGACAGCGACTCCGCCAGCGCGACCCCGGCCAGCAGCGACAGCCACCCGCGACGGGCCACCGGGACGTCGGGGCGCAGCAGCACCGACACCGGGATGCCGGCTCGGGGTGGGGATGTCCACACCCGGTCCAGCCGGCCGCGCCCGGCCTGCTGGTCCTCGGTGACGAGCACCAGGCCCTCCGGCCCGTCGGCCGCGGCCCGGGCCACCAACTCGGCGTTCGTCGACCCGATCGCGGGCAGCACCTCGACGGCGCGCCACATCGACCCGTCCCGCTGCAGCACCGCGGTCAGCGCGGCGGCGTCCAGGGCCGGCCGGTCCAGGTCCGACCAGCGTGCTGCAGCGCGGGCGGGATCGGGGGGCAGGGCCGGGGACACCGAGGTCACGTCACCTACGCTACGGCGCTGTGACCTCGGCTGAACTCGGTGCCGCCGGTGAGGACGTCCCGGCGGACATCGACATGCACACGACCGCCGGCCGGCTGGCCGACTTCGAACGCCGCCTGGAGGAGGCCGCGCACGCGGGCTCCGACCGGGCCGTGGAGAAGCAGCACGCCGCCGGGAAGATGACCGCCCGCGAGCGCATCGAGGCGCTGCTGGACCCCGGCTCGTTCACCGAGCTGGACGAGTTCGCCCGGCACCGGTCCACGAACTTCGGGATGGACGCCAAGCGCCCGTTCGGGGACGGCGTCGTCACCGGCTTCGGCACCGTCGACGGCCGCCCGGTCTGCGTCTTCTCCCAGGACGTCACCGTCTTCGGCGGCAGCCTGGGCGAGGTCTACGGCGAGAAGATCGTCAAGGTCCTGGACCTCGCCGTCCGCAACGGCTGCCCGATCATCGGGATCAACGAGGGCGGTGGCGCGCGCATCCAGGAGGGCGTGGTCTCCCTCGGCCTCTACGGCGAGATCTTCCGGCGCAACGTGCACGCCTCCGGCGTCATCCCGCAGATCTCGCTGGTGATGGGCGCCGCGGCCGGCGGGCACGTCTACTCCCCCGCGCTCACCGACTTCGTCGTGATGGTCGACCAGACCAGCCAGATGTTCATCACCGGCCCGGACGTCGTGAAGACGGTGACCGGTGAGGAGGTGACGCTGGAGGAGCTGGGTGGGGCCCGCACGCACAACACGAAGTCCGGCGTCGCGCACTACCTGGCCGCCGACGAGGAGGACGCCCTCGACTACGTCAAGGCGCTGCTGTCCTACCTGCCCAGCAACAACCTGGACCCGCTGCCGACCCTGGAGGTCGCGGCCGTCGACGTCGCACTGCCCGAGGCGGTCACCGACCTCGACGCCGAGCTGGACACCTTCATCCCGGACTCGGCGAACACCCCCTACGACATGCACACGGTCATCGAGCACGTCGTCGACGACGGCGAGTTCCTCGAGGTGCAGCCGCTCTTCGCGCCCAACATCCTGATCGGCTTCGGCCGGGTCGAGGGCCGCCCGGTGGGCATCGTGGCCAACCAGCCCACCCAGTTCGCCGGCACCCTGGACATCGACGCGAGCGAGAAGGCCGCCCGCTTCGTCCGCACCTGCGACGCCTTCAACATCCCGGTGCTGACCCTGGTCGACGTGCCCGGCTTCCTGCCCGGCACCTCGCAGGAGTGGGACGGCATCATCCGCCGCGGCGCCAAGCTGATCTACGCCTACGCCGAGGCCACCGTCCCGCTGGTCACCGTCATCACCCGCAAGGCCTACGGCGGCGCCTACGACGTGATGGGCTCCAAGCACCTGGGCGCCGACGTCAACCTGGCCTGGCCGACGGCGCAGATCGCCGTCGTCGGGGCGCAGGGCGCGGTCGGCATCCTCTACCGCAAGGAGCTGGCGGCCACCGACGACCCGGAGGCCCGCCGGGCGGAGCTGATCACCGAGTACGAGGACACCCTCGCCAACCCCTACATCGCGGCCGACCGCGGGTTCATCGACGCGGTCATCCCGCCCTCGCACACCCGGGTGCACGTCACCCGGGCGCTGCGGCTGCTGGCGAACAAGCGCGAAACGCTGCCGCCGAAGAAGCACGGGAACATCCCGCTGTGACCGAGCCTCGGCCCGGTCCCGGGTCCCGCCCTGAGCTTGCGAAGGGTGGGAAGGACGGGGTCCTTCTCATGCGCGTCGTCCGGGGTAAGCCCTCGGCCGAGGAGCTCGCCGCGCTGACCGTCGTGGTCGCGGCGCTGTCGCAGCGCCGGTCCCGTCGGCGTCCGACGCCGGTGGGCGCCTGGGCGTCCCGGTCGGACGCCGTCCGGCAACCCTTGCAGTCCGGCCCCGGTGGCTGGCGGGCTGCGGGGCGGTTCGGGTGACCCGGCGGGTGGTGCTCGCCTCGGCCTCGCCGGCTCGGCTGCAGCTGCTGCGGCAGGCCGGGCTGGCCCCGGAGGTCGTCGTCTCCGGGGTGGACGAGTCCACGATCCGCTCGCCGCGGGTAGCTGAGCTGGTGGCGCTGCTTGCGGCCGCCAAGGCCCAGGTGGTCGCCAAGAAAGAGACCGACGCGCTGGTCATCGGCTGCGACTCGCTGCTGGAGTTCCGCGGCGATGCCCTCGGCAAGCCCGCCGATGCGGCGGAGGCCCGCGACCGCTGGCGCCGGATGTCGGGCCGCAAGGGCGTGCTGCACACCGGGCAGGCCGTGCTCGACGTCCGCCAGGGGTCGGTCGCCCGGCGGGACGTCGCCGTCGCCTCCACCACCGTGCACGTCGCCTCCCCCTCGGAGGCCGAGATGGAGGCCTACATCGGCAGCGGTGAGCCCCTCCAGGTCGCAGGCGCGTTCACCCTCGACGGACTGGGCGGGCCGTTCATCCGGCGGATCGAGGGCGACCCGTCCGCCGTCGTCGGGCTGTCGTTGCCGTTGCTGCGTGACCAGCTGGCGAAGTTCGAGCTGACCGTCGTCGACCTGTGGGCGCGCTGATCGTCCTGCCCGACCCCGCGCGCCTCCGACGTGCGCACGGGCCTGCCGTGCCCCCGACCCGGGGTCCTGGCTACAGTCCGACGGGTTCTCATCGAGGAGGCTGTGCACTGTGCAGAAGGTCCTGATCGCCAACCGCGGCGAGATCGCCGTCCGGGTCGCCCGCGCCTGCAAGGACGCCGGCCTCATCAGCGTGGCCGTCTACGCCGAGCCCGACCGGGACGCCCTG
>JBBSVA010000184.1:0-5196 GCA_038233915.1 Mycobacteriales bacterium | reverse complement strand
TGACCCCGTTTCGGCGTTTCCTGGCAGCGCCATCAAGGCGCGACTACTGCCTGCGTGGTCTCGTGACGCGGGGACTCCTGGACCACTGTCGATCAAAAGGTCGGTGCGCCGGCTGTCCGTTGCAGAGACGACCTATGCGCTCGGAATCTCCGGGGCACGGGACGGGTCGCGGGAATCGTGCGTCCCGCGCCCGCTTCCTGGGGTCCGGACCTGGCCCGACGTCGGTATCCGGTGGCCGGTCAGCAGCTGTATGAGCGTGGTCTTGCCGGCGCCGTTGCGGCCCAGCAACCCGGTGATGCAGTCCTGCTGCAGGGCGGCGATGACGCCGTCCAGGGCGGTGTGCCCGCGGAACTGCATGGTGACGTCGTCCAGGGTGGCGCGGCGGTCATCGCACGTCCCTCTGCTCGGAGATCATGGTGCTGATGTCGGCGCCGGAGATGCCGAGCTTGGCGGCCTCGTTCAGCAGGGGCTCCAGGTACAGGTCGGCGAACTCGCTGCGACGCCGCTTCAGCAGCTGGTCGCGCGCGCCGGTGGCGACGAACATCCCGACTCCTCGTCTCTTGTCGAGGACCCCGTCGTCGACCAGCCCGTCAGGCCCTTGGCCGCGGTGGCGGGGATGCGGGGGAAGGCGGCCAGCTCGTTTGCCGAGGGCGCCTGGCTCTCCTCTGCGAGGGAGCCGTCGACGATCGCGTTCTCCACCTGGTCCGCGATCTGGCGGAAGATCGGGCCGCCGTCCTCGTTCACGCCGACCGGGCGTGCCGCGGCCGAGCTCGCTGGCTCGTCGGTTTGTTGGGTCGTTGCACATGTTCGTGGAGGCCGGTGCCCGGTTGTCGTGTGGACGTTGGCCGCGGCTGTCGTGCTGCCTCCGGCACCGCTGGCCGACGGCTGGGTCGCGACCGCATGGGGGGAGAAGGCGACCCCCACGTTGCGCCGGGTGGCCGCCCTCGGGCCTGGGACGATGGGGCCGGGCTGGACACGGTCCGCGATGCCGGCCAGTCGCCACGCAGACAGGAGGCGCGATGAGCGAGACCGACGTGGTCGTCCGGGCTCGCCGGGTGGTGCTGCCCGAGGGGCAGCGCCCGGCCGCCGTGCACGTCCGGGACGGCCGGATCACCGCCGTCACCGGCTTCGACGACGTCGGTGGGGCCGGCGGGGACGTCAGCACGCTGGGCGATGACGAGGTGCTGATCCCCGGCCTGGTCGACAGCCACGTGCACGTCAACGAGCCCGGCCGCACCGAGTGGGAGGGCTTCGCCAGCGCGACCCGCGCGGCCGCCGCGGGCGGGGTGACCACCGTCGTGGACATGCCGCTCAACTCGATCCCGCCGACCACCACGGTCGAGGGGCTGGGGGTCAAGCGAGCCGCCGCGCGCGGGCAGGTCAGCGTCGACGTCGCGTGCTGGGGTGGGGCAGTACCTGGCAATACGGGTGAGTTCCGGCCGATGCTGGCGGCCGGGGTCGTCGGGTTCAAGTGCTTCCTGCTCGACAGCGGCGTGCCGGAGTTCCCCCCGCTGGACCCCGCCGGGCTGCGCGCGGCGCTCACCGAGCTGGCCGCCCTCGGCGGGCTGCTGATCGCGCACTGCGAGGACGAGGCGACCATCGAGGCCGCCCCCGACCCCGAGGGCACCAGCTACGCGGCGTTCCTGGCCTCCCGCCCGGAGGCCGCCGAGGAGACCGCGATCGGCGTGCTGCTCGCCGCGGCCGCCGAGACCGGCGCCCGGGTGCACGTGGTGCACCTGGCCGACGCCGGCGCGCTTCCCGCGCTGCGCCGAGCCCGGGCCGAGGGCGTCCAGGTCACGGTGGAGACCTGCCCGCACTACCTGATGTTCGCCGCGGACGAGGTGCCCGACGGCGACACCGCCTACAAGTGCTGCCCACCGATCCGGCAGGCCGAGCACCGGGAGGCGCTGTGGCAGGCGCTCGCCGACGGCGAGATCGACCTGGTGGTCAGCGACCACTCACCCTGCACCACCGAGCTCAAGCGCCTGGACGTCGGCGACTTCGGGCTGGCCTGGGGCGGCATCGCCGGGCTGCAGGTCGCGCTGCCCGCGGTCTGGACCGGCGCCCGGCAACGCGGGATGCCGCTGACCCGGGTGGTCGAGCTGATGTCCGCAGCACCCGCCCGGCTGGCCGGGCTGCCCCGCAAGGGAGGTATCGCGGTGGGCAAGGACGCCGACCTGGTGGCCTTCGCCCCCGACGAGGTGGCCACCGTCGACCGGCTCGAGCACAAGAACCCGGTCACGCCCTACCGCGGCCGCGAGCTGACCGGTGTCGTCCGGCGGACCTGGCTGCGCGGCACGGTCGTGGACGGCACCCCCCGCGGCACCCCCCGCGGGCGACTGCTGGAGCGCGGTCAACCGTGAGGGCAGCTCTGCGAGAGTGGACCCTCCCACCCGGATCTGGAGACCGATGACCGACCTGCATGCCCCCTGGACCCAGCTCCCCGACCTGGCCAGCCGCGCGCTGGGCGGAGCCGTGGTGGCGGCGAACGACGAGTTCTTCGCCGCCCGGGAGAACCTGGTGCTGCCCTGGCCGGCCGCCGCGCGCGCCGAGTTCGGCCACAAGGGCAAGGAGTACGACGGCTGGGAGACCAGGCGCCGCCGGACTCCCGGGCACGACTGGGCGATCGTCCGGCTGGGGGCGCCCGGCGTCGCGGCCGGCGTGGTCGTCGACACCGCGTTCTTCACCGGCAACTACCCGCCGTGCGCCTCGGTCGAGGGCGTCGCCGTCGACGGGCACCCGTCGGTCGCCGAGCTGGAGCAGGCCGACTGGCAACCGCTGCTGCCACTGGTCGACCTGGCCGGCGACACCGCCAATGCCTTCGCGGTGGAGTCCGACCGGCGGGTCACCCACGTCCGGCTGACCATCCACCCCGACGGCGGCGTGGCCCGGCTGCGGGTGCACGGCACCGTCGTCCCGGACCCGCGGTTCCTGGACGCCGGCCCGTTCGACCTGGCCGCGCTGGAGAACGGCGGCCTGGTGACCGGGGTCAGCAACGAGTTCTACGGCACCCCGCACCAGCTGGTCGGCCGCGGTCTGGCCCGCTCGATGGGCGAGGGCTGGGAGACCGCCCGCCGCCGGGACGACGGCAACGACTGGGTGCACGTGCAGCTGGCCTGCGAGGGCACCGTGACCCTTGCCGAGCTGGACACCTCGTACTTCCTGGGCAACGCCCCCGGCGCGGCCTCGCTCACCGGGCTCACCGCGGACGGAACCCAGGTCGAGCTGCTGGCCCGCACCCCGTTGCAGCCCGACACCCGGCACCGGTTCGTCCTGGATGGGGCGGCCGGGGTGACTGCCGTCCGGTTGGATGTCTTCCCGGACGGCGGGATGGCCCGGCTGCGGTTGTGGGGACGGCCCACGCCGGGTGGCCGGGCCGAGCTGGACCGGCGGTTCGCCGCCTCCTGACCCGGGCGGGTGGTGAGCGCGCGTCCGACACGTTCCCGACGGGCCCCGGTACTGCCTCCTGGGCTGACGCACAGCCCGTCCACTGCTGTGCGCGGACCCGAGAAGCCCACGACCACCCGCACCGTCCGCCGCCTGGTCCTGAGCCTCGCCGACACCCCCGTCCTCGCCCTGTCGCTGTCCGACCCGGTCGAGGCCGGGCTGCGCTGCGGCCCGGTCCCCCCGCGTGCGGGCCCGAGGTCTGCAGCGCTCGGCCTCAGAGGGCGCTGACCAGCGTCTCCAGGTCGGCCTCGGTCACGTCCAGGTGCGGGGAGACCCGCAGCACCGGGCCGGTCAGCTCACCGGGTGCCCGCGCGGGCAGGCACACGGTGGTGACGATGCCGTGCTCGGTGCGCAGCCGGGTGGCGGTGTCGGCGACGTCGACGCCGTGCGGCGGGACCAGGGTGGTGGCCGCGGTCGGCTCGTCCACCGGCTCGACCACCCGCCAGCCCGAGACGCCGTCCACCCGCTCGCGGACGGCGCGGCCAATCCCGGCCAGCCGGGTGCGGACGGCGACCGGACCCGCGGCCAGGTGTTCGCCGATCGCCAGGGTCAGCCCGACGCGGCCGGCCACGTGTGCGTCGTGGGTCTCGAAGGACGTCGAGTCGGCCGGGTCACCCTGCACCGGGGTCAGTCCGGCCCGGAACGCCGGGCGCAGCACCAGGAAGCCCACTCCGCGCGGGCCGGCCAGCCACTTGCGCGAGGTGCCGTAGACGGCGTCCGCCCGCACGTCGCAGTCGACCTGGCCCAGCGCCTGGGCGACGTCGAGCACCAGCGGCACCCCGGTCGCCCGGCACAGCCGGGACACCTCCACCAGCGGCTGGACGAGGGCCCGGTGGCTGGCCAGCACCGTCAGGTGCACCGCTGCGGGCGGGTCCGAGCGCAGCAGCCGGGCCAGCGCCTCGACGTCGACCCGGCCCAGACCGTCGGCGGGCAGCACCTCCGGCACCAGCCCGGCGTACCGGATCGCGGCCAGGTTCCCGTAGAACTCCCCGGGCAGCACGCCGACCCGGGACCCGATCGGCAGTCGCCAGGCCGCGAAGAGCACCCGCACCGACGACGACGCGCTCTCGGTGAACGCGACGTCGGCGGCGGCCATCCCGACCAGCCCGGCCAGCACGGAACGGCCCTGCTGCAGCAGCGGCTCGGCCGAGGCCTCGGCCTGGTAGCCGCCGACCTCGGCCTCGTGCCGGGCGTGGTGCGCGACGGCGTCCAACACCTTGACCGACTGCCGGCTGCACGCCGCGGAGTCCAGGTGCACGCCGGCCGGTCGCGGACGGGCGGCCCGCCAGGCGGCGCCGAGCTCTGGGAGGGGCAGCGGACTCACCGGTCAGACGCTAGTCCGCGTCCAGGCCGACGTCCCGGCGGCTCCCCGCACCCGCCCGGCCGGTCCGGGCTGGCGCGCTCAGTCGAGCGACCCGCGGGCCACCGAGTCGGTCGAGTGCGTCGGGTCGCCGTCGAAGGGCTCCCACGAGACGTCGACAGTGCCGTACTCGGCCAGGTCCACGCCGGCGGGCAGCGGGTAGCTGCCCGCACCCCCCGCCAGCACGCCGAGGGCCAGGGCCCCGGCGTCGTCGCCCAGCAGCCACACCTCGTAGAAGCCGTCGCCCCCGGGTCGGTGAGGGTGCCCGGCTGGAAATCCGGGATGAGCTCCTCGCCGTTGGCGTAGACGTCCACCGGGACACCGGGGACGGCGTGCAGCACCGAGACTGTCGCGGTGCCGTCCTCGGCGAGCGCCGGGGCGGCGCTCAT
>JBBSVA010000183.1:0-5259 GCA_038233915.1 Mycobacteriales bacterium | reverse complement strand
GCTGATGCTCGAGCACCACACCGGCGCCATCGGCATGGCCGAAACCGAGATCGCCGACGGTGAGGATGCCGACGCGATCGCGATGGCAGAGGACATCCAGGCCTCTCAGGGCGTCGAGATCACCGAGATGGAGCAGCTGCTCCAGAGCCTGGCAACAAAGTAGAAGCAGGTACTACTCAGCCGTGGGGGCTGGGCCGGTTCAGCCCCAGTCCAGTCCCGGCGGCTGCGGACCTGCCGGCGGCGACACCCACCCCAGCAAAGTCACGCTAACGGTATGCAGGACTCGGTTCGGCCCACGCGGCGAACGAGGACCTCGAGCCCTCTCATCGGGCCCTTCGAGACTATTTCCAGATACCCCCCGGTGGTATACACGGTCTACAGCTCTACCCCCCGGTGGTATCACCCCCTCCTTCGCGGAAGGTCTCTCATGCCCGCCACCCAGCGCGACCCGCAGCCCGCGGCGACGCCTCCTGCTGCCCACAGCCACCCTGCTCCCGGCGGTGGGTCACCCGCGGCAGTGACCTCTCACGCCAGCCCCGCCGACCAGGAGGATGCGGGAGGTCACGGGACACACAGTGACCACGGCGCCTCGGGAGGTCATGGCGGCCACGGGGACCACGTGGCGATGTTCCGGCGCTTGTTCTGGTGGAACCTGCTGCTGGCGGTCCCGACCGTGGCCGCTTCGGACATGTTCGCCTCGATCCTGGGCTACCAGCTCCCCGACGTGGGGTGGCTGCCGTGGGTGTCCCCGCTGCTGGGGACGGTCATGTACCTGTGGGGTGGGCGTCCGTTCCTCAGTGGGGCCGTGGCGGAGATCCGGTCGCGGCAGCCGGGGATGATGCTGCTGGTCGCCCTGGCGATCACCGTTGCATTCCTCTCGTCGTGGGCCTCGACGGTGGGGCTGGTCTCCCACGAGTTGGACTTCTGGTGGGAGCTGGCCCTGCTGGTGGTGATCATGTTGTTGGGCCACTGGATCGAGATGCGGTCACTCGCCCAGACGTCCTCGGCCCTGGACTCGTTGGCGGCGCTGTTGCCCGACGAGGCCGAACGCGTCGAGGACGGGCAGATCCGCACGGTGGCGCCGGCCGATCTGGTGGTGGGCGATGTCGTGGTCGTCCGCCCCGGTGATCGGATCCCGGCCGACGGTCAGGTCGTCGAGGGCTCGGCGGCAGTGGACGAGTCGATGATCACCGGGGAGTCCGCATCGGTGCGGCGCGAGATCGGTGACCGGGTCGTCGCCGGCACGGTGGCCACCGACTCCGGGATCCGGGTCCAGGTCACCGCGACGGGTGAGGACACCGCGTTGGCCGGGATCGGCAAGCTCGTCGCCGACGCCCAGGCATCGGGCTCCCGCGCCCAACGCCTGGCCGACACAGCAGCCGGCTGGCTGTTCTGGTTCGCCCTGGGCTCCGGCATCATCACCGCGATCGTGTGGTCAGTGATCGGCTCCCCCGACCAGGCCGTCATCCGCACCATCACCGTCCTGGTCATCGCCTGCCCCCACGCCCTCGGGCTGGCCATCCCCCTGGTCATCTCCATCGCGACCGAACGCGCCGCCCGCGCCGGCGTGCTGGTCAAGGACCGGGGAGCGATGGAAGCGATGCGGACGGTGGACACCGTGCTGTTCGACAAGACCGGCACCCTGACCAAGGGACGGCCCACCGTCACCGGCATCGAGCTCAGCGACCCCGGTGGTGACACCGGCGAGCTGCTGGGCTGGGCCGCGGCAGCCGAGACCGACTCCGAGCACCCGCTGGCCCGGGCCATCGTCCGCGCCGCCCAGGAACGAGACCTGGACGTTCCTGCTGCCAGCGGGTTCACGTCCTCCCCCGCCGTCGGGGTGTCGGCCACTGTGGACGGTCACACCGTGGCCGTCGGCGGCCCGGCCCTGCTCGAGCAAGCCGGCGCCGGCGAGCTGCCGGTGGCAGACCGGTGGCGGGCCGACGGGTCGATCATCCTGCACGTCCTCGTCGACGGTCAGGTCGCCGGCGCCCTCTCCCTTGCCGACGAGGTCCGCGCCGAGTCCCGGGCCGCCATGGCCGAACTCCAGCGCCGCGGCGTCGAGGTCGTCATGATCACGGGGGACGCCGAGGCCGTCGCCGCCTCGGTCGCCCGCCAGTTGGGCATCGGCCGGTTCTTCGCCGGCGTCCGACCCGAAGACAAGGCCGCAGCCGTGTCTGCCCTGCAGACCGAAGGCAAGCAGGTCGCGATGGTCGGTGACGGCGTCAACGACGCCCCCGCCCTGGCCCAGGCCGACGTCGGAATCGCCATCGGGGCCGGCACCGATGTCGCGATCGCCTCCGCCGGGATCGTGCTGGCCTCAGCAGACCCCCGGTCGGTGGCCTCGGTCATCGACCTGTCTGCGGCCTCCTACCGCAAGAGCCTGCAGAACCTGGCCTGGGGCGCCGGCTACAACCTGATCGCAGTGCCGCTGGCCGCCGGCGTACTGGCGCCCATCGGCTTCGTCATGCCCATGTCGATCGGCGCGCTGCTGATGTCGGCGTCCACGATCGTCGTCGCCCTCAACGCCCAACTCCTCCGCCGACTGGACCTCCGCCCCGGAGGCCGTGCCGCCGACCGCGGGCCGACGGTGTCGGTCTGACCTGCACCGACAGGAGCAGCACCGGCATTCAAGGCGGCGGCGCTGCGGGTCACCCGCCCCCGCCAGCTCGTGCACAGGCAGTTCGACGATCCTGCCCATACCGGTACCCGGTGGAGAACAGAGGAGAATCGTGCACGCATCGATGAGCCGCCGGACGTTCCTGGGTGGAGTGGCCGGCACCGCCGGGGCCCTGGCCTTGGCCGCATGTTCCTCCACCCCCACGGCTCGGGCCGTGGGTCCTGGCGGCCGCGCGGTCACTGCCGCCGAGGCAGCCCGGGCCAGCTCCGGCGCCAGCACCACCGTCGCCCTCCGTGCCGGGGTCACCGACATCGACCTCGGGGGCACCACCGTGTCTACCTGGGCGTTCAACGACACCGTGCCCGGACCGGAGATCCGGGTCCGCGCCGGGGACGAGATCGTGGCGACGGTGACCAACGAGCTGCCGGCGACCACCTCGGTGCACTGGCACGGACTGGCGCTGCGCAACGACATGGACGGCGTCCCGGGCATCACCCAACGCGCCATCGCCACCGGCGGGGACCGGACCTACCGGTTCACCGCGCCAGACCCCGGCACCTACTACTTCCACCCCCACGTCGGGGTTCAACTCGACCGCGGCCTCTACGCACCACTCATCGTCGAGGACCCCGCCGAGCCACTGAGTTACGACGCCGAACTCGTCGTCGTCCTCGACGACTGGATCGACGGCACCGGAACCACACCCGACGACGAGCTGGCCCGACTCACCTCCGGCGGCGGGGGCATGGGCGGGGGCATGGGCGGGATGGGCGGGATGGGCTCGTCCGGTGGTGGCGGAACCGGCGCCGCATCCCTGCTCGGCGGTGATGGCGGAGACGTCGTCCACCCCTACATGCTCATCAACGGCCGCACCGCCGCATCGCCGGCCACCGCCTCCTTCCCCCCCGGATCGCGGGTTCGGCTGCGGATCATCAACGCCGGCGCCGACACGGCCTTCCGGGTCGCGGTCGGTGGCCACCGGCTCACCGTGACCCACACCGACGGGTTTCCCGTCGACCACGTGGACACCGACGCCGTCCTGCTGGGCATGGGCGAGCGCGCCGACTGCCTGATCACCCTCGGCGACGGCGCGTTCCCCCTGGTCGCCCGCGCCGAGGGCAAGGACGGTGCCGGCCTGCTCGTCCTGCGCACCAGCCCGACCGCAGCCGCACCCACCGCAGCCACCACCGCGCCCGAACTGGACCGTCAGGTGACTGCCATGCTGGAGCTGTCGAGCGACCCTGCCGTGCAGCTGGCCGACACCGGGACCGACCGTGAGCTGGCTGTCGACCTCGGCGGCGGCATGGGCGGCTACCGCTGGACCATCAACGGCCGCACCTACGACGAGCGGGAGGACCTGCAGGTCCAGCAGGGCGAACGGGTCCGGCTCACCATCCGCAACCAGACGATGATGTTCCACCCTCTCCACGTGCACGGGCACACCCTGCAGGTCCGCGGCCGGACCACCGGCCCGCGCAAGGACACCATGCTGGTCGTCCCCGGGCAGACCGTCATCGCCGACCTCGCTGCCGACAACCCCGGCCAGTGGGCCGTCCACTGCCACAACGGGTACCACGCCGAGGCAGGGATGATGTCGGTGTTGTCGTACACGAGCTGACCCGGCCGCCCCCGGGACTGCCCACCCGCGACGCGCACCATTCACCACATCACCGACGGGACGTTCGACCCCCACGCCGGTGACCCGCGGCCGGTGTTCGTGTCACGGCGGGCGGGCATCCTGGGATAGTGGAGTCGGCCCCGTACCAGCGCCCCACAGACCGTGGGTGTCTGTCACCCACTGGCGATCGACCGAGGAGAATTCGATGATGTTCTGGTACAACGACGGCGTCAACGGCTGGGGATCCGTCGTCATGATCGCCAGCATGGTGCTCTTTTGGGCCCTTCTGATCGTCGGGGTGGTCTACCTCGTTCGCAGCACACGTACCGGAGGGCAGCAACCAGCAGTTCGGGCGACGACCGAGCAGGTGCTGGCAGAGCGATTCGCCCACGGCGACATCGACGAGTCCGAGTACCGCAGCCGTTTGGCTGTACTGCGCGATCAGGACCGATCGATCAGCAACACCTGACCTATCCCTCACAGCTGTAGGTCCGCAGCAAGCTTGTCCGAAGGACGAACACCCGCACTCCTGGCGAGGCGTGGGTGGCACCACGCCTGGTAGCCCGCTCACCGCCGACGGGGTCACCGACCGGGAGTGGGTGACTGGTCAGTTGCAACGGTTTCCGAAGGTGATGCCTCGAGCGGCCAACCATGGAGCGGGGTTGACCCGGTTGGCGTAGAGGCCCCCGATGTGGGTCTCGATGTGCAGGTGCGGGCCGGTGGACTGGCCCTTGTTGCCGACCTCGGCAATGACGTCTCCGGCAGAGACGGTCCCACCGGCGGTCACGAAGTAGTCGTTGATGTGCCCGTAGAGGGTGATCGTCCCGTCGGGGTGCTGGATGTAGACGGCCAGCCCGTACCCGCTGGCGGGACCGGCATTTGGACCGTTCCCGGTTGACCGGACACAGGCGATAGCTGCCCCACCGTGAGGGGCGAATCGACTATGGGATCAACGCGACGTAGTTTCACCGAGGAGTACAAGACCGAGGCGGTCGCCTTCGTCCTCGATGGAGGCCGTTCG
>JBBSVA010000182.1:0-5297 GCA_038233915.1 Mycobacteriales bacterium | reverse complement strand
CGAGGATCAGGCCGCCCTTCACGACCTCGATGACGGTGCCGGTGACGACCTCGACGGCTTCCTTCTTGGCCTCGATCGTGCCCCACGCGCGCTCTAACTGGCCGCGCTTCTTGGACAGGATCAGACGCCCTTCCTTGTCCTCCTTCTGGAGGACAAGGGCTTCCACCTCGTCGCCGACGCTGACGACCTCGTTGGGGTCGACGTCGTGCTTGATGGAGAGCTCGCGCGAGGGGATGACGCCCTCGGTCTTGTAGCCGATGTCCAGCAGCACCTCGTCGCGGTCGACCTTGACGATGATGCCCTCGACGATGTCGCCGTCGTTGAAGTACTTGATCGTCTGGTCGATCGCTGCGAGGAAGTCCTCAGCGGTGCCGATGTCGTTGATCGCGACCTGCGGCGCGGAGTTGCTGTCGGGACGGACCTGGGTGGAGGTCATGAAGTCGGGTGCTCCGGACGGGGGGTGTGGAGGGACAGGGACAGATCCCGGCGCGGGGCCGGGGAAGGTCAGCGGGAGAGGTCGGGCATG
This sequence comes from Mycobacteriales bacterium, assembly GCA_038233915.1. Taxonomy (GTDB): domain Bacteria; phylum Actinomycetota; class Actinomycetes; order Mycobacteriales; family Geodermatophilaceae; genus Klenkia. The sequence goes on along the minus strand of JBBSVA010000182.1, from coordinate 4,771 downwards.
AGGCCCCACGAGGGGGCGTCGCACCACAGACCTCCGGCGCTGTGGTCATCGTACGTACCTCCTCCGACCGGGTCCACCACGGCCTCCCCGCCCACCACCGGCCTCCCCGTCCACCCCTGCGTGCCACCATGCCGGGATGCCCTCCGCCGGCCCGCCGCACCCGCTCCCGCTGGCCACGGACGGCTACCCGCTCGCCGGGGGCGTCGAGCGCCGGGACGTCGACGAGGCCACGTCGGTGCGCGCGAACCGCGGCTGGTGGGACGCCGCGGCACCGGCCTACCTCGCCGAGCACGGCAGTGACCTGGGCGACGTGGACTTCCTGTGGTGCCCGGAGGGCCTGCGGGAGTCCCGGGCCCGCCTGCTCGGCGACGTCGTCGGGCGCCGGGTGCTCGAGGTCGGCTGCGGGTCGGCGCCCTGCGCCCGCTGGCTGGTGGCCTCCGGCGCCGAGGTGGTCGCGTTCGACCTGTCCGCCGGGATGCTGACCCGGGCCCGGGAGCTCAACGACGCGACCGGGTTCTCCCCCACGCTGCTGCAGGCCGACGTCGGCGCGCTGCCGCTGGCCGACGCCAGCGTGGACCTGGCCTGCTCGGCGTTCGGCGGGTTGCCGTTCGTCGCCGACGCCCGGGGCGCGCTGGCCGAGGTCCGCCGGGTGCTGCGCCCCGGCGGCCGGTTCGTGGCGTCGGTGAACCACCCACTGCGGTGGCCGTTCCCGGACTCCCCGGACCCGGCCGACCTCACGGTGCTGGGCTCCTACTTCGACCGGACGCCCTACGTGGAGACCGACGGCGAGGACGCCGTGGTCTACGTCGAGCACCACCGGACCGTCGGGGACTGGGTGCGCGACGTCGTGGGTGCCGGTTTCCTGCTCACCGACCTGCTGGAGCCCGAGTGGACCCCGGGCCGGACCGAGACCTGGGGTCAGTGGTCGGCGGCCCGGGGTGCGCTGGTGCCGGGGACGCTGGTGCTGGTCTGCGACGTCCCCGGCTGAGCTGTCACCCCCCGGCCGGGAGCACCAGCCGGGACACCCCGCCGGCCAGGTCGATCGTCCGCTGGGAGACCACGGTTCGCGACGCCGTCGCCGGGGGCTCGCCCGTGCCGGTGTTCCGCGACCACCGCGGGTGCGAGGCGCCCGCGACGACCAGCCGCAGCCGGGAGCCGGCAGCGAAGCGGTGCGCGACGGCGTCCAACTCCAGCCGCACGGTGCCGCCCTCGACCGTCGTCCCGGGGTCGCCCGGGACCAGCCGGACCAGCGCGTCACTGACGTTGCGGGACTCGCCGTCGGCGTCGACCTCGGACAGCCGGACGACGACGTCGACGTGCGGCACGTCCGAGCCTTGCTGCAGCTCGACCACCGGGCAGCCGAGCACCTCCAGAGCCGCGGGCAGTGGCTCGGAGAGGAACACGGCCACGTCGGGCCGGGCGGCCAGGGCGGTGTCGTCCTGGTAGCCGCCGGCCTTGCCGTCCAGCAGCCGGCCGCCGATGGTCGGGGTGGGGTCGGCGGGATCGTGCCGGAACCGGGCGGGCGGGGCGTCGGCGGCGGGCTCGGTCGTGCCCAGGCCGCCGCCGGGCTGCAGGAGCAGGGTCTGCTCCGTGGTGGCCGGTGGCCAGGCCGGCAGGTCGCGCCACTCGTCCGCGCCGGTGACGAACACGTGCACCGGCTGCGGACGACGGCGGGGCCCGGTGCCGGCCAGGTGCTCACCCAGCCAGTCCAGCGACTCCCGGGTGACGACGCCGCCGCCCTTGCTCAGGGTCTCCACGTGCGTCCAGGGGCCCACGGTCAGCGCGACGTCGGCGCCTCGCTCGGCAAGCACCCGGTACTGGTCGAGGGTCTGGTCCAGGAAGAGGTCCTGCCAGCCGCCGATCAGCAGCACCGGGACGTCGGTCTGCAGCGCCCGGTCCAGCTGGACCGGGGCCCACCAGGGGTCGGTGCGGTCGGGGTGGGCGACCCAGTCGCGGTACCAGCGGCCGCGGCCGGCCAGCAGCGCCTCGCCGGCGTCGCCCAGCGGCAGGCCGGCCAGCGCCGGGAGCAGCTTCCTGCGCGCGGTGGCCTGGCGGACCAGGCCGCGGACCCCGCCGCCGTCCTCCTGGTGGGCGACCATGTCCGACCAGCCCAGGAAGTCGTTGAGCGTGAACGCCCCGGTGCCCCAGGTGGCGCGGGAGAAGTCGTGCGGACCGACCAGCACGACCGAGGCCACCAGCTCCGGCGGCGGGTCGACCAGCAGCGCCCACTGGGTGAAGCCCAGGTAGGAGAGCCCGACGGTGCCGAACCGGCCGTCGAACCACTCCTGCTCACGCAGCCAGGCGACGGTGTCCGCGCCGTCCTCGACCTCGCGGAACATGGGCTGGAAGTCATCGCCCGAGCCGTACGTGCCGCGGCAGCTCTGGAGGACCACGTGGTAGCCACGCTCGGCGTAGACGGTGGCGAACAGCAGCGAGAACGGCACCGCCCGGCCGTAGGGCCCGCGGACCAGCAGCGTGCCCAGCGCCGGGCCGGTGGGCGCGTAGTGGTCGGTGACCAGCTCGACGCCGTCCCGCATGGCGACCCGGATCCCGCGGGTGATTGTCCAGCCCCCGGTGGCCTTCGGCAGCTTCATCACCCGGCTGGCGGCCCGGTCCAGCAGGCGGGCGGGCAGTCCCGCGGGTGCTGTGGTGGGCATGGTGGTCGTGGTCATCGACGGTTCCTCTCGACGGTGAGCGGAGCTCTTCGGCCCCGGCGCAGGGGCCCGCGGAGGGCGTCGCGGGAGCACCGGGGTCCTCCTGCTAGTGCGCGGCGGCGTCCCAGCTCTGACCGACGCCGACGGAGACGTCCAGGGAGACCGAGATGTCGGCGGCGCCGGCCATCTCGGTTCGGACCAGCTCCTCGAGCTCCTCCCGCTCGCCGGGTGCGACCTCCAGGACGAGCTCGTCGTGCACCTGCAGGACCATCCGGGAGGACAGCCCCCGCTCGGCGATGCCGTGCTCGACGGCGAGCATGGCCACCTTGATGACGTCGGCCGCCGAACCCTGGATCGGGGCGTTGAGGGCCATCCGCTCGGCCATGTCACGGCGCTGCTTGTTGTCACTGGTCAGGTCGGGCAGGTAGCGCCGGCGGCCCATCGTGGTCTCGGTGTATCCGGTCTGCCGGGCGTCGTCGACCACGGTGTCCAGGTAGTCGCGGATCCCGCCGAAGCGCTCGAAGTAGGCGTTCATCTGCCCGCGCGCCTCCTCCGGGGTGATCTTCAGCTGCTGGGACAGCCCGTAGGCGCTCAACCCGTAGGCCAGGCCGTAGCTCATCGCCTTGATCCGACGGCGCATCTCGGGCTCGACGGCCTCGATCGGGATGTCGAAGGCCCGGGCCGCGACGAAGGTGTGCAGGTCCTCCCCCGAGGTGAAGGCCTCGATCAGCCCGGCGTCCTCGGACAGGTGGGCCATGATCCGCATCTCGATCTGGCTGTAGTCCGCGGTCATCAGCGACTCGTAGCCGGTGCCCACCACGAAGGCCTGCCGGATCCGGCGTCCCTCGGCGGTGCGGATCGGGATGTTCTGCAGGTTGGGATCGGTCGAGGACAGCCGCCCGGTGGCCGCGATCGTCTGCTGGAACGTGGTGTGGATCCGGCCGACGTCGTCGACCATCGGGATGAGCCCGTCGATGACGGTGCGCAGCCGGGTGACGTCGCGGTGCCGGAGCAGCGCCTCCAGGAACGGGTGCGGCGCGGTGGCCTGCAGCGACTGCAGGGCGTCGGCGTCGGTGGTGTAGCCGGTCTTGTTCTTCTTGGTCTTGGGCAACCCCAGCTGGTCGAACAGCACCGCCTGCAGCTGCTTGGGCGAGCCCAGGTTGATCTCCTGGCCGCCGATCGCCTCGTAGGCGTCGGCCGCGGCCTCGGCGACCGAGGCGGCGAACTCGGACTGCAGGTCGTGCAGCAGGTCCAGGTCGGCGGCGATCCCGCGCTGCTCCATCCGGGCGAGGACCCGGGTCAGCGGCAGCTCCAGGCCACCGAGCAGCCGGTCGCCGCCGCGCTGGCCGAGCACCTGCTCGAGGGCGTCGGACAGGTCGTTGACCGCGACGGCCTTGCGGGCGTCGGCGACCGCGGCCCCGCGGGCCAGGTCGTCCTCGGTGGGGCCCATGCCCTCCAGGCTGAGCTGCTGCTCGGCGGGCGCGGCCTCGGTGAGCTCCCGGCGCAGGTAGCGCACCGCGAGGTCGCCCAGGTCGAAGGACCGCTGGCCGGGCAGCGCCAGGTAGGCGGCGAGCGCGGTGTCGCTGACCTCCCCGGCCAGGTCCCAGCCGCGCGCCCAGACCGCCAGCAGCGGGCCCTTGACCTCGTGGACGACCTTCGTGGCGGCCGGGTCGGCGAGCCAGCTGGCCAGCGCCTGCTCGTCGGCGACGTCGAGGTCGCGGCCTCTGGAATCGGTGAGGTCGACGAAGACGGTGTGATCGTCGCCGGCAGCCAGCGCGATGCCGGTGAGCTCGCCCGTGCCCCGGCCCCAGGTGCCACGGAACACGACCCCGGTGTGCCCGGTCCGGGCGTGCTCGTCCAGCCACCCGCCCAGGGCGCCGGGGACGAGCTCGTCGACGGTGACCTCGATGCCGCCGTCGACCTCGGGCTCGGCGCTGGTCAGGGTGGCGAACAGCCGGTCCCGGAGCACCCGGAATTGCAGGTTGTCGAAGAGCGTGTGCACCTCGGTGCGGTCCCACGGCTGGACGGCGAGGTCGGTCGGGTGCAGCTCCAGGGCCACCGCCCGGTCCAGCTCGGTGAGCCGGCGGTTCTGCATGACGGTGGACAGGTGCTCGCGG
>JBBSVA010000181.1:0-5342 GCA_038233915.1 Mycobacteriales bacterium | reverse complement strand
GCCGTGCGGCCAGCCGCCCGCCCGGCCCCCCGCCCGGCCCCCCCCCCCGCCCCGGCGGCCCAGCCCCCGGCCCGGGGACCCCCACACGTGGTCGCGGCCACCCGGACGCGACCTCCAGCACACGGGTTCGACCATGCATGTCGGCCTCGGGTACGCTGGCCGGGTTGCATCGCCACGGGCCGGGCACCGCGAGGTGTCCCCTGGACCGGCGAGCGACCAGTCCAGCAACCGGGTCCCCGCTCAGCGCGGGACCGTGCGCAGGACACGAAGAGAACCGATCGAGGAGTCAGTGGTGTACGCAGTCGTCAAGGCCGGTGGAAAGCAGCACAAGGTGGTTGTGGGTGACACGTTCACCGTGCACCGCCTCTCCGGAGCGGCCGGCGACACCGTCGCCCTCCCCGCAGTCCTGCTGGTCGACGGGGACACGGTCACCACCGACGTGGCCACCCTCGCCGGTGTGTCCGTGACCGGCGAGATCGTCGCCCACGGCAAGGGCCCGAAGATCAAGATCCACAAGTTCAAGAACAAGACCGGCTACCACAAGCGTCAGGGGCACCGTCAGCCGCTGACCGACGTCGTGGTCACCGCCATCGACACGAACAAGAAGGGCTGACCACGCCATGGCTCACAAGAAGGGCGCATCGTCGTCCCGCAACGGTCGTGACTCGAATGCCCAGCGCCTCGGCGTGAAGCGCTTCGGCGGCCAGGTCGTCAAGGCCGGCGAGATCATCGTCCGCCAGCGTGGCACCCACTTCCACCCGGGTCTCGGCGTCGGCCGCGGCAAGGACGACACCCTCTTCGCCCTCACCCCCGGTGCTGTCGAGTTCGGTCGTCGTGGCGGCCGTCGCGTCGTCAACGTGCAGGCCGTCGCAGCCGAGCTCGCTGCCGCAGTCTGAAAAAAGGACCCCGTCGCCCCCCACTCCGCGCTGGCGCGCTGAGCGGGGCCCTGCGACGGGGCCGTTCCAGCACGTCACGACACGTCCGGGCCCGGCGGGAATCCCGCCGGGCCCGTTCTGCTCCACAGTCCACAGGCCACCAAACAGAGAGAGGCGGCGATCATGGCCGCTTTCATCGACCGTGTGACCGTGCACGTGTCCGCCGGCAGCGGGGGGCACGGGGTCAGCTCCGTCCACCGTGAGAAGTTCAAGCCGCTGGGCGGCCCGGACGGCGGCAACGGAGGTGACGGCGGCGACGTCGTCCTGGAGGTCGACCCGGGCGTCCACACGCTGCTCGACTTCCACCACCACCCGCACCAGAAGGCGCCCAACGGCAAGCCGGGCGCAGGCAGCAACCGCAACGGCGCCCGCGGTGAGGACGCCGTGCTGCGCGTCCCCGAGGGCACCGTCGTGACGTCGTCGGACGGCGAGGTCATCGCCGACCTGATGGGCGTCGGCACCCGACTGGTGCTCGCCGCCGGCGGCCGCGGCGGCCTGGGCAACGCGGCGCTGGCCACCGCCCGCCGCAAGGCCCCCGGCTTCGCACTGCTCGGCGAGCCCGGCGACGACGTCGACGCGGTCCTCGAGCTCAAGAGCGTCGCGGACGTCGGCCTCGTCGGGTTCCCGTCGGCCGGCAAGTCCTCGCTGGTCGCGGCCATGAGCGCCGCCCGGCCGAAGATCGCCGACTACCCGTTCACCACCCTGGTCCCGAACCTGGGCGTCATCCGTTCCGGCGACGTGACCTACACGATGGCCGACGTCCCGGGCCTGATCCCCGGTGCCTCCACCGGGCGCGGGCTGGGCCTGCAGTTCCTCCGGCACGTCGAGCGGTGCGCCGTCCTGGTGCACGTGGTCGACATGGCGACGATGGAGCCCGGGCGCGACCCGGAGAACGACATCGCGGCCCTCGAGCACGAGCTCGCCGCGTACTCGGGAGGGGCGGCCTCGATGGACGCGGCCGGCGGCGACGAGCTCGACCTCGTGGGCCGGCTGAGGATCGCCGTGCTGAACAAGATCGACGTGCCGGACGGCCGTGAGCTGGTCGACCTGGTCCGCAGCACCCTGGAGGCCCGCGGCCTCGAGGTGTTCGCGATCAGCGCGGTCACCGGCGAGGGCCTGCCCGAGCTCGGCTTCGCCCTCGGCCGCGAGGTCGCCGCGCACCGCGCCTCGCTGCCCGCTCCCGAGGCCACCCGGATCACCCTCACGCCCCGCGCGGTCGACGACGGCGGCTTCACCGTGGAGCCCGATCCGCGCACCGACGGCTGGATGGTCATCGGCGTCCGGCCCTCGCGCTGGGTCCGGCAGACCGACTTCAGCAACGACGAGGCCGTCGGCTACCTGGCCGACCGGCTCAACCGGCTCGGCGTGGAGATCGCCCTGGCCAAGGCCGGCGCCGTGCCCGGCGACGCGATCACCGTCGGCGACGTCACCTTCGACTGGGAGCCCACGCTGCCCGCCGGCACGCTCACCGTCGAGGAGACCGCCGGCCTGGGTGGCCGCGGCACCGACCTGCGGCTGGAGACCAACACCCGGCCCCGCGCCGACGAGCGGCTCGCGGCGAAGAAGCTGCGCCGCACGCCCTACGAGCTCATCGAGGAGTACCCCGCCGAGGTCTGGGACGACGAGACCCCGTGAGCACCCGGGACGACGTCGCCCGGGCCCACCGGGTCGTGGTCAAGGTGGGTTCCTCCTCGCTGACCACGCTGGAGGACGGCCTCGACGAGATCCGGCTGCGGGCACTCGTCGACGTGCTGGGCGCGCTGCGGGCGGCCGGGCGTGAGGTCGTGCTGGTGTCCTCGGGCGCGATCGCCGCGGGCCTGGCGCCGCTGGCGCTGACCGGCAAGCCGCAGGACCTGGCCACCGCGCAGGCCGCGGCCAGCGTGGGTCAGCTGCGCCTGGTGCAGACCTACGCCGACGCGTTCGCCCAGCACGGCGTGACCGTCGGCCAGGTGCTCCTCACCGCTGACGACCTGACCCGGCGCGGGCACTACCGCAACGCCCGGCAGACCATCGAGCGGCTGCTCGCCCTGGGCGTGCTGCCGATCGTGAACGAGAACGACACGGTCGCCACCGAGGAGATCCGGTTCGGCGACAACGACCGGCTCGCGGCCCTGGTCGCGCACGTCGCCGTCGCCGACGCGCTGGTCCTGCTCTCCGACGTCGACGGCGTGCACGACGGCGACCCCCGGGTCGGGCCGGCGCAGCGGATCGACACCGTGTACTCGGTCGCGGACCTGTCCGCGGTCGTGCTGGGGTCCGCCCGCCGCAACGGCGTGGGCACCGGCGGGATGGCCACCAAGGTCGAGGCGGCGTTCATCGCGGCCCGGGCCGGGGTCCCCGTCGTCGTCACCTCGGCCGAGCAGGCCGGCCCGGCGCTGGCCGGGGAGCCGGTGGGCACGCTGTTCGCCGTCAGCGGCCGGCGTCCCTCGGCGCGGCAGTTCTGGCTGCGGTACGCCTCCCGCCCCCGCGGTCGGGTGCTGCTGGACGCCGGTGCGGTCACCGCGGTCCGGGAGCGCGGAGCATCGCTGCTCGCCGCCGGGATCACCGGTGTCACCGGGGACTTCCTGGCCGACGACCCGGTCGAACTGGTCGGTCCGGACGGCGTCGTCGTCGCCCGGGGACTGGCCGGGTACGACGCTCGGGAGCTGCCCGCGCTGCTCGGCCGCAAGACCGCGGACCTGGACCCCGAGCACCGTCGCGAGGTCGTGCACCGCGACGAGATGGTGCTCGTCCGGGCCCGACTCGGCGCCTGAGAGGATCTCCCGCGTGGCTCTGCGTCCCATCCGTGAGTACGGCGACCCGGTGCTCCGCACCCCGTGTGACCCCGTGCGCGGGTTCGGCAAGGAGCTGGCCGGTCTGGTCAGGGACCTCGAGGAGACCGTCGACAACCCTGGCCGCGCGGGCCTGGCGGCCAACCAGATCGGCGTCTCGCTGCGGGTCTTCGCCTACAACGTGGACGACGTCATCGGCCACCTGGTGAACCCGGTGATCACCGAGCGCTCCGAGGAGACCCAGGACGGCGACGAGGGTTGCCTGTCCATCCCCGGGCTGTACGCCCCTACGGTGCGTGCGGTGTGGTGCGTGGCCGAGGGCGTGGACCTGCACGGTGAGCCGGTTCGGCTGGAGGGCGAGGGCCTGATGGCGCGCTGCCTGCAGCACGAGGTCGACCACCTCGACGGCAGGGTGTTCCTGGACCGGCTGGCCGGTGACGCCCGCAAGCAGGCCCTGCGCGCGCTGCGGGCCTGAGAGCGGACCCCGGTGGCCCCCCACGCCTCGCGGCTCGCCGCGGGACCCTGCACCAGGGCCGGACGTACTGTCATGTGGTGCCCGACGTCTCCGCCCTGCCGTTGATCGGCGCCGCCGCCCTGCAGGCCCGGGCCGCCGCCCGGGTGCTGCGCACCCTGCCGACCCAGACCAAGGACGCCGCGCTGCTGGCGATGGCCGATGCGCTGGTCGCGCACACCGACGACGTGCTGACCGCCAACGCCGCCGACGTCGACGCCGCCCGCGCCGGTGGCACCCCGGAGTCGATGCTGGACCGGCTGCGGCTGGACGCGGGCCGGCTCGCCGGGGTGGCCGACGCGCTGCGCCAGCTGGTCGCGCTGCCCGACCCGGTCGGTGATGTCGTCCGCGGGTCGACGCTGGAAAACGGCCTGCAGCTGCGCCAGGTGCGAGTGCCCCTCGGCGTCGTCGGGATCGTCTACGAGGCCCGCCCGAACGTCACCGTGGACGCAGCCGGGCTGTGCCTGAAGAGCGGCAACGCCGCGTTGCTGCGCGGCTCGGCCTCGGCGTTCGGCACCAACACCGCGCTGGTCGGGGTGCTCACCGAGGCCGCCGAGAAGGCCGGGCTGCCGGCCGGGTCGATCGCGCTGCTGCCTGCCGACCGTGCCTCGGTCGGCGAGCTGTTGCACGCCCGCGGCCTCGTGGACGTGGTCATCCCGCGGGGCGGTGCCGCGCTGATCCAGCGGGTGGTCACCGAGTCCACGGTGCCGGTCATCGAGACCGGTGTCGGCAACTGCCACGTCTACGTCGACCCCTCCGCCGACGGCGCGATGGCAGAGGCGATCGTGCTCAACGCCAAGACGCACCGGGTCAGCGTCTGCAACTCCGCGGAGACTCTGCTGGTGCACCGGGACGCAGCGCACCTGGGTCGGCTGCTCACCGCGCTCGTCGACGCCGGGGTCACCCTGCACGGCGACGACGCCGCGCAGGCCGCGCATCCCGCCGTCGTCCGCGCGACCGACGAGGACTGGGGCACCGAGTACTTGTCGATGGACATGGCCGTACGGGTCGTCGACGACCTGCCCGCGGCCCTGGACCACATCGCCACCTGGGGCAGCGGGCACAGCGAGGCCATCGTCGCCGATTCCGCCACCGCGATCGCCGACTTCGTCGCGGGGGTGGACG
>JBBSVA010000180.1:0-5459 GCA_038233915.1 Mycobacteriales bacterium | reverse complement strand
TGAGCTACGTGCTGCTGCGGGTGGCCACCGGACGCGGTCGCGACGTGCACCCGCTGATGTGGGTCATCGCGGTGCTCTTCCTGGTGTACTTCGCGCTGGAGCCCCTGCAGCAGCTCTTCTGAGCAACCCCGGGCTGCCTGCGTTGTCCTTACCCCTCCTAAGTAGATAGGCTCGCTCCCGTGGCTCGGACGACGCTGGACACCGCGGCGCTGGCCCACGACCTCCGTCTGGCGGTGATGCGGTTCTCCCGTCGGCTGCGCAACCAGCGCGTGGACACCTCGGTCACGCTCACCCACCTGGCTGCGCTGTCGACGCTCAAGCGGCACGGGGCGATGAGCCCCGGCGAGCTGGCCGGCCACGAGCGCGTCCAGCCCCCGTCGATGACCCGGGTGGTCGTCGCGCTGGAGGGCAAGGGCCTGGTCACCCGGACGCCGCACCCGACCGACGGCCGGCAGGTGGTCATCGACCTGACGCCAGCCGCGGAGACGTTGCTGTCCGAGGAAGCCCGCGCCCGAGAGGCGTGGCTGTCGGGCCGGCTGCACGAGCTCTCGCCCGAGGACCGGGCGACCCTGCGGGAGGCGGCCCGCATCATGGACGACCTCGCCAGTGGGTGAGCCGACAGGAGCCCCCGACGCCTGACACCGACAGCCCCGCCCGGGCCGGTTCGTTCCGTGCCCTGCGGGTGCACAACTTCCGGCTCTACGTCTCGGCCAACCTGGTCTCCCTCACCGGGACCTGGATGCAGCGCATCGGCCAGGACTGGCTGGTCCTGCAGCTGTCGGGCGGCAGCGGTGTGGCCCTCGGGCTGATCACCGCGCTGCAGTTCGGTCCCTCCCTGGCCTTCAGCTTCTACGGCGGGGTGCTGGCCGACCGGCACGACAAGCGCCGGATGCTGATGGTCACCCAGGCCGTGATGGGCGTGCTGGCCCTGCTGCTGGCCGTGCTGGTGGCCACCGGCGGCATCGCGCTGTGGCACGTGTTCGCCCTGGCGCTGGGTCTGGGCGTGGTGAGCGCGCTGGACATCCCGGCCCGGCAGGCCTTCGTCTCGGAGATGGTCGGCCAGGACGACCTCACCAACGCGGTCAGCCTGAACTCCACCGTGTTCAACGGCGCCCGGCTGGTCGGGCCGGCCATCGCCGGTGGCCTGATCGCCGTCTCCGGCGGGGACACCGCGCCGGCGTTCTTCGTCAACGCCGCGAGCTTCGCGGCCACGATCATCGCGCTGGGCCTGATGCGCGACGCCGAGCTGCACCACAGCGCCCCGGTCGCCCGGGCCCGCGGTCAGCTCAAGGAGGCGCTGGCCTACACCCGGGCGCACCCGGACCTGCAGCTGGCGATGCTGCTGGCCTTCGTCGTCGGCACGTTCGGGTTCAACAGCCAGATCACCATCGCGCTGATGGCCCGTGAGGTCTTCGGGCTGGGCGCCGGGGCGTTCGGGCTGCTGTCCACCGCCTACGCGGTGGGCTCGCTGTCCGGGGCGCTGCTGTCGACCCGGCGCAGTCGTCGTCCGCTGCAGCGGTTCCTGCTGCTGGCCGCCGTCGCCTTCGGGGTGCTGCTGGTGATCAGCGGCCTGATGCCCACCTACTGGTCCTTCGCACTGCTGCTGGTGCCCACCGGTGCCGCGGCGCTGGTCTTCAGTGTCGCGTGCAACTCCTTCGTGCAGCTGGGCGTCGAGCCGCAGATGCGCGGCCGGATCCTGGCGCTCTACTTCATGTGCTTCATGGGCGGGACACCGCTGGGCGCACCGGCGATCGGCTGGGTGTCCGAGCACCTCGGCGCCCCGTGGGGGCTGATCGCCGGCGGGCTGGTCGTCGTGGTCGCCGCGGGGACCGCCGGGGCGCTGCTCTCCCGCGGCCGGCACGTCCGGCTGGAGGCACACGTCACGCCGCCCAGCCTGCAGTTGCACGTCGACGCGCTGCCCACGGCGGCCCCCACGCCGGTCGAGCTCCCTACCCCGGCCGAGCCCCCGGCCCCGGTCGAGGCCGTGGTCGCCCGGCCGGCCGCGGCCGGGGTGGTCGCCGAGGCCGACGCCGAGGCGCCCGGGGAACAGGTCGCCCGCCCCCGCTGACCTTGTGGCACCCGTCACCGAGGCCTACCGTCGGTGCGTGCCCTCGCTGTCCGTCGTGGTGGCCTCCTGGCCCGTGCAGCTGGGGCTCGTCGTCGTCATGGTGCTGGTGGGCGTGGGCTCGATGGACCTGGCCATGCGGCTGTTCACCGGCACGCTGCGCCCGCCCCGGCCCCGGGCCCGGCGGTTCCGCCCCCCGGTCCACACCCCGGCTCCCGAGCCGCGCCGGCGTCCGCTGCAGGCCGTGGCGCTGGACCTCCGTCGGTTGGGCCGGGAGATCGCCCTGGTGTCCGCCGGCACACCGGCCGCGCGTCGGCGCGGCCTGCAGGCCGCTTACGACGACGTGCTCGTCGAGGCCGCGGCCGCGCTGGAGGTCGAGCACCGGCTGCGGGAGTGCTTGCCGGGGGAGGAGCTCGAGGTGGAGAGGCTGCGGCTGCTCACCGCGTTGGTCGACGCCGGGCTGGTCGTCAGCTCCCCGGGAGCACCCGGCTGAGCACCGGACGCCTGTTCGTGGCGGTCGGTCCACCGCCGGAGGTCCTCGCCCAGCTCCGTGCTGCCGTGGACGCCGTCCGCGACGCCCCGGGCGCGCCCCGGTGGACGACGCCGGACAGCTGGCACGTGACCCTGGCCTTCCTCGGTGACGTGCCCGGGTCGCGGCTGGCCGGGCTGCTGTCCGCGCTCGGGCCGGTGATCGCGGGCGCGCCGCCGATGACGGTGCAGCTGACCGGGGCCGGCCGGTTCGGCCGGCGTCGTCCGCGGGTGCTGTGGGCCGGGCTGGCCGGCGACGTCGACGCGCTCGCCGTCGTCGCCGACCGGCTGGCCGCGGCGGCCCGGCACGTCGGGGTGCCGGTGGACGACCGGCCCTACCAGCCGCATCTGACCTTGGGCCGCTGGTCGGGCACCGACGAGGCCGACCCGGAGCTGGTCGACCGGCTGAGCGGCGACCACGGGCCGGCCTGGCCGGTATCCGAGGTGGTGCTGTGGCGCAGCCCGCTGGGACGCCCCTACGAGCGCGTCACCAGCTGGCCCTCAGCTCACCGGGTCCCGTGACGACGCGGCCTGCTCACCAGGCGTAGTCCTCCGGGGCCGTCTTGTGCCCGGGGAAGACCTCGTCGAGTGCGGCGAGCTGGGCGTCGTCCAGGGTGATCTCGACGGCGGACAGCGAGGACTCGAACTGCTCCATCGTGCGCGGTCCGATGATCGGCGCGGTGACCGCCGGCCGGGTGAGCAGCCAGGCGATGCCGACGTCGGCGGGGGACAGACCCCACTCACCGCATTGGTCCTCGTAGCGCTGCAGCTGCGGCCGGACCTCCTCCACCCGCTTCTGGTTCCGCTCGTTGTTGCGCCGGCTGCCGGCCTGCTTGGCCAGCACCCCGGCGAGCAGCCCGCCCTGCAGCGGGCTCCACGGGATGATCCCGATGCCGTAGTGCTCGGCGGCCGGCAGCACCTCGCGCTCGATATCGCGGACCAGCAGGTTGTAGATCGACTGCTCGCTGACCAGGCCGGTGAAGTGCCGGGCGCGGGCGTTCTCCTGGGCGGCGGCGAGCTGCCAGCCGGCGTGGTTGGAGGAGCCGACGTAGAGCACCTTGCCCTGGGCGACGAGGGTCTCGCAGGCCTGCCAGATCTCCTCCCACGGCGTCTTCAGGTCGACGTGGTGGAACTGGTACAGGTCGATCCAGTCGGTCTGCATCCGCTTCAACGAAGCGTCGCAGGCCCGGACGAGGTTGCGGGCGGACAGGAAGGTGTCGTTGGGCCAGTCGGTCATCGAGCCGTAGACCTTGGTGGCCAGCACCGTCTTGTCCCGGCGCTCGCCGCCCTGGGCGAACCAGGTGCCGAGGATCTCCTCGGTGCGGCCCTTGCCGGCGGCGAAGCCGTAGACGTTGGCGGTGTCGAAGAAGTTGACGCCCTCGCTGTGGGCGCGGTCCATGATCGCGTGCGAGTCCGGCTCGGTGGTCTCGGGCCCGAAGTTCATCGTGCCGAGGCAGAGCCGGGAGACGGACAGACCGCTGCGGCCCAGGTGTGTCTGTTGCATGACCCCCACCCTGGCACCCTGTGGCGCGTGCCGCAGAGCTTCGAGACCGCCACCGCGCTGACCCCGGCCGACGGGGGCTTCACCGCCGCCCTGGACCCGGGCTGGGACGTCGGGGGCGGGGTGCTCAACGGCGGCTACCTGTTGTCCGTCGTCGCCCGGGCCGCGGTCGAGTCCTCCCCGCACGAGCACCCGGTCGCGCTGTCGGCCAGCTACCTGCGCGCCGCCGCGGCGGGCCCGGCCACGCTCTCGGTGACCGCGGGCCCGGGCGGGCGGACGCTGCAGCACTCGGCCGTGGTGCTCTCCGACGCCGCCGGCCCGGCGGTCTCGGTCCAGGCGACGACGGCGACCCTGGTGGCCGGCGACTCGATCTATGCGGTGCCGATGCCCGCGGCGACGCGGGTCGAGGACTGCGTCTCCATCACCGAGCACGCCCACCTGGCCCCGCCCGGGATGCCGGTGCCCGGGCTGTCCCAGCGGGTGGAGACCCGGCTGGACCCGGTGACCGCCGGTTGGGCGCTGGGCGAGCCGTCCGGGGAGCCGGTGATCCGGGCCTGGTTGCGCTTCGCCGACGGCCGGGAGCCCGACCCGCTGGGCCTGGTCGCCTTCTCCGACGCCCTGCCGCCCACCTCCTGGGCGATGGGAAAGCTGGGCTGGGCGCCGACCGTGCAGCTGCAGGTGCTGGTCCGGGCGCTGCCCGCCCCGGGCTGGTGCCTGGTCGAGGCCCGGGCCAGCGAGATCGCCGGCGGCTGGCTGGACGAGGACTACCGGATCTGGGACTCCACCGGCCGGCTGGTCGCCCAGTCCCGCCAGCTCGCCCGCTCCCCTCGCTGACCCCCGCCCGCGCCCGGCATGGATCAGGTTCGACGACCAACGTGCGTCCTCCGCCACCGACGCGGGTGGCGCAGGACGCAGTTTGGTCGTCCCAGCTGATCCACGCCGAGGGTGCGCGGGTCCTCCCTCAGGCGTCCTCCCGGAGGACCGTGGCGGGGTCGGCACGGTCGGCGGCCCGCTGGGCGTAGAGCGCGGCCAGCCCGGCCACCGCCAGCGTGAGGACGACGGTCGCGGCCAGCGCCGTCCAGGGCACGTCCAGCAGCGGCGTGGGCGGACGCAGCAGGTCGACGTCCAGCCGGCGGTAGACGACCGCCACCGCCCCCGTGGCCAGCACGCCGCCCACGACGACGCCCACCACGGCCACCCCGCCCAGCTCGGCGACCAGCGAGGCCAGGTGCGCCCGTCGGCTCAACCCCAGGCGACGGGTCATGACGTGGCCCGACACCCGGGTGCGGGAGCGGGCCTCCAGGTACAGCAGCAGGCCCCCCACGGCGATGACGCCGACGAACACGGCGAGCGCGGACAGGTAGC
>JBBSVA010000179.1:0-5484 GCA_038233915.1 Mycobacteriales bacterium | reverse complement strand
CATCCTCGCCCGCGCCTGGCTCTACGTCATCTGGCACTGCTGGCAAGCCGCCGAGGCCTACGACCCCGACCGGCACCACGCCCTGCAACGCATCCTCAACCAAGATCAGCACCGGGCGGCTTGACACAGGGCTTCTCATGCAGTCACCCTAGGCGGGCGCCGTGGCGCCGGACCGGGGCCCGCCCCGGGGCCCCGCGGGGCACTCAGCCCAGCACGCTGGTGGTGCTCGTGCCGCCGTCCGCCCGGGCGATCACGCACTGCGGGAACGGGTAGGACTCCCAGTCGTCCTGGTCTTCGGTGGTGATGTCCACGACGTACTCCGGTGGCAGCGGCCCACCGACGTAGTCCACCGCGCTGGGCAGGCACTCCGCGGCATACGGCGCTCGGGCCGCCCGGTCCGCTGGGAACGGCGAGCCCTCCGGTGCGTCCGGCAGCTCCACCAGCGGCTCGGCCCAGTGCTCCGCCGAGCACGGCACGTCGCCGAAGTCGACCGGCGACCCGTCCAGGCACAGCCGGTACGCCGAGGCGTCGGGTCCCTCGAGGGCGCCGGCCATCCGGCCAGGGGCGGGCTCGGGAGACGTCGAGCCGTAGACGACGTCGCAGGCGACCCAACGTGCCCCGGCCGCCCACTGATCCGTGGTGGGGAGGATCTGGGTGTAGCTGGCGTAGACCTGCTCCCCGGACTCCGCCCGCAGGTAGTCGTCGGTGGTGTCGTAGCTGCAGACGTCGAGGAACGGGGAGTCCTCGTCGGAGTAGTCCAGGTCGCTGTCGGTGGGGTACGGCGCGTCCAGCGGCAGGCCGGTGTCCCGCACGACGGCCGTCTCGGCCGTGTGGGACTCCGCGCAGTCCACGACCGGCGGGACGTCACGTGGGTCGTAGGTCACCTCGACCTGGTGGCAGGTGCCCACCGCGGGTGCCTCGAAGAGCGGGTCGTCGCCCGGCGTGACCATCGCGACCGCGCCCGGGGATGCCGTGCCCTGGACCGATGTACTGCAGCCGGCCAGCACCAGCCCGGCCGTCACGAGCACCACCGCCGTCCTCCACCCTTGGGTCGCCATCGCACCATCCTGACCCAGGACGCCGACGACCCCCGGCAGCGCACCACCGGGGGTCGTCGGGCCGGGGTGCGGCCTACAGGTACTGACCGGTGTTCGTGGCAGTGTCGATCGCCCGCCCGGACTCGCTGCCCTTGCCGCTGATGAGCGTGCGGATGTAGACGATCCGCTCGCCCTTCTTGCCCGAGATCCGCGCCCAGTCGTCGGGGTTGGTCGTGTTCGGGAGGTCCTCGTTCTCCTTGAACTCGTCCACGCAGGCGGCCAGCAGGTGACCGACCCGCAGACCGTGGACGCCGGTCTCCAGGTGGTCCTTGATGGCCATCTTCTTGGCCCGGTCGACGATGTTCTGCAGCATCGCGCCAGAGTTGAAGTCCTTGAAGTACAGGACCTCCTTGTCGCCGTTCGCGTACGTCACCTCGAGGAAACGGTTCTCCTCGGTCTCGGTGTACATCCGCTCGACCGTCGACTGGATCATCCCGGCGATGGTCGCCTCACGGCTGCCACCGTGCTCGGCCAGGTCGTCGCCGTGGATCGGCAACGTCGTCGTCAGGTACTTGCCGAAGATGTCGCGGGCTGCCTCGGCGTCCGGACGCTCGATCTTGATCTTCACGTCGAGCCGGCCGGGGCGCAGGATCGCCGGGTCGATCATGTCCTCCCGGTTGGAGGCGCCGATGACGATGACGTTCTCCAAGCCCTCGACGCCGTCGATCTCGCTCAGCAACTGGGGCACGATCGTCGACTCGACGTCGGAGCTCACCCCGGTGCCGCGGGTGCGGAAGATCGAGTCCATCTCATCGAAGAAGACGATGACCGGGGCGCCCTCGCTGGCCTTCTCCCGGGCCCGCTGGAAGACCAGCCGGATGTGCCGCTCGGTCTCCCCGACGTACTTGTTCAGCAGCTCGGGGCCCTTGATGTTCAGGAAGTAGGACCGCGCGCGGGTCGCCTCCTCGGCGCCGTGGGCGACCGCGATCTGCTTGGCCAGGGAGTTGGCGACCGCCTTGGCGATCAGCGTCTTCCCGCAGCCGGGCGGGCCGTAGAGCAGGATCCCCTTCGGCGGGCGCAGCTCGTAGATCTTGAACAGGTCCTTGTGCAGGAACGGCATCTCCACGGCGTCCCGGATCTGCTCGATCTGCCGGGACAGGCCACCGATGTCGCCGTAGTCGATGTCGGGGACCTCCTCGAGGATGAGCTCCTCGACCTCGCTCTTGGGGATCCGCTCGTAGACGAAGCCGGAGCGGCTCTCCAGCAGCAGCGAGTCGCCGCTGCGCAGTTTCTGCCCCTCCAGGGACTCGGCGAGCTGGACGATCCGCTCTTCGTCGGTGTGCCCGACGACCAACGCGCGACGGGGCTGGCCCTCGATCGGCTCGAGCAGCTCCTTGAGCGTGACGACGTCGCCGGACTTCTCGTAGCCGCGGGCCTCGACGACGTTCATCGCCTCGTTGAGCATGACCTCCATGCCGTAGGCCAGGCCCTCGGTGTCCACCGCCGGGGACACCGACACCCGCAGCTTGCGGCCACCGGTGAACACGTCGACCGAGCCGTCCTCGTACCGGCCGAGGAAGACGCCGTAGCCCGAGGGCGGCTGACCGAGCCGGTCGACCTCCTCCTTGAGCTGGACCAGCTGGTCGCGCGCACCCCGCAGGGTCTCGGCCAGCTTGTCGTTGCGCTCGGACAGGAAGGCGGCGCGGCCCTCCGCCTCGGCGACCCGCTCTTCCATCGCGCGCACCTGGCGCGGGCTGTCGGACACCTTGCGGCGCAGCAGGCCGATCTCCTCCTCGAGGTAGGAGATCTGGCTCACCAGCGAGGCGACGTCACGCTCACGTCGCGCTCGGAACTCGTCGGGGCCGAGAGAGCCCATCACGCACCTCCGAAGACGGCAGGGAGCCGAGCCGCCACTGTATCCACGGGGTACGACAGCGCGCCGCGCGCCGAGGCTGCGTCCGTGACGTCTGGACGACGTGTCACCCCACGGGCCCCAGCGGGTCGCTCAGAGCCGGGCCGGCCGCCGCGCGCGCATCGGGGCGACGGCTCCCTCGGCCAGCCGGCGGGAGGTCACCAGGAACGCCGTGTGGGCCACCATCCGGTGCTCCGGGCGGACGGCCAGGCCCACCGCGTGCCAGGGCCGCAGCAGGGACTCCCAGGCATGCGGCTCGGTCCAGCAGGCCTGGGCGCGCAGCGCCTCGACGTAGGTGGACAGCTGTGTCACGGTGGCCACGTAACCCACCAGCACGCCGCCGGGCCGCAGCGCCGCCGCGACCGTCGGCAGCACGGCCCAGGGCTCCAGCATGTCCAGCACGACCCGGTCGACGGTCTCCTCCGCGGGGTGCTCGGCGAGGTCGCCCAGCCGTAGTGACCAGTTCTCCGGCACCTCGCCGAAGAAGGCCCCGACGTTCCCGCGGGCGACGTCGGCGAAGTCCTCGCGCCGCTCGTAGCTGGTCAGCGAGCCGTCGCTACCGACCGCGCGCAGCAGCGAGCAGGACAGCGCGCCGGAGCCGGCACCGGCCTCCAGCACCCGCATGCCCGGGCCGACGTCGCCGAAGCCGACGATCTGAGCGGCGTCCTTGGGGTAGATGACCTGCGCACCGCGCGGCATGGACAGCACGAAGTCGGCCAGCAGCGGCCGGAACGCCAGGTACCCGGTGTTGGCCGTGGAGTGCACGACCGAGCCCTCGGGGGCGCCGATCAGGTGGTCGTGCTCGATCGCGCCGCGGTGGGTGTGGAACTGCTTGCCCGGCACCAGGACGACGGTGTGCATCCGCCCCTTGGGATCGGTCAGCTGGACCCGGTCGCCCTCGACGAAGGCGCCCTCGACGGGCTCGGCGGGCGGTCCGGGGACGAAGTCCTCGGCCGCGGGCTCCACCGCGGGGTCCACGGCCAGGTACGACTGGACCGCGTCCTGCTCGGCGGCCGCACCCTCCGGCCCGGCCTCGACCTCCGGGCCGACCTCGACCTCCGACCCGGTCTCGACGTCCAGAGCGGCCTCGACCTCCGGTGCGGTGTGGGCGGGGTCGGTCGTCGGGGTCGCGTCCTGCTGGGGTTCCACGGACGTCGAGACTACGGAGCGCCCGGGAGCGCTCCCGCCCCGGCGCGGTGGCGCAGTTCTGTCACACCCCCGCCCTACGGTGGGGACCATGACGACGACCGAGCTCGCACGGACCGTCACCGACCCCGGCGCCGCCCCGGCCGAACCCCTCGGCGAGCCGCGCGCCACCGTCGGCGAGAAGGCCCCGCGCACGCCCGCGCTGTCCCCGTCCCGGGCGACGGACTTCACGACCTGCCCGCTGCTCTACCGGTTCCGCACCCTCGACCGGCTGCCGGAGAAGAAGTCCCGGGCCGCGGTCCGCGGCACGCTGGTGCACAGCGTGCTGGAGAAGCTGTACGACCTGCCCCCGGCGGCGCGCACCGTCGAGGCGGCCCAGGAGCTGGTCGCCCCGGCGTGGGCCGAGCTGTCGGTGGAACCGGGCGTCGCCGAGCTGTTCGCTGCAGGGGCCACCGGCGAGCTGGAGGGCTGGCTGGCCTCGGCCGGCACGCTGGTCGACACCTACTTCCAGGTCGAGGACCCGACCCGCATCCGGCCCGAGGGCACGGAGCAACTGGTCGAGGTCACGCTGCCCGACGGCCTGCCGCTGCGCGGGTTCGTCGACCGGATCGACGTCGCCCGCAACGGCGCGCTGCGGGTCGTGGACTACAAGACCGGCGCCGTGCCGAGCGAGGCCTTCGAGGGCAAGGCGCTGTTCCAGATGAAGTTCTACGCACTCGTGCTGTGGCGGACCCGCGGCGTGGTGGCCGCGCAGCTGAAGCTGATCTACCTGAAGAACGGCGCCGTGCTGACCTACGCCCCCGACGAGGCCGAGCTGGTGCGCTTCGAGCGGACCCTGCGGGCCATCTGGGCGGCCATCGGGCAGGCCGTGCAGACCGGGGACTTCCGGCCGGCCAAGAACCGGCTCTGCGGCTGGTGCGACCACCAGGAGTTCTGCCCGTCCTTCGGCGGCACCCCGCCGCCGTTCCCCGCCGAGGCCGCCGCGGCCGCCGGCTGGCGCACGAGCCTGCCGCTCACCGTCACCGGCAGCTGACCGGAAGCAGTCCCGGGTCAGCGGCCGACGGGCTCCGCAGCAAAGCCGGCGACCAGGGCGCGCAGGTCGTCGACGGTGACGCCAACCAGGGTGTCCCGGACGGTCAGCCCGGGCAGGTCCGGCAGCTCCTGCAGCGCGGGCACCCCGAGCACCGCCGCTCCGGCAGCGAGCCCCGAGCTGACCCCGGCCAGGGAGTCCTCCACCACGACGCACTTCGCCGGCTCGACCCCGAGTGCGGTCATCGCCTGTCGATAGGGCGCCGGGTCGGGCTTCACCGCGGGCACCTCGTCCCCGCACACGGTCACCGTGAACGGGTCGCCCTCCAGGTCGGCCACCAGGTGGCTCAGCACGATCGT
>JBBSVA010000178.1:0-5539 GCA_038233915.1 Mycobacteriales bacterium | reverse complement strand
TGGGCCAGCCGCTGGTAGGTCGCCAGCTGCGGGTCGTCGGCGCCGATCAGGAAGAACCGCACATCGGGCGGGAGGGTGACCTCCAGGGTGTCGATGGCGACCAGCAGCGGCAGCTCCTCGACCAGCAGCCCGGCCTGACTCACGACCTGACCCAGCCCGGGGTTGCGCTCGGCGAACCACTCCAGTGCCTGCGGCAGATCGACGTCGGCTTGCGCAGCCAGGGCCGCCTCGACGTCGACCAACGGCACCGTCCCACCACCAGGGTGCGGGCGGGCGGGGTGCGGCCACTCGGGCGGGCCCAGCGGCACGTCGAGCGCACCGACCCGGCTGACCGGGGAGTCCGGCAGCGGGGAGAGCGCGAAGTAGCGCTCGATGCGGTCCAGGAGACCGGGACGCGTCGACACACCCGCACCCTAGACGCGCCCCGCGAGAGCGGCCCCCGGGCCACCCGCCGGCGACCCGGGCGGGGGGTGTGAGCGGGGCGGACGGCACGATGAGCACCGTGACGGTCAGCCACCCCTCGCCCTACGCGGCCTTCGACCGCGCCCAGTGGCGGGCGTTGGCGGCCGGGCAGGACCTCCCGCTGGACGCCGAGCAGCTCGAGGAGCTGGCCTCGCTGGGCGACCGGATCGACCTGCACGAGGTCAACACCGTCTACCTGCCGCTGGCCCGGTTGCTGGCCCTGCACGTGACCGCCAGCCGCCGGTTGTGGGCCGCACAGTCCGCGTTCCTGGGTGCCAGCACCGCGAAGGTCCCGTTCGTGATCGCGGTGGCCGGCAGCGTCGCCGTCGGCAAGAGCACGACCGCGCGACTGCTGCAGGCCCTGCTCGCCGCCCAGCCCGACACCCCACGGGTGGACCTGGTCACGACCGACGGGTTTCTGCACCCCAACGCCGTGCTGGAGTCCCGCGGCCAGCTGGGCCGCAAGGGCTTCCCGGGGACCTACGACCGACGGGCACTGCTGCGCTTCCTGGCCGACGTGAAGAGCGGCCGCGGCGAGGTGTCGGCCCCGCTGTACTCCCACCAGTCCTACGACGTGCTGCCCGACCGACGGCAGGTGGTGGACTCCCCCGATGTGCTGGTCCTCGAGGGCCTCAACGTGCTGCAGGCCGGCAGCCGGGCCGACGGCCGGGTGCCCGAGGTGTTCCTGTCGGACTTCTTCGACTTCTCCGTCTACGTCGACGCCGCCGAGGCCGACGTCGAGCAGTGGTACGTCGAGCGCTTCCTGGCCCTGCGCCGGACGGCGTTCCAGGACGAGGCCGCCTATTTCCACCGGTTCGCCGACCTCACCGATGAGGAGGCCACCCAGACCGCCCGCGGCATCTGGGCGGCCACCAACGGCCCGAACCTGCGGTCCAATATCGCGCCCACCCGCTCCCGGGCCCGGCTGGTGCTGCAGAAGGCCGCCGACCACTCGGTGCGCAAGGTGCTGCTCCGCAAGCTCTGAGCCCGGCGGCTCAGTCCGGCAGCTCGGCGCGACCGTCCTCGGCGAGCGGCCAGAACGGGTTGTGCGCGACCTCCCAGCGGTGCCCGTCGGGGTCGGCGAACACCCCGTTGTAGCCGCCCCAGGACGTGGCCTCCCCGGGCCGGAGCACCTGGCCGCCGGCGGTGGCCGCTTCGGCGAGCACCGCGTCGACCTCGGCCGGGGACCCGACGTTGTGCGCCGGCGTCATGCCGCCCCAGCCACCGGTGTCGTCGCCGACCTCGGAGTCGGCGGCCAGGTCGGCCCGGGTCCACAACCCCAGGTGGGTGCCCACCCCCTGCAGGAACGCGATCCCCTCCTGGGACTGGCTGGACTCCCGCCAGCCCATCGCGGCGTAGAAGGCACGCGCCCGGGGCAGGTCGCTGACGCCGAGGGTGAGCAGGCTGATCACGGGTCTCATGTCGGGGACCGTGGCACGCCCCTCCGACAGTTCCCAGGACCTGCGAGGCCGGCATGCTGAGGGGGTGGACTGGGAGACGCGGGTGGCCGCCCTGTGGGCGCAGGACGACGAGCACCGACTGGTGGACCGCATGACGGCACTGGCGGCCGAGTGCCCCACCGGCGATGGCGCCGGGGTGTTCGAGCTGGCCGGGGCGTACGACTCCACCGGGTCGCCCGCGGAGGCCGTGTCCCGCTACGAGGAGGCGCTGCAGCTCGGACTCACCGGGACGCGCCGGCGGCAGGCGACAGTTCAGCTGGCCAGCTCGCTGCGCAACCTGGGTCGGCCTGCGGACGGCGCTGCGCTGCTGGATGCCGAGCTGGGGCAGCCCTCCGACGACCTCGACGACGCCGTCCGGGGGTTCCTGGCCCTGTGCTTGGCCGACGCCGGCCGCGAGCGCGAAGCGCTGGGCGTTGCGCTCGGCGCGCTGGCACCGCACCTGACCCGGTATCGGCGGTCGCTGACGGCCTACGCCGCGGAGCTGCGCGAGCGGTAGTGGGCGTCGGCGACGGTTCCGTCCGGGCGTCCGGTGCGGCACGCTGTCGGGTGTCCGCGGGGGACGACGACGACGAGGTCGACATGAGCGTCCCGGTGTTCCGCCAGGTGGTCCTCGACTGCACCGATGCCCGCGCGCTCGCCGAGTTCTACCGGCAGCTGCTGGACCTGGCCTACCGGCCCGGCGACGAGCCCCCGGCCGGGGGCGCCGACGATCCGCGCGGCCAGGACTGGCTGGTGCTGCGCTCGGTTGACGGGCACCCGCAGCTGGCCTTCCAGCAGGTCTGCGAGCTGGCCGAGCCCAGCTGGCCCGAGGGCCCGCACCCGCAGATGCTGCACCTGGACCTCACCGTGCCCGACGTGGTGGCCCTCGACGAGGTGCACGAGCGGGTCCAGTACCTGGGCGCGTGGATGCTCTACGACCGCTCGGACGACGTCCAGGAGCCGCTGCGGGTGTACGCCGACCCGGCCGGCCACCCCTTCTGCGTCGTAGTCGCCCCCTCCCCCTGACCGGGGCGTCGCCGGCCCGCAGACTGGGGCCATGTCCGAGCTCCCCGCCGACGACGCCGCCGACGCCACCCGCCGCGCCCCGCACGACCAGGCCTTCGGGCCCTGGGTGCAGACCACGCTGGCCGAGGGCTGGGACCCCGAGCCGGTCGTCGGGCACCCGGCCGTCGACGGTGCCGCCGAAGCCGCAGCCGCGCACCGGGCGCGGCTGCGGGACGCGTGGGGCGCCGGCACGGTCGTCGTCCCCGCCGGTACGGCGCCGGTCCGGGCCAACGACACGGTGTTCGGGTTCCGGCCGGCCAGCGCCTACACCTGGCTGACCGGTGACCAGGCCGAAGGCGCGGTGCTGGTCCTCGACGGGTCCACCGCAACCGTCTTCCTGCCGCCGTCCGCCGGGCCGGGCACGCTGACCTACGTCACCGATCGTCGCGAGGGCGCGCTGTGGGTGGGCGGGGTCGCCGGGGCCGAGCAGACTGCGGAGCGCCTGCACGTCGTCGTCCGGCCGCGGACCGAGCTGGCCGCGACGCTGACCGCCGCGCCCGGTCCGGTCCACCTGCTGGCCGGCGTGGACGCCGACGTCGACGCGCTGCTGCCCGGCGCCGGGTCGCGGGACCTGGAGCTGGCCGTCGACCGGTTGCGGGCGGTCAAGGACGCCTGGGAGGTCGACCGGCTGGCCGAGGCGTGCGTGGCCACCGCCCGCGGGTTCGCCGACGTCGTCCGCGAGCTGCCCGGATTGCTCGCCGGCGACGGACGACGTGGCGAGCGCTGGCTGGAGGGCACCTTCTGGCGGCGGGCCCGGCTGGAGGGCAACGACGTCGGCTACTCCTCCATCGTGGCGGCCGGCGCGAACGGCACCTCGCTGCACTGGGCCCCGGTCGACGGCACGATCACCGCCGGGCAGCTGCTGCTGGCCGACATGGGCGTGGAGACGACGTCGCTGTACACCGCCGACGTCACCCGCACGATGCCGGTGTCGGGTAGCTGGACACCGGTGCAGCGGCGGGTCTACGACGCCGTCCGGGAGGCGCACCTGGCCGGGCTGTCCGAGGTCCGGGCCGGGAACGCCTTCCTGGCCGCGCACGCCGCTGCGCAGTGGGTGCTGGCCGACCACCTGCACCGCTGGGACGTGATCTCCTGGTCCGCCGACGATGCCCTGCATCCCGATCCGGCCCGCCCCGGCGCGGGCGCGCACCGGCGGTACACGCTGCACTCGACCAGCCACCTGCTCGGCCTGGACGTGCACGACTGCGCCCGCCTGGACGGTGCCGAGTACCTGACGACGACGCTGCGGCCCGGGCACTGCCTGACCGTGGAGCCCGGCCTCTACTTCCAGGTCAACGACCGCACCGTGCCCGACGAGCTGCGCGGGCTGGCGGTGCGGATCGAGGACGACCTGCTGGTCACCGACGGCGCGGTGCGGGTGCTGTCGGACGGGCTGCCGACCGACGGCGACGAGCTGCTGGCCTGGATGGCCGACGCCCAGGGCTGAGCCGGGCCGCTGTCACCGTCCAGGGGTCCTACCGCCCTGCAGCGACGCAGGATCCCTGGACGGCGGGGCCCGTGCGGCTCAGGCCTGGGCGACGACCTCGCGCACCGTGCCGACGCCGTCCGGGTCGCCCTCGGCCTGGGGTACGGACCCGACCGGCGGGGCCGGCTCGACGTCCTCGAACGCCTCCGGGGACGGACAGGAGCACACCAGGTTCCGGTCGCCGTAGGCACCGTCGATCCGACGCACCGGGGACAGGTAGGACCGGCCGACCAGGCCCGGCACCGGGTAGACGGCGGTCTCCCGCGAGTAGGGCTTGTCCCAGTCGCGGGCCAGCATGGCGAGCGTGTGCGGGGCGTTGCGCAGCGGGTTGTCGGTCGTGTCGAACTCGCCGGACTCGACCCGGGCGATCTCGCCGCGGATGGCGACCATGGCGTCGACGAACCGGTCCAGCTCGGCCTTGTCCTCGCTCTCGGTCGGCTCGACCATCAGCGTGCCGGCGACCGGGAAGCTCATCGTCGGGGCGTGGAAGCCGTAGTCGACCAGCCGCTTGGCGATGTCGTCGTTGGTCACGCCGGTGGCCTTGGTGATCGGCCGGATGTCCAGGATGCACTCGTGCGCGACCAGGCCGTCGGCGCCGGTGTAGAGCACCGGGAAGTGCTCGCGCAGCCGGGCGGCGACGTAGTTGGCGGCCAGGATGGCGTGCTCGGTGGCCCGGGTCAGCCCGTCGGGGCCCATTAGCCGCAGGTAGGCCCAGGAGATCGGCAGAATGCCGGCCGAGCCGAAGGGCGCCCCGGACACGGCCGGCCCGGTGCCACCGGTCTCGACCAGCGGGTGGCCGGGCAGGAACGGCACCAGGTGCGCACCGACGCCGATCGGACCCACCCCGGGGCCACCGCCGCCGTGCGGGATGCAGAACGTCTTGTGCAGGTTCAGGTGGGAGACATCGGACCCGAACCGGCCCGGCCGGGCCAGCCCGACCAGCGCGTTGAGGTTCGCGCCGTCGACATAGACCTGACCGCCGGCGTCGTGCACCGCGGCGCAGATGTCGCCGACCGCGGTCTCGAAGACCCCGTGCGTGGACGGGTAGGTGATCATCAGCGCGGCCAGCCGGTCGGCGTGCTGGGAG